>URLG01000019.1 GCA_900548535.1 Candidatus Segatella intestinihominis | reverse complement strand
AGGTCTTTTCTTAAAGGCCTCGGCTACAACCTCAAATCTCAAATTAGCCATTCTTTTATCTATTTATTTTAAGTTTGCGAGTGCAAAGGTAATAAAAAAACAGCAATTTGCTAACAAATTGCTGTTTTTTTATGTTTTTTATCGTCTTTTTCCCTCTTTCCAGTTGAAAAGATATTCGATACCATTGATTCTTACCCTAATATAGAGGTCGGCTGCCTTCTTATCTGATGTGTAAAGATAACCTGTTACTGCCTCTCCTGGGTGGATGGTGGTACGCTCCAAATAACCGAGGTCGAGAGGCTGCTTGTCGGTAGACTGCATACGGGTGCTCTCGTCCAACTCACGCATACGGCAGATGCGCTTCTGGAATTCCTTTACGGTATTGGAATTGCCAGCATTAAACTGGGCACCCAAGTTGGAGTTAACCTCTGTCTCACGGATATTGGTTACGGCATAGTTGTTCTTCTTCTGGAACTTACGGATCTTGTCGTTATACTCTTCCACGCCTACCATCTGGTAGCCCTTCATCTTCTCGCCCTTCACGGAATATACCTGTACTTGGCGAGGATCGAGGTCTACATTGACCATACTCTTATTGACCACATAGAGACCCACCTCACGATAGTCGCCCACGGCATTGGTGATGGAGTTACAAGCGCCCACGATGAGCCCATTCTTGTTATAGTATGACCAAGCCACACCGTTCTTATACTCCGACTGCACCTCCTCTGGCGTAGGAGTCTCCATGATAGGCTTGTTGTCGATGATGGAATACTTAGAGTAGTTACCATCAGCATCTACCACTACGTAGAAGCCCTCTGGCTCATTAGCCTTGTATGGGGTGAGTGTACATACCTTGCCATCCTCCGTAAAGGCGGAATAGAGACCATCACGCATACCATTACGCATGGTGAAGTGCTTGTTGATGATACCATTATTATAATAGATGGTGTATTCGCCATTCAGGCGACCATCACGATAGGTCTTGTTCTCCTCTACCTGTCCGTCCTTGAAGTAAGATACGTACTGATCGGTGAAGCGGCTATTAGCATCATCGCTCTTGTCCAGCTCCAAGAAGCTACCCTCTGCCTGCAATTCGCCAGTGATATAGTAGGTCTTAAACTCCTTCTGCATGGCTGGGTTCACTGGATAGAGAGCCAAGCGATAATAGTTGGCGAAAGCCTTGTTGGTGGTTACCTTCCAGTTCTTGTTATAATAGATGGTGTCCACACGGTCCTGAGGTATAGGGGCTGGAACCACCACTGTATCCACTACCACAGGAGCAGCGCCCTGGGCAGGCAAGGTAACAGCCTTGCTTTCTTCCTTCTTCTCAGCCACAGCTTCCTTAACCTCAGCTTCTGGCCGGGTCTCCTTCACTACAGTTTTCTTAGCGGCAGGGCGCTTACGAGCCGTGCGCTTACCTTGGGCAAAACCATCTACCGTAGTACACAAAAGTGCTAAAGCCAAGAACAAAACATATCTTCTTTTCATACCTTATAGCTTAGTTTTAAAATACAATTTTCTTAGAATGATTACTTTATCGCGTGCAAATATACAAATAATTTGTGGAGTGGGCAAATATTTCTACGTTTTTCGAAGATTTAGATAAGAAAAAATCCCCTGCTACCGAAGTTACAAGGGATTTTAACTAGAATAAATATAATCTTAACTTAAACACTTGCTCGTTTTTAGAAGCGATATACCACGAAGCTATTTGGCTTCATCTTTACATTCAGCACATTGCCATTGGCCTGTGCATCGGATACGACTGGTACCACTACGTTCTTGTTATCAATCTTGTTTTCTGCCTGGATGTCATCGGCATGGAGCAAGGTTACCTTGCCTGCCTTCAAGCTCTTGATGCCATTGAAGGTTACTTTGATGTCCTTCTCCTCGTTAGAGGTGTTGGCGATCTTCACAATATAGCTCTTGGTGTTCTTGTCATAGCAAGCGGTGGCATAGAGACCGTCCTTGCCCTCTACAGCCTTGCCATTCTCTGTAAGAGAGAGCACATTGGTACCCTTGTTCAGTCCGTAGAGCTGCTGTACATAGTAGTTGGCTGAGCGAACAGAGGTGAGGTTGTCGAACCAGATGAGGTCTGGACGCCACTGCCATCCCTCTACATGAGCAAAGAGAGGTGCGTATGTAGCCTGATATACCACGTCGGCATTGCGCTCCAAGCCTGTCATGAAGGCTGCCTCAGAGAGAGCTGCCTCCCAAGAGTTAGGGTCGTTGGTGGCATGGGCTGCATATTCGCCGGCAAATACCTTAGGACCCTTGCGATCGTAATTGTCATAGCGGTTGGCATTCTCACGGAACCACTCTGGGCTCTTATAGTAGTGCTCATCCACGAGGTCGGTCTTCAGCTTGCGCATCTGCTCCCAACCATAGTCAAAGTCCTTGCCATCGGCAGAAGGACCAGATGAACCACAGATCTTCATCTTAGGATACTTGGCACGAATCTGCTCCATAAACTTCTGGAGGCGCTCAGGATACATAGGACCCCACTGCTCGTTACCAATACCAATCTGCTTCAGGTTGAATGGTGCAGGATGACCCATATCGGCACGAAGCTTACCCCACTTAGAGGTAACAGGACCGTTGGCAAACTCGATGAGATCCAAGGCGTCGTCGATATAGCTCTGCAAGTCGTCCACTGCCACGTGAGCATTCTTGTCATCATCACTATTCTGATACTGGCAAGCCAAACCTACAGAGAGGATAGGCAATGGCTCGGCACCAATCTTCTCAGAGAGGAGGAAGTACTCATAGAAGCCCAATCCCAATGACTGATAATAATTAGGATAGAGGCGATATGGAAAGGTATCTCTCCAGCGGTTCTCATTCAATGGGCGATTCTCTGGAGCGCCCACGCTGTTCTTCCACTCATAGCGAGTGTCAAGGTCGGTACCCTCTACGATACATCCACCAGGGAAACGGAACACACCAGGATGCAAGTCGGCGAGATCCTGCACCAAGTCGGCACGGAGTCCATGCCAGTTGTCCTCTGGGAAGAGGGAGATATGGTCGAGATCTACGCTCTCTGTTCCCTCCAAGAAGATACGCATCAGTCCCTTAGGGTCTGTAACATTGGAGGTGAGCGTAGCGGTTACCCTCTGCCACTTGTTGTTGGTCACGGTAACGCTCTGCTTGTCTACCACATTATTCTTAGAGTCTACTATCTCTACACGGAACTTAGCCTCTTTGCCATTGATGAGATGCAAGCGAGCATATACTGAGAAGTCATACTTCATGTCCTTCTTCAGTCCCATGCCGAAGAAGCCACGGTTCTCAAGACCAGTCTGCTTCTCACGAGCGCCAGCAGTCTCCAAAGTTACATAGTGAGGATTGCGAGGGAAGGCAGGCTTCACATCGCTTACGGTTACATTACCAAATGTATTCCAACCCATCAGGCGCTGTGGGAACTCGAAAGAGCGGTTTTCCACCATCTCGGCATAGAGACCACCATCGGCACCAAAGTTGATATCCTCGAAGAAGATACCATACATGGTAGGCTGAATTTCTACTCCAGGCTTGTTGGCCTGTACGTTAAACTGATGCTGAGCGTAAGCACCGAGTGATGCCATCGCCATCAGCATGGCTGCGAAAAATTTCGTTTTTCTCATATCTACGTTATTATTGTTTTATAGGTTTATGATTTTTACTCATGAAACATTTTCTTGTAGCGAGACACCTTATTATATATATAGGCATCCTCACTCACGGTGCAAAGATACAAAAAATCCACCCCTCATGAGGTGGATTTTCTGCTATAATAAATTGGATAATGTTCTAAATTAGCCGTTTTATCCACTATTTTACTGGCATCAGGCTAAATTTGAACGCCTTATTGCCATAATGGATGCGATATTTCTCCAGAGGCCAAGCACCCCAAGAATTTTCGCCAGCCACGCCCATGTGCTCTCCATCGAGGAAGAGATTGGTGTATTTTGACTTCTTCAGATTGAAGCTGTGGCGCTGCTCCTTCTCGTTACCATCGTCTAGTTCCTCTGTATCGAAGTGGAGGGCACTAGCATAGAATGGACGGCAAGCCATCACCTTCAGTCCGAAGCCGGAACCATCGGTCTGCTTCCACCAGCGCATATCACTCTTGGTACCACTCTCCTGCGGACGAATGTATGGGAAGTACTGGTTGTCGGCATCATCAGTGTAGATGCCAAGGCGCATGCACTCCTTGCGGTCGCTATAGTTTTCGATAGGACCACGACCATAATATTGGCTCTGCTCCATGGCGTAAGGCAACTGCATCAGCATACCGAAACGGAACATATCGCTCACCTTGGCTCCATCGGTAGCGGCGAAGTCTTCGGTTACATCCAGCTTGCCGGTGTTAGCCTCAAAAAGATAAGTGAGGGTCAACTCGCCCTTTACCTCTGGCATCTCGTATACGGCACAGATGCTGACGGTGTTGACCTTCTTGTCTTGTTCCACAGCCACTCCCTTGATATTCATCTGTGGGTTCTTCCAAGCCTGCATGTTCTTCTGCTGGTTGGCACCCATATCGTTATCAGTCGGGGCACGCCAGAAGTTTGGCTTCAAGGTACCGCCCTCACCGAGCAAAGACTTGCCTTGGTATGCGTACTCAGAGATGAGTCCTGTCTTGCGATTCACCTTGAGCGTGATGTCCTTGGTAGCGACCTCGATGCAGTCAGACTTCTTCTCGTCATCCACGAGTTTCATCTTCTGCTTCACCACCTTGCCCTTACTTGCCTTGTCGCAGCAGCTCTTGCCCTCAGCGTTCTCTGCCTGGCAGTAGCTCTTCTTGCCTGAAACTGGCAACTGGGCATAAGCCACCACCTGACCAGCATGCATCAATGGCTCTGCTTTCTTCAACTTAAAGTCGAGATTGAGCAATACTTCCTTGCCCTCAGTACCAGCCAAGCTATAAGGGATGGTATAAGTCTTGGTTTGCTGGGCATCCACATCTAGCTCATTGATAGTGCCCTGCTCCTTTACCTCGCCATTAGCCAACAACTGCCACTCCAACATGTAGTTGCTCAGGTTGCGGAAGAAGTTCTCATTATATATCTCCACCTCGCCCTTCTGGGCATCCTTCATCTTGGTCCAGATGCTCTGATACTGATAGGCTAGCTCATATGCATGAGGATTGAGCTGGCGGTCTGGACCGATGATACCATTGCAATTGAAGTTATTGTCGCTAGGGTCGTAATTGTTGTAATCACCACCGTATGTATACTCTATCTTGCGCAACTGATTATTATTCAGTCGATCCGCATCGATAGTCATAGGTTCCAATATCTGGCGATGCAAAGCCTGGTCCACGAAGTCCCAGTCGAATCCGCCCTGGAAGATAGGATACTTGCGAATCAAGTCCCAGTAGTCCTTGAGATTGCCACCAGAGTTGCCCATTGTGTGGTTATACTCGCACTGGATGAGCGGCTTGGTGCTAGTCGGATTTTTGCTATACTTCTCGCAATCATCCACGGTATAATACATCGGGCAGAAGATGTCGGTGCCCTCTCCAGTTCCTGCCTGCTCATACTGTACAGGGCGACTAGCGTCTTGACTCTTGATCCACTGATAAGCCTTCAGGAAGTTGCTGCTCATCTTGGTTTCATTACCCAAACTCCAAGTTACGATGCTAGGATGATTATAGAAGAGAGACACATTGTGCTGATTGCGCTCCATGATTTGCTTGGCAAACATAGGCTTGCCTGCCGCAGCATCATTGCCATAGCCAAAACCATGGCTCTCTTGGTTAGCCTCAGCCACAAGATAGATGCCATATTCATCACAGAGTTCATACCAGCGAGGATCATCTGGATAATGGCAGGTACGAACAGCATTAATGTTCAGGCGCTTCATAATCTTGATATCCTGTATCATACGCTCCTCGCTCACTACATAGCCGCCATCAGGATCCATCTCATGACGGTCGGCACCCTTGATGAGCACAGGCTGACCATTCACCAAGAACTGCTTGTCCTTGATTTCCACCTTGCGGAATCCCACCTTCACTGGGGTTACGCTAGTGCCCACCACGGCGTTCTTCTGCTTGTCCTTATAGCCCAAGATGGTATGGAGGGTATAGAGATTAGGCGTCTCGGCGGTCCACTTCTTAGGATTTGGTATCTCCAATGTGCAGTCTGCCTTGCCCTTCACTGCCTGTACCTTTTTCTGGAGGATGACATCGCCCGTTACATTGTCATGCAACTGATAGATGACCACAGGATTGCCCTTGACGGTAGTCTTGATGTTGAGCACACCGTCCTTGTAGTCGTTTACGAGGTCTGGAGTAACTCGGATGTCCTGCAACTGCACCTTGGCATCACGAGCAAAGAGATAGCTCTGACGAGCCACACCGCTCAAGCGCCAAAAGTCTTGGTCTTCATCCCAAGAGCCATCGCACCAGCGAAAGGTTTGGAAGGCAATGAGATTCTTGCCTTTATTTAAATAAGGTGTAATGTCAAACTCTGCTGCCACCTTGCTATCCTCGGCATAGCCCACAAACTTGCCATTCACATAGAGATAGATGTTGGAGGTAACGCTACCAAAGTGGGCTATAACCTGCTTGCCATCCCAATCCTCAGGGATGTCGATGATGCGGCGATAAGAGCCTACATGATTGTCCTTGGTTGGTACGGCAGGTGGCTGCTGGTCGAAATGTCCACGCCATGCAAATCCGACATTCACATACTCAGGCTGTCCATAGCCATTCATCTCCCAGTTGCCTGGCATCGGGATGGTGCCCCACTGCGAGTCATCGAGATCAGCCTTATAGAAGTCGGTAGGACGCTGGTCGGCATTCTCCACCCACTTAAACTTCCAGATGCCATCCAGCGAGAGGAAGTTCTTACTCTTGGTCATATCAGCCTTGCCAGAAGCTGGCACTTCGCCCGATGCATACGTAAAGAAAGAGGTATGCAAAGGGAAACGATTGATGGCATTGACCTGCAGGTCGTGCCACTCGGTATAAGCAGGAAGCTGAGCGGTCGCTGTCTTTTGCGCCTTCTTGACGGTCTTCGGTTTCTGCGCGCCAAATGCCATCAAGGCTAAACTAGCCATACCCAAAGTGATGAACAGTCTTTGTTTCATATTTTATAACGGTTTTCTTATGTTTTGTTGTTTATTCTTAAGACTATGCAAAGATATACATTTTTATTCAGAATCAAGCAATGCCACCTATATTTTTATTATTTTTTCAATGTAACGAAGCAATAACTTGTCTTTACCATTGCGGCATTCCCATTCGATTTGAGCACTATGCGATATACATTGTCCTGCCACAGGGATTTCATGACAGGTCGATGACAACGTTTCTACGGCTCCCTTCTGTTCAGGCTCGAAGAAATCGCACATAAGTGCGGTCATCGAAGCTCTTGTTGCCTGCCACCAAACCCTTGGTGGCTATGAACTCATGGATGCACTGAGGGTCATGGGCGATGAGATGTTCCAGGGCAGCCTCGCTCTCAGCCAAGCTTGGCTTCAAGAAAGGATAGCCATCGCTTGCCAAGACGATCTCTTGGGAATCCTTTTCCAATGACACGACCTTCACGCCCTCTCGGTAGATAGGAAAGCCATCTATCACGGCATAAGTCTTGTTCTGCCCTCCCAGCATAGCCTCTATCAGCAGAGGTTCGATGCATTTGCGAGCACCGGCTGAAGCTATGCCTAGCTGGATAAGAGCCACTCGTTGCTGGGCTATCTTCTGCTCGTAGGGCTTGGAGTTATCATAGAGCCTACCACCGATGATGGCTTGGCAGTCGCCTACCATCCATATCTCCTTTCGCTGCTGGCTATAGATGATGGCTGAGGCAGTGAGTCGCTCCTCGGGATGCTGGCGCAATTGCTCCGTGATGCCCATCGGTTGGTACACCTTATTAGATATATACGCCGTGATGCCTTGGCAGAAATCATCCACCGAGGCATCGGGCTTCAGCTCTTGCTGGATATATTCCGATATGAGCGTCATGGCATATCTGCCGTTCTTCATATCGGGTGAAAGATGCTTGGGAGTCTTGCTGGTGCTGCCGTCTATCACGGCGATGAAGTCATCTGTGATGACCAGTCCGTCCTCGCAAGTCTCCGGGCTCTTCTTGCCTATGATATTCTTTTCTATAATCTTCATACCACAAATATACGATATTATCTGCACTTGGACTATTTTCTGCCATAAAAAAAGGAATATTTAACAGAAGAACACTTTTCCATGTTAAATTTCCTTAGTTGGACCGTTTTCATTTCCGCAGTTGACAAAAAAAATAAGTCGTGGAATCTGTTATTTTCAATAGATTTCCACGACTTATCGATATATTTTTACTTCTCCATAAACTTCAATGTCTGATAGAACCAGACATTCATCTGGTTGGCTCCACGATGATTCCATGCATAGTAAGGAATCAGGGTGAGAGGTGTGCAATCTACAGCGACCACTCCCTCCTTCTTCTGATAGATAACATGGGCTGGAGAGGTAACGATAGCCTTTACGGTGAAGGCTGGGGCTCCCTTGGTCTCCGTGTTCCGGATGCTGTAGTTGTCAATGAGAGTGAAGCTTGGCTTCTCTGGCATAACGGCATGGAGCACAGGTTCATTGCTATTATCCACTGCCTCAGCGCAATACACCAATGGACCGCGCTCTACGGCTACCTTGTCCTGGTCGTCAAGAACATTCTTGTTGGCTACCACAGTGCGCACTGGCATATCGAAGTGGATGCGGATCACATCGCCCTTCTTGATGCCCTTCACTGGCAGATAGCCCTTGTTGGCTGCCAAGTCAGCTTCCACAGCCTTGCCATTTACGGTTACGCTATAGCTTGGCTTCTCATTGTCGCTATACTGATAGAGGTCGCTTGGCACCACCTGGTTCTTTACCCAGCCTGGGATGCGAACCAAGAGGTTGGCATTCTTGGCAGCGCTCTTCTTTACCGTAATCTTGATGTCACCATTCCATGGATACTCTGTGGTCTCCTCCAATACCACATCCTTGCCGCCCACTTTGATGGTAGAGGTGTTGCCAGCAAAGAGGTTTACATAGATGTTATTGTCCTTCACGCCATAGAGATAGCCAGGCACGGATGGGATGAAACGGCTCAAGTTGCTAGGGCAGCATGCACAGCCAAACCATGGCTGGCGAGTGGTGTTGCCATCGGCATTAAACTTGTACTTGCCATCGCTCGACAATGGGTTAGGATAGAAGAATCTACCGCCGTCCATGCTCATGCCTGAGATGACGCCATTATACAGGGTACGCTCCAAGCAGTCGATATACTTGCTCTCACCATGCAGCAAGAACATGCGCTCAAAGAGGTAAACCATAGAAATGGCAGCGCAAGTCTCATTATAAGCCGTCATGTTAGGCAACTCATAGTCGGCGCCGAAAGCCTCTCCGGCATGGCGAGCTCCCACTCCACCCGTGAGATAATACTTGCGGCTCACAATGTTATTCCAGATGCGGTCGATGGTCTTGATGTAATCAGAATCCTGTGTAAGGGCTGCCACATCGGCGATGCCTGCATACATATAGCCCGCTCTCACGGCATGGCCCCAGGCATCCTTCTGCTCCAAGATAGGCTTATCGCTCTGGGAATAGAGGTCCTTGATATGGGTCTTGCCACGATAATCCAAGAGATACTTAGCCTCATCGAGATACTTCTTTTCTCCCGTCAGGGTATAGAGACGAGCTAATGCCATCTCTGCTATCTGATGACCTGGCACCACGGTAGCCTGACCAGGTTTTGGTCCCACTTCCTTCACCACGCAGTCGGCATAACGCTTGGCTATGTTGAGGAACTTGGTGCTGCCCGTAGCCTGATAGTGGGCGCAAGCTGCATCCACCATGTGTCCGAGGTTGTAAAGCTCATGGCTCAATACCTCTTCCTTCTCCCAACGCTTGTTGCCACTCCAGCCATGAGGATGCTGAGGGTTGATGGTGCGGGCGGTATAGAGATAGCCATCTGGCTCCTGGGCTGCGCCCACTACATCGAGCACGCTGTCGATGTAAGCCTTCAGCTTCTTATCGGGATAAGTCTGGAGGATATAGCTGGCTCCCTCAATGGTCTTATATACATCGGTATCATCGAAAGAGAAACCCATAAACTTGCTCACATCCCACTCCTTGGTGTTCAACCCAGGGTGATTAGGATGCTGCAAGGTATAGGCAGCCATCTCAAAGTTCTTGTAGCGATGCTCACTCTCGCACTTGCTAAAGGCAAGAGGAATGGTTACCTTTTGGGCAGCCTGCAAGCGGGCACCCCAGAAGGTGTTCTGTGAAATCTTCACACTGGTAAATGGTACTTGAGCGAATGGATAGCCATTGCTCAGCACCTTGTTGCTCTTCTGCGCCATAGCAGGCATTGCCACGGCAGCAGAGAGAAGCACGGCTGAAATTAATCTCTTCATTGCTTAATAGATTTATTATTGTTGTTGCTTGATTCTTATTTTACTCTTGAGCGATGATGCCACCCTTAGGCAGCATCTCCACCTTGAGGTTTCCCTTCTTGTCCACCTTCACGGTCTTCACCTGAGATACGGGCCAGAGAGCCTTCTTGTCCTTGTTGGGAGATTCATAATAATAGGTGACGGTCTTACCAGCGAGCATAGGGAGCTGGAGAGTCAACTTCATCACTTGGTCGGTGCCATTCAAGCCTGCCACATACCATTTGTCACCATGACGGCGAGCCACCACGGCATACTTGCCTGGATAACCTGCCACATACTGGGTCTCATCCCATGTGGTTGGCACACTCTTCAAGAACTCTATCTCATGCTGAGGAAGCTCAGAGAGATTGTTAGGATAGATGGCGATGCACTGGATGGCAGCCTGGTTCATAATAGCCGCAGCCATCTCGAAGACATCGGTGGTATAACGGCGATGGCGACTCTTATTGTCACGAGCCAAATACTTGTTCATGATGGTGCCGCCCCAGTCCATGGATGCCACGGCATTGCGACAGAATGGATGCATGGTCAGTTCAAACCCCTCTTGCTTAGCATGATACTCAGAGAAGAAAACATTCTCGGAAGCCAACACAGCCTCGCTCGAAATGAAGTTAGGATACATACGCTCCCAACCTCTTGGCAGGGTGCAACCATGGAAGATAACCTGTATGCCATAGTCGTTGGCATCGCTCAGGATGTCTTCGTAGTTCTGCATCGTCTGCTGCTTATCACTGCCAAAGAAGTCTACCTTGATGCCCTTCACGCCGATGCTCTTCATCCAAGCCATCTCCTTCTTGCGAGCCACGATATTGTCCATGCAGTTGCGTGGTCCCTGTGGAGCGTCATTGGTTACGCCATTGGAGTTGTACCACAGCATCAGGCTCACACCCTTGCCCTGGGCATAGCGGCTCAGTTCGGCTATCTTGTCTCTGCCTATCTGGGTATCCCAGAGGGCATCTACCAATACATATTCATAACCCATGGTGGCAGCGAGGTCGATAAACTGCTTCTGGTCCTGATAATTGCAAGATGCATCTTGCCATACGAGCCAGCTCCAGGCATATTTTCCCGCCCCATACTGCTGGGAAGCCTCATAGCGAGGTTCCACCACATCGTAAGGGATGGTGGTCTCTACCAATGGTTTCAGGTCCTTGCCCACGGTGATGGTGCGCCAAGGGGTGGAGCCTGGCAATGAGAACAAGGCGTTGTTAGAGCCGATGCCATCGCCTTCTTCCATCATAGGGAAAGCTATCTGATAACCCTTTGCTGCATCATAATCGCTGATGTGGCAACCTGGATAATTGCCATGGGTACCCGTCTCGCTGACCAGTACCCAGCCATCGCCACCTACCTTGAAGAGGCATGGGAAGGTATAGCCCCTGCTATATCCCGACTTGGCGGTGAGCGGAGCATCGGCCTTGTAATCCTCCTCATAGCTTGGCTTGGTGCGGGCAAAGCCTATCAGAGGGTCGCTCTGTGGACAGAGGAAAGAGGTGGAAATCTGAGGCAGTTTGAATGCCGTCTTCTCCTCATGGATGATGATATGCTGAGCCTTCAAGCCATCGAAGGTATAGCGGAAAGCCACGTCGTTATCTGATACATTGAAGGTAACGGTCATAGGCTCCTGCTTGGCATTGAGATAAGTTACGCTGAGTTGGTTGGCATGATAATCCACATGCGATGTCTTGGCGGTGCGCAAGTCGTAGCTCTTGTCCACCTTTGCCTCGTTCTTCTTCTGATAGGTAAGGCCTTGGTAGAAGTCACCCACATTGGCGAGGAGTCCGAGCTGCGATGGTTCCATCATTCGCTTGCCGGCATAGTCAATGGAGTAATAGAGTTTGCCGTCATGATCTTCCACCACGACGTTCAGTTTGCCATCAGGAGAGCTCACAGTGCTCTTCTCGGCAAAGGCAGAGAGGGCTGTCATCAGCGACAAAGCCACCAAAAGGAAATTCTTTTTCATTCTTAAGTTTTTCTATGTTGTTTATTCAATGTGTAGCTTTTACACTTTTCCGGTTGCAAAGATAAGCAAAAGGAATGAGAACGCCAAGCATTTCGCTACAGAATATGGGGTAATGAAACATAAAATAAAGCAAAAGGAACAAAGAAAGGATGGTTTTCTGAGATTTTATTCGTAATTTTGCGGCTAAAAACAAGAAAGATAGAAAAATGGAACAGACAAAGCAGATACCTTACCGTGCCATCGCACTCGACTTGGACGGCACGCTGACCAACCACGACAAGGTGGTTACCCCCAAGACCCGAGAGGCTCTTCTGAAGGCAGAGAGCCAAGGCGCCGTCATCATCCTTGCCTCTGGCAGACCTACCTACGGCATTGAGCCCGTGGCAGAATGCCTGGAACTAGACAAGCGTGGTGGCTATATCCTATCCTACAACGGTGGCAACATCGTGAATGCGAAGACGGGCGAAAAGCTTTTTTCCCAGTTCTTGCCCGATGCCGTGCTCCCTATATTATATAGGTACGCAAAGGAGCACCACCATGCCCTCTTGGGATATGCTGGCAACGAGATTATCACCGAGATGCCCGACGACCAGTATGTAAAAGAAGAATCTCGCATCAACAAGATGAACATCCGCCAAGTGGACAATCTCTTAGATGCCCTGGAGCCACACCCTACCAAACTCCTGATGACGGGCGACCCTAAGGATATGCTCCAGGCAGAGAATGACCTCGTGGCAGAACTCGGCGAGAAGATGGACATCTTCCGTTCCGCTCCCTTCTTCCTCGAGTTGGTACCTAAAGGCATAGACAAGGCGCAATCATTGCTCCGTCTCTTAGGAAAAATCAATCTCACACCTGCCGATATGATAGCCTTCGGCGATGGCTACAACGACCTGAGCATGCTCAAGCTTGCCGGTATGGGAGTGGCGATGGAGAATGCCGCCCCAGAGGTAAGAGCCGATGCCGACTACGTGACCCTATCCAATGAGGAAGATGGCGTAGCTGCCGCACTGGAACATTTTAATATGTACTAAAGCTATCAGCAAGAAATACTGGGTGGGCAGGTTTGTTACCTGCCCAGCCAAAATGCTGAACACGATTGCCCCTATAATCAGTACGGTCTTCTTCATGTAACAGATATTTTGGCAACAATATTACACATTATTATTGAATAAACAAAAATTAAAGCGAATTATTTTGTATTGTCTTCGATTTGCAGTAACTTTGCAGCAAAATAATTCAGCAGTTACGTATGTTACAATTAGACAATTTCTATAAGGCTCGCTTCGTGCTGAGCAAAGTGATTCGTAAGACTGAGCTGGTTCACACACCCCGAATCAACCCAGAGAGTGATGTATATCTGAAGCCAGAGTGCCTCCAGAAGACTGGTTCGTTCAAGATTCGCGGTGCTTATTACAAGATTTCCCAACTCACCGACGAGGAGAAAACAAAGGGCGTGATAGCTTGTTCGGCTGGCAACCACGCTCAGGGTGTGGCTCTCGGCGCTACCGCCATGGGAGTGAAGAGCCTCATCTGTCTGCCTGAGGGTGCACCTATCAGCAAGGTAGAGGCCACCAAGCGATTGGGAGCTGAGGTTTGCCTCATTCCTGGCGTATATGACGATGCTTATCAGAAGGCATTGCAGCTGAAGGATGAGCATGGCTATACCTTCGTTCATCCTTTTGATGATGAGAATGTGATCGCAGGCCAGGGCACCATCGGACTGGAGATTCTCGACCAACTGCCAGATGTAGAGGCAGTGGTAGTGCCAGTAGGCGGTGGCGGCTTGATTTCGGGTGTTGCCTTCGCCATCAAGTCATTGAATCCTAATGTCAAGGTATATGGTGTTCAGGCTGAGGGAGCTGCCAGCATGGTGCAGAGCCTACACGACCACAAGCAGGAAAAGTTGCCTTCAGTATCTACCGTAGCCGATGGTATCGCCGTGAAGGAACCGGGTAGTCTGACCTTCGAGACTTGTTCCAACTATGTGGACGAGATTGTAACCGTGAGCGAGGATGAGATTTGTGCCGCTATCCTCAAGCTCATCGAGAGCGAGAAGATGGTTGCCGAGGGCGCTGGTGCTGCCAGTGTAGCCGCCGTGATGTACAACAAGGTGCCTGTGAAGGGCAAGAAGACCATCTGCGTAGTGAGCGGTGGTAATATCGACGTGACCATATTGAACCGTGTTATCACCCGTGGTCTTGCCAAGAGCGGTCGTCTCTGCACCATCGAGATGGAGCTGGACGACAAACCAGGAGAGTTGGTAGAGGTATGTTCCGTCATCGCTGGCTTGGGTGGCAACATCACCGGTGTTCACCACGACCGTTCTGCCAATCGCCAGAAGGTGAATGCCTGCGTGCTCCGTCTCACCATGGAGACTCGCGATGCCGACCACGTCAAGGAAATCAAGGAAGCATTGGAACAGAAAGGCTTCCACCTATATATTGTATAAAAACAGTCGCTAGTAGCGACCAAGCTTGGTCGGTACTAGCGACGTTCTTTTTATCCTATAAAGATTAATCCATCCGAATAGAACTTGCATAAACATAATTTAATCCGAAAAATTTTGCCGTCTCTGCCTTTTGCAGTATCTTTGCAAGCAGATTCATTAACAATAAACGTATAAGAATTATGAACGCAATTCACACAGACAATGCGCCTGCTGCTATCGGTCCATATAGCCAGGCAATCGAAGTAAACGGTTTTGTATTTGCATCAGGCCAAATTCCTATCGACCCAGCTACAGGCAACTTTGTAGAGGGTGGCATCCAGGAGCAGACCCGTCAGGCACTCACCAATGCCCAGAACATTTTGAAGGCAGCAGGTACCGACCTCTCTCACGTAGTTAAGACCACAGTCTATCTGAACAGCATGGATGACTTTGCTGCAATGAACGAGGTTTACGCCCAGTTCTTCAGCCAGCCATATCCTGCTCGCTCAGCTGTAGCCGTAGAGAAGTTGCCTAAGGGTGCTCTCGTAGAGGTTGAGGTTTTGGCAGCCAAGTAAATCAATCTGTATAGTTGAAAACCTGCCCTCCCAGCTACAAGAACGTTCCATCATCGAATAATGAGAATTACAAGACTCGACTCTGTCGAGATTACATTACAGAATTTAAGCATAGGCTATCGCTCGAAGAAAAAAGAGCTTCGAGTGATAGCCTCGGCTATTGATGCCCAGCTCCAAAGCAATGAGCTCACTTGCCTCATCGGCTCCAACGGAGTGGGAAAATCCACTTTATTAAGAACATTATCAGGATTTCAGCCCCCTCTTGCTGGCGAAATCCTCCTCAAGGGCAAGCCCCTTTCATCTTATTCCCCACAAGAGATGGCGAAGGAGATCAGCGTAGTGCTCACCTCCAAGCTCGACGTAGCCCAACTCAGCGTGCTCGACATCGTGGGCATCGGTCGTTCCCCCTACACAGGTTTCTGGGGCACCTTGTCATCAGAAGACAAGCAGATAGCCGAAGAAGCTATCCGCCAAGTAGGCATCACCCATCTCTCTCAGCGCAATATCCAGGAACTGAGCGATGGCGAGCGACAGAAGGTGATGCTTGCCAAGGCACTAGCCCAGCAAACCAGCCTCATCATCCTAGATGAGCCCACCGCCTTCCTCGATTTCCCGAGCAAGGTAGAGACGCTCCAGATGCTCCGCCGTCTGGCTCATGAGCAGCACAAGAGCATTCTCCTCTCCACCCATGATGTGGAGCTGGCCCTCCAACTCTCCGACCGCCTCTGGCTGATGGAGCCCAGCCATCTCACTATCGGCACGCCAAGAGAGCTATCCCAAGATGGCTCTCTCTCCCGCTTCATTGAGCGAGATGGCATCCGATATGACAAGGAGAGGATGAGGATAGAAATCCTTATTTAAAAAGTTAATAAGGAATAAAAAAGACCGCTTTCCACAAAAAGGCGGCAAAGCCAACGTGAGGCTGAGGGTTCATGCCTCTTTCTGATGTCACATTAGACAATGTGCGCATAAAAGTTTGCAGAAATTGCTATCACTGCTATCACACTTTGAACAAAGATTCTATTTAAAGTATTGATATTTAGTTATAAGCAGATACTTGCTAAGTGTGATAGACAACCCCAAAATTGGAGTTGTCTATCACACTGCTATCACCTTGCTATCACCCTAACCAGATACTTCGTGCCTATTCGGGTGCGCTTGTGTTTCAAGCCGGGCATCTGGGCTAGCTTTCTGCCAAATGGAGCTAAGGTATTCACCTTCAGACTACTACCTATGCGCTGCTTCAACTGATCGAAGATTTCGGCGGCAGTGAGATACTCACCTTGAGACTCATCTTCCGTTGGCTCAAAGCACATGCGGAAGTATTGCTCCACGGGGGTGATTACCTCAAACTGCTTGTTGCTTTCCATCAAGAGTTGGGTTTGCTGGGCATCGAAATAGCCCTTTTCGCCCTTGTCCAGTGCCGCTTGGGCTTGAGCATAAAGTTGGACATAATTAGGACGATGGCTCACATCTATAGGTCCGGTCAACTCGATGCCGATGAAGCGACGATTGCCTGATGGGTCGCTCAAGATGTCATCCATATTGCTCGTGGCTATAAAGGAGGCGAGGCGCGGAAACTCCATGACGTGGCTGCCATACGGGGGCTTCAACTTCACGGTAGGCAACTGGATGAGATTCTTCAGAAAGCCCTGCTGCACTTGTGGCGAAATCTGATTAAACTCGTCCAGATTGATGAGCATGCACTGCGTCATCGCCTGGAACACCTGACGTTTTTCTGACAATATGAGATTGTCAGAATAGAAAGATTGAAACTCTGGTGGCACCAAGCGGCGGCAGAAAGTGCTCTTGTTGTAGCCCTGCTTGGAGATGAGAAGCGGTGCCACGGAATTGCCATAAAGCCTGTGTGAAAAGCCTTTCCACTGATCCACCATGCCCAGAAACCAGATGTAGAACCAGTCTTCCCAATGCTCGTTCAGGGTAGGCACGGTGCGAGCCAAGGCTCGAATATGGTCCTTGCCATCCCACTTGCCTCGGCAGCTGAAGAGGTAATCATCTATCGGGTTGTAATTGCGAATGAAGTCCGACTCCAGATAGTTTCTCACATCCTTGATGCTCACACGGATGCCCGCCTTCTGCACCTCGATGGTCATACGCTTCTGCACTCGGGAGTCGATGGGCAGGAAGCCCCACCAGTTCTTCTCCTTGGTGCGATATTCGGTGAATTTCATCACAGAGTTGTAACGCAAGTCATATTTGTCTTGCAGGAACTGTATCATGCGCATCATCCTGTCTTGCAGGTCTTTATCTATCTTATCATTCTCTCCGCCTGACTGGCTTTCCATAGCTACAGGCGTATCGTTCGCTCCAACTGACGCTTGAAGAGGATTCGCCATCAGTCTCAATGGGGCTGCGGCAGGGTTATAATACGGATGCTCATCGAGCGTGAGCAGGAAGTCGGAGTGGAGGGATGGATGGGGCTCGCTCATCTTGCCATCTACCAGTGCCAGATAGATGGGTGCGAAATTATAAAAGGCTGAGCGATAACAATTTTCGGCAGCAGCCTCTTCTTCGGGCAACTTGCCGTCTGCCAGCTCATATCTCACCAACACGTGTAGCATCTTGGCATCGGCACTCTTGAAGGCAGCCAGCGTGGAGGGCAGCGCCGCCACCTTCTGCTTGGCTCCCTCCAGTCCGTCATCCCCCTTGATGTCTGCCAGCGTAAAGAGCAAGATGCCGTTGTTGCATTTCATCACCAGCGTGCCATTCTCCGCCTTCTGAAATTCAGCGGCGGGCATCACGTGCATCCACTTGGGCATGTCCTTGTATCCCTCATATCCCAGAGTCATATAGGGCACGTATTCCCTAAACTGGGTAATGGTGCGCTTGGCATCATCCTGGGTGATGCGCTCCATAAACTTATCCAGCGATTTCGCACTTACCACCAAGCGATTATGCCGCTCGGTATGCACGATGGTCAGTTTTTCTTCATTCATGATATTCTCTAATTTTTGTTTGCTTATTTTACTATTCTTAATCTTCGTAGTTCAGGAATCTACTACCCCGTACTAGGATTTGGTTTAAGCCCTGAAACCTGGAGTTTCATCTAGTGAAACTCAGAGTTTCTAGGCGTGAAACTTTTGGTTTCAATGAATGACTCGATTGGTTTCTACCCCAT
The DNA here is from genome assembly GCA_900548535.1 of Candidatus Segatella intestinihominis. Lineage (GTDB taxonomy): Bacteria > Bacteroidota > Bacteroidia > Bacteroidales > Bacteroidaceae > Prevotella > Prevotella intestinihominis. The sequence goes on along the minus strand of URLG01000019.1, from coordinate 23,945 downwards.
ACTCATCTCCTTAACACGTCATTGATTGTAAGGAAAAGCGCCATTAGCATATCCTATCTATGGGGCTTACTTGTCGGTGAATCCCACTTCCTCCCTATAATGATCAAAGCGAGGGGGCTGATAGCCATATTCGGCAAAGACGCGATTCACTTCTTGTTGCTTTTCGGGCGAAACGTGCATTTCCCCACGATACACTCTGTAATAGTTGGTCTTTCCGCCCAGTATGCCCATCACTCGACATCTCAGGTTGGCAGTATCCTTATGCTTCACGTTGTCATAGAGGCTCTTCATACCCCATGCCGCCATCATGATGCGAGCTCGCTTAAAGTGGCTGCACTTGCCGTCACGTAAGGCATTGGGATAGATGGCATTACCCCATTCCTTTCCCTCGGGCAGGAAGCAAGAGGAAATATAACAGATACACTCTGCCGTGCGAGGACACTCGGCATTAAAACAATAGCACCAGCTGGGATAGAGGATACTATTCACAAACTCTGGGTCGTCTAATCTTAACTCCATATTGTTGATGGTTTTAGAGATTTATAAATTTAAGGTTTCGCCGAGGTATTAGATACCTAAGAGGAATCTTAGTCTTATCGAGCGCAAAGATAATGCAAACGAGCGCAATGAAAACTTGTTTTCAAATTGCCGAGTGCAACTTATCTTCTGCAAATATACTATAATTTTCTGAAAGTCAGTAAGAACCGTCTCGCTTTTTGCGATTATTTAACTAATTAGTGATAGAAAAGTGATAGCAGCGTGATAGATACCCCCATTTTTGGGGTTATCTATCACTCCTAACCAAAATCTTATATTGCTAAATATCAGTAATTTAAACTATTTCTGCTATTGAAAAGTGATAGCAGTGATAGCAATTTTCAATAAAAAAACAGCCACGAAACGGTTTCGACATGCGTTTCGTGGCTGAGGGGAAAACATCTTTTACTTCTGCTCTGGCAACAAGCAAGGACGAACCTTGGATGTTACACCAGCTTGCTCACTGACTGTGGCGGTAAGCGGTTTGGCATCGGCAGCATTCTTAGCCACCATCACCTTATAGTCGCCAGCCTCAACCTGCCACTGGCTATCCGCTTCATTAAACGAAGCCAAGTTCTCGTATGGAATCTGGATGGTCACGGTCTCGCTCTCACCAGGCTGCAAAGACTTGGTCTTGGCAAAGCCACGGAGTTCCTTGGCAGGCTTTTCCATATCCTTGCCAGGAGCTGCCACATATACCTGAACAACTTCCTTACCAGCTACCTTACCAGCATTCTTCACAGTCACCAGGACCTTGATATTGCCCTGTGCATCCTTCGTTACCACAAGTTTGCCATACTTAAAGGTAGTATAGCTCATACCATAACCAAAAGGAAAAGATACAGGCACATTCTTAGTCTGGTAATAACGATAACCTACATAAACACCATCATTATACTCGGTGTAATCCACATTCTTCACGTCACCCTTGCTACCGATGCCCTTGCCCATGAACATACCGATTACATCCTTTACCTTGACATCATCAGGATAAGGGAAATTGTCCTTGGAAGGAACATCATTGTAGCTAACAGGCCATGTCATAGGCAGACGACCAGAAGGATTCTCCTTACCCGTCAAGATGTCGGCAACGGAATTACCACCTTCCTGACCAGGCAACCAAGACAACAAGACTGCATCAGGAGCAGCCATCCAACTCTTGGTCTCGATTACACCACAAACATTCAAGATGACTGCCACCTTCTTGCCTGCCTTGTGGAAAGCATTGCAAACGCCTGCTATCATATCCTTCTCTGCCTGGGTGAGATTGAAGTTGTCGGAGAGATGACGATCCAAGAACTCACCAGAAGACTTACCAATGGTGATGATAGCCATGTCGTTGTTCTTCACGGCAGCAGCCATATCCAATTCAGCAAGACTCATTTCCGGGATAAAATGTCCAGGAAGGAAAGCCTCTAATGGATTCTCAGGCTTAGGAAGAGACTCCTTTGCCTTAGGTGCATACTCCTCATAAGCCTTGCGGATAGCCTCATCCACCTGATAGCCAGCATTCTTCAAGCCATCCAAGAGACTTACCACATACGCATGGTTTACATTGCCAGAACCAGTACCGCCAGCGATGAAATCATAAGAGGTGTTACCAAAGAGGGCGATGTTCTTTACTTTCTGGATGATAGGTAAGGTATTCTTGTTGTTCTTGAGCAATACCATACCCTCGGTAGCAGCTTTGCGAGCCACCTCGGCATGTCCCTTCAAGTCTGGATTGTTGTCAGCCACATACTGCTTGAATCTTGGGGTCTCCATGATATATTCCAAGATGTGACGCACGTTACGGTCGATGATTTCCAACGACAAGCGACCATTGAGCACCGCCTTGCGAATCTCGTCACATTGGTCCGCCTTTCCTGGCATCAAGAGGTCATTGCCTGCCTCCATCTGTGCCACGGCATTGATGCCACCAAACCAGTCGGTCATCACCATACCCTTGAAGCCCCACTCATGGCGAAGGATTTCAGTCACCAAGTCGCAACGCTCGCTCGACATCGTGCCATTGATGAGGTTATAGGAGGTCATGATGGTCCAAGGCTGAGACTCCTTCACCACAATCTCGAATGGCTTGAGATAGATTTCTCTAAAAGTACGAGGATTGCCGATGACATTGTTTCTCGTGCGATTGGTCTCCTGGTTATTCAAGGCAAAGTGCTTCAAGGAAGTTCCCACGCCATTGCTCTCGATACCATTCACCATGGCTGCGCAAATCTTACCTGCCAACAATGGATCCTCTGAATAATACTCAAAGTTACGACCGCAAAGAGGATTACGCATAATATTGGTAGCAGGTGCCAACAAGACATCTACGCCATAATGCTTCACCTCGTCTCCCATAGAAGTACCCACAGAGTGAACCAAGTCGGCATTCCAGGTGGCACTCATCACGGTAGCCACAGGGAAATGAGTGCAGTAGAATGTCTTATTGGTATCCTTGCGCTTGGCATCGATACGCAGACCAGCAGGTCCATCTGCCACTACGGTAGTAGGAATACCAAGTCGCTCGATGCCATTCACTTGTCCTGCGGCACCAGGTACCAACTGACCCTGGTTACCGATGGTAGCCATCATGCTTGATTTTACTTTGCCAGTAGATCCCACCAACAGTTCTATCTTTTCATCAAGGGTCATAGCCTGGATGACATCCTCAATAGGAGAAACGCCTAACTTGGGTGTTGTCTGGGCTGGGCACAATGTAGTCGAAGCCAAGAACACACAAGTGGTAATTATTACTTTCTTAATTTTTATCATATTATCCAATCGTTTATGTCGTTAGAAAATCTTTTGTGCAAACTCTGTGAGATAGACACGCCAGTTGCGCCAGATGTGGCCGCCCTCGGTCTCCATATAGGTATATTTATACCCCTTCTCATCGAAATAGCGACGCAAGCCGGCTGTACTCTTATACAAGAAGTCAGTCTTTCCCATACCTATCCAATACAATTTTGGCTTGTACTTAAACAAGGTTGCCAACTGCTGCTTCGCCTCCTCGTCCTCTTGCAGCATCTTATAGAAATCGGTGCGAAAATCGCCAGTCTTTCCCACATGCAAACCAGCGGAGAATAGACCAACGTAATCAAACTTATTAGGGAAACGGCGAGAGATGTCAAAGGAGTGTCCACCACCCATTGACAAACCGCAGATGGCACGATGCGCCTTATCCTTGCCCACCTTGTAATGGCTCTCCACATAGTTCATCACGTCAGGGAAGCTCTCATCCATCGTAGCCACCGCCTTGGCACCTTGGTAACCATAGAAAGAAGGCACATACATACCTGCCGACCATTCGCCAGGAGCAGCCTGACAGTTAGGGTTGCCATTGGTCATCACCACGACCATAGGCTTTGCCTTGCCTGTGGCTATCAAGTTGTCGAGAATCTGGGAGGCACGTCCCAAGGTTGTCCAAGCATCCTCATCACCACCTGCGCCATGAAGCAAGTAGAGCACTGGGTAATCCTTGCCCTTGTCGTAACCTGCTGGGGTATAGACGGTCATACGACGCTGCATCTTGAGCGTAGGACTGTCATACCAAACCTTCTGCACATTGCCATGAGGCACCTCATTGACGGTGTAGAGGTCACCACAGTCTCCTTTCTTGTCTGACAAGATAAAAATATTGGTTTGCGAAGTGATGTCACGAGTGATATAGACGCTTCCAGGATCCACAATCTTCACACCATCCAAGATGAGATTATAAGAATAAAGCTCAGGAGAAAGATTTGTGCTGGTAAAGCTCCATACTCCCTTGTCATCCTTCACCAAGTCTGCCACTCCCGGTGCATCATACTTTCCCACAGGGGTATCAATCTGCTTGGTAGGCAAGAAGTCGCCCGTAATCTGCACTTTCTGTGCATTGGGAGCCTTGAGACGGAAAGTAACTGTATGGTTGGCGTTTAACTCGGGAGATACCACAGGTACGTTGTCGAACAAAGCTTGTTGTGCAAAGCTGCTCATGCTCATGAGCAAGGCTGTTGCCATAAATGTTATCTTTTTCATTGTGATGTTATTTGAAGTTACTTAAAGATTTTCTGGGCAAACTCACCCAGATAGATGCGCCAATTGCGCCAGATATGACCGCCATCGGTCTCCATATAGGTGAATGGATAATTGTTCAAAATTGCGCTGCAAAGGTACGCACTTTTTCAATACACCCTTTTCTGAAATGTTTTCTTGTATTTTGATTTTGTTCAAAATGGGGTTTCCTATCTGTTCAAAAAGTTTCCTATTTGTTAAAAGTCCTTCATAAATTGTATATATCAGGGATTTATCGTATCTTTGCAAACAGAAAAATAACGAAATAGCTATGAGCAAAGAGAAAATACTTTTGTACGCCTTTCTAGGACTCATGCTGACACTATCAGCCTGCCAGCATCACGACACTACCGACGAGGAGAACACCTATGAGGAAAAAGAATGGACGCTCTCTGACCAAATATCCAACAAGAAAGTAAAAAGCATCTGCGAGGACCAATACGGACAAATCTGGATTGGCACCTTCCGTGGTCTCAATAAGTATGACAGCAACAAGTACTACCAATACTTCTGCGTACACGACTCCGTGGGGCTGCCCGACAACAACATCAGTAGCGTTTTCAGAGATTCCAAAAACCGACTGTGGATAACTACGGCCAATGGCATCTGCTACTACAATGAGCAGGGCAAATTTACGAGAATCCCCCTCACCATGCAAAATAAGAATTTTACGCAGATACTGGAAGACAAAGCCGGCAGAATGTTCTTTACCACGGGCTATACCTTCTATCAATATGACGAAAAGACTAACAAACTCGTGGTCAAGTTGAAACAACTGGAAGAAAGACCCACCTTCAACCTGACCTGCCACATCGACGACCGAGACATCATCTGGATACGTACACCACAAATCATCACCGGCTATCGCTCGGACACATTCCAGAAAGTGGCAGAAATCAAACTTTCAGGCCATTCCCAATATTCCTATCTGCAAGATGGACACAAGCTGTGGCTATCTGGCTATGACGGCATGCAAATCTTCGATACCCGCACCCGCCAACTCCAGGCACTGCCAGCCAGCCTCAAGTCTTGGTCATTGCCACACGACATGGTGAACATCGTGCATCCATACGGCAAGAATGGCATCTTGCTCAATACTACCAAGCATGGCTTGTGGTTGCTCGACAACCATCACAAACTCGTCCATCAAAGCGACAAGAACTTCCCATTTGACTTGGGCAATATGCAAGTAAGCCAAATCTTCACCGACTCAAAAGGCAACTTATGGCTCGGTTCAGAAGAGGATGGCGTGAAGACCATCTATCGTTATCAAGACATGTTCAACAGCAACCTTGCCTTGCAACGCTCCGTGGGCAAGCAAGCTGTACTCGCCATTGTACCAGACCACACGAACCATCTTTGGATTGCCACCAAGAAAGATGGCATCTATGTCTATGACTTGGAGAACAAGCAAATCAAAAAGATACCCAAGGTATATCAAAATAGCAATGATGATAAAAAGAACATCATCACCAACCTCTATGTAGATGCCAGAAATTATATCTGGCTTGCCGATGTGGAGAACGTCGCCAAGTGTAAGTATGAAAACGGAGAATTGCGCGTTGTAGATTCTTATCCCATTTTTATGCCTATGGAATTTGCACAAGACAAGCAGGGCAACATGTGGGTTTCCACAGCAGGTGTGGATATCTATCTCATTTCTCATCAAGATGGAACCATGACCAAGAAGCAGTTGTTCCCATCTACCTATACTTTCATCCCAAGCATCATTTGCCTCAATAATGGCAATCTGCTCGTATCTGCTTTCTATAAGCCGATATTGGAAATAGATGGCAAGACGAAGGTCATCCGAGAGTTTAAGGTAAATCCCACTGATTGGAAGAAGTGTATCAAGCGCAGTGTCTATATCCCGACAAAGACGCTCCAAGATAGCAAGGGCAACATTTGGTTTGGCACCGTCACCAATGGGCTCTTAAAATATGATGCCAACACCCATCGAATGCAGCCTATCCCTGGATTGTCATGCTCTGACATCTCCAGCATCGAGGAAGACAAGAATGGCAACCTCTGGGTGAGTACCATGTATGGATTGAACAAGTTGGACATCAAAGCCCATAAGATAACCTCCTACAAGGAGGCTGATGGCATCGGCGGTTTCCAGTTCTACGACCGTGCCTCCTGCAAGTTGAAAGACGGCACACTTATCTTTGGTGGTACCCACGGTCTCACCATCTTCAACCCTCAGAACGTTACGACCAACCAGCCCATCAACTTGCTGTTTGAGAACCTAAAGGTGCATAACAATCTCGTACAAGCCAAGGAAAAAGGCAACATAGAGGAGAGCATGGAGCATTCTCCTCATATCCACCTGGGCTACAAGGAGAACAGCTTTAGCATCTCCTTTTCCGCCATCGACTACAGTGACTACAAGCGCATCCACTATTTCTACCAACTGGAAGGCTTTGACAAATCATGGGTCGATGCTGGCAGCAATACCGAGGCCTATTATTCCAACCTGCCTGCTGGCTGCTATACCTTCAAGGTGAAGATCGTGGGCAACGACAACAATCACACCATCGCCGAAAAGTCCATCAAGGTATCTATCGCCCCAGAGCCATGGAACGCTTGGTGGGCATGGTGCCTCTATATCCTCTTGGCAACTGGCGCAGGCTATGCCTACATGCGATTCAAGCAACGCATCAATATAGAAAAGGAAATGGCTAGGAAGGCTGAGGAAGAAAAGGAACAAGAACAGCGCATCAACAAGATGAACATGAGCTTCTTTGCCAACATCTCCCATGAGTTCCGCACGCCTCTGACGATGATTTCAGGACCTGTGGAGCAACTCTGCGAGAGCACCGATATCAACAAGCACAACAAACAGTTGCTCAACATCATCAACAGAAGCGTGAACAGAATGCTCAAATTGGTAAACCAGTTGCTCGACTTCAACAAACTGGAGAACGACACTCTCCGATTACATGTCAAATTGTGCGACATCGTTACAGAGATGCAGCGCATCATAGACTTGTTTATCGTCAATGCCGAGGAAAAAGGCATCACACTCAACTGCCATGGCTTAGAAGGTTCTTATCTCATCTGGCTGGATGTTGACAAGTTGGAGAAAATCATCAACAACCTCATGTCAAATGCCATGAAGTTTACACCTCGTGGTGGAAAAATAGATGTCACCTTGGATTCGGAGATAGACAAGAAAGGGATGCAATGGGTCAAGATAACCGTTGCCGACACTGGCAAGGGAATACCAGAAAAGGAACTGGACAACATCTTCAAGCGCTACTATCAGTTGAACAACCAGTCGGCTAGTACCATCAACTGGGGTACTGGCATCGGCCTCTACTATGCCCGCAGCCTTGCCCTTCTCCATCATGGAAAGTTGTTTGCCAACAACCGCAAGGATTGCCAGGGAGCAGTCTTTACGCTTGCATTGCCAACCCATGAGGAAATCTATTCTGATGCCGAGAAGAGAAACTTGGAGGAAGAGCAAAAGATGGAACTTTCCGCCAAGAAAGATTCTATGATAGCCAATAAGATAGAGCAGGAAGATGGCAGCGACAACCGTCCAAAGGTTCTTATCGTAGATGATGACACCGAGGTGGTGCATTATCTTCGCACCTTGTTGGCAACAGACTATCACGTCATCTATCGCTTCGATGCAGAGAGTGCCCTGAAAGCCATCCGTGAGGAAGAGCCAAGTCTCATCCTGAGCGACGTGGTCATGCCAGGCATCAGTGGCTACGAACTGTGTAAAGCCATCAAGCAAGACATACAGCTATGCCACATCCCTGTGATTCTCGTTACCGCCAAGACCACCCCAGAGAACCAGGTGGAAGGACTGAACAGTGGCGCCGAATCCTATGTTACCAAGCCATTCACCCCTAAGGTGTTGCTGGCTATGATCAACTCCCTGCTCACCAACAGAGAGAAGGCAAAGACCATCCTGAACAACGCCACCCAAACCGACAAGAGCGTAGAAGAGGTGCTGTCGCCACAAGACAAAGCCTTCATGGACGAACTGTACAAAATCATGGAGCAAGAACTAGCCAACTCTGAACTAGATGTGAACAAGGCAACGGAGCTGATGCACATATCTCGTACCAAACTATACTATAAGGTAAAAGGACTGACTGGCGAGAACCCTAGCGTCTTCTTCAAGACTTACAAGCTCAACCGTGCCGCCGCCCTGATAGCAGAGGGGAAATACAACATATCGGAGATAGCCTACATGACTGGCTTCAATACCCTCTCCCACTTCTCCACCAGTTTCAAGAAACAGTTTGGCTGCACCCCGAGCGAATATAGCAAGAAGACGTACTAATTCATCGTTTGCGTCTTCTTATCCGCTATATACATACCCAAAAGGATGCAGGCGGCTCCTGCCAGGAAGTAAGGGGTAATCTTCTCGCCCAATACCCATGAGGCGAATATCATGGTGGTGATAGGGTTGAAGTATACCCAGTTGGTGGCTTTCACCGCTCCCAGTTTGGCGATGCACCAGTTCCAGGTGAGGAAGCATATCATGGAAGCTAGACAACCCAGGAACAGCAGATTGCCGATGACCTGCGGACGGGAGAAGACCTCCAATGGTGGGAAACCCGGAATGATGAGGTAATAAGGAATAATGGTGAGCACGCCATAGAAGAAGACTTTCCTCGTGATGAATGCCGCACTGTAATCGCCCGACACCGCCTTCATCAGCAGCGAATAGATGGCCCAACACATGCAAGCCGTAAATGCCAAGGCATCGCCCACTGGCGAGAGATGGAGCACAAACCTGCCATTCAGCACCACGATGATCATGCCCACGAAGGCGAGCAAGGAGCCCAAGAGCTGGATGCCATTGATGCGATTGGAGTCGCGATATACCAAGCGCACCAGTAGAGTGGCGAAGAGCGGACAGGAGCATACAATGAGCGAGGTATTGGTAGTGGTGGTATAGTTCATCGCCTCGTTCTCACTGAGGAAATAGAGCGAGCCGCCCGTGATGCCGAGCAGCGCCATCTTAACCTCATCCTTCCAGGAGTCGCAGAAGAGGCGGCGATGGTTGAAACAGAGCATCAACACATAGGCAATGGAGAAGCGCAGGGTAAAAATCTGCGCAGGCGAAAGTCCATTGAGCATCAGTACCTTGGTAGAAACAAAGGTGGTGCCCCAAATGGCTACCGTGACGAAAGCCACCAGATGATAAAAGAAGTTACTATTCTTGGTCATGTCTTTTTGCTATCTTATCGTTATTGTCTATAAAAGTTTCTGGATGCAAAGGTACTAAAAATTAGCCAAAAAACATACTTTTTCATTCAATAGAAGATAATTATTGAATATTTTTATTAACTTTGCAGCATGATATACCATCCAATAGACATCAACAGATATTCTGATATCGACATACCCGAGGAAATGAACAATCCGCTCGACTATGAGCCGCATCCTCTTTGCATCATGGTATGCAAGGAGCTGCAAGCGTATCTCGCGGAGCGAAAAGACTGGCGAGAGGAGATAGACAAGGGCAAAATGTTTGGCGTGCTCATCGTGGAAAAACAGCGAGAGATAGGCTATCTTGCTGCCTATAGCGGACAGATAGGGGGCAGGAGCGACTGGGAAGATTTCGTGCCTGCCGTATTCGACTACCTGCAACCCGATGGATACTTCAAGGTGCATGAGGCAGAAATCACGAATCTGAATCATGCCATCGCCCGTTTATCTTCTGATGAAAAGATGAAGGAGGCAAAGCATATCATCCATGATTTGCAGCAAGAGCGACAGCGCACCATCGCCGCCTATCAGGAGAAGATGAAGGAGGCGAAGGCGAAGCGAGATGCCCGCAGGCAAGAAGCCTTGCTTGCTGCCAAGGAAAATGGAGCAACAGATGACTCAGGTTTATCCCCAGAGGAAGAACAGATGATGATCAAGGAAAGCCAATTTATGAAGGCAGAATTGAGAAGACTCAAGAAAGCGTTGTCAGAAAAGACAACGCTCGAAACGGAATATGCTGAATTTCAAGAGAATCTACAGCAGATGAAGCAACTGCGCAAGACATTATCCGATGCCTTGCAGCAATGGCTCTTCATGCAATTCCAGATGCTCAACTATCAAGGCGAGAGCAAGGACTTATTGGCGATATTTCGAGACGAGGCATTACTGGGCAATCAGAATATAATTACCAGCCGAGTGGCAGCCTTGAAGATGGTGCCTCCTGCTGGCAGTGGCGAATGCTGCGAGCCAAAACTCTTGCAGTATGCCTACCTGCATGGTTTGAAGCCACTGCAAATGGCGATGTTTTGGTGGGGCGAGAGCCCTAAGGAGGAGATTCGCCATCATCTGCAATATTATCCAGCATGCAATGGCAAGTGCAAGCCTATCCTCCACTGGATGTTGCCTGCCAGCGTTTTTGAGTCATCCGCCTCTGACGCCCACATATATAATCAAGTAGAAATCTTATATGATGACCGTGAGCTAGCTGTTATCCACAAGCCAGAAGGATTGCTGTCTGTACCTGGCAAGGACATTCATCAGCCTTCCATCTATGCTTGGGCAAGGAAGCAATATTCCGAAGCCGAAGGTCCACTTATCGTGCATCGCCTGGACATGGCAACGAGCGGCTTGATGATAATCGCCAAGACGGAGTTTGCCTATCACCGATTGCAGCAAGCCTTCCTGTATCATCACGTGCAGAAGAAATATGTGGCTATCGTATGCCCAAAAGATAAGGAAGCAGAAGAGCGAATACTTCGCTTGGCAAGCGGAGAGAACCATCGTGGCATTATCTCCCTCCCCCTGATGCCCAATTACCTCGACCGCCCTCGCCAAATCGTGAATCACGAGCAGGGCAAGGAGGCCATCACGGAGTATGAGGTGCTAGGGAGTGAAGAACGCCATCATCTTCGTTTGGCTCTCTTTCCGAAGACAGGTCGCACCCATCAGCTTAGAGTGCATTGCGCCCATCACGAGGGTTTGAATGCCCCCATCCTTGGCGACCCACTCTATGGCAATGAGAAGGCTCCTCGCCTCTACCTACATGCCGAAGAAATCACCTTCGAGCATCCATTGACGGGCAAGACAATGACCATCACGAGAAAGGCAGATTTTCCACTGTAACGCTGTAACGGTGTAACGCTACAACCGTTCGTTTATACAAAGAACATGATGATGATCTGGGCGATGATGACCCTCACAAACATACCTAATGGATAAACCGTGGCATAGCTGATGCTAGGGGTATCGCCATCCAGCGTATCGTTGGCGTAGGTCAATGCCATCGGGTTAGCCATGCTGCCGCAGAGGATGCCACAGATGCTACCGAAGTCGTACTTCTTCGTCTTCAGGATGATGAAACCTACGATGACCACTGGCACTACCGTGATGAGGAAGCCTATGCCTACCCACATCAAGCCCTCAGGGCGGATGACCGTCTCGAAGAACTGACCACCAGCCTCCAATCCCAGGCACCCGAGATAGAGCGAGAGACCCAACTCCCTGAGCATCAAACCCGCACTGCGAGTCATATAAGAGATGAAATGCACCCTAGGACCTAGGGCACCTATCAGAATACCCATCACGATAGGACCACCGGCGATACCGAGTCGCACAGGGGCTGTCATGCCAGGGATATTCAATGGGATGGTACCTATCGCCAATCCCAAGATGATGCCGAGGAAGATGGCACCGAGGTTTGGCTCATTCAGCGTCTTCACCGCATTGCCGAGGAATTGCTCCACATGGTCGATGCTGGTAGGGTCTCCCACCACGGTGAGGCGGTCGCCATATTGCAATATCAAGTCATCGGTGGCAAGCAAGCGGATATCACCACGCAATACGCGACTCACGTTCACACCATAACTATTACGCATCTGTAGATGCCCCAGTCGCTTACCATTCAATCCAGGGCGAGTAACCACGATGATGCGGCTCTCCACCTTGGCATCAATGGCATTCCAATCCACCTTCTCATTGTTCCACTCCTTGTCCACCTTCTTGCCAAAGAGTATCTGCATCGCCGAAGCCTCATCCTTATTGGTTACCACGAGCACATTATCGTTGGTATGGAGCACGGTATCTGCCTGAGGCACTATCACCTGATCGCCCCTCCACACTCGAGAGATGATAAACTTGCGATGGGTCATCATCGAGATTTCGGAGATAGTGCTGCCATTGAGGGCAGGATTCACAATCACATATTGTCCGATGGAGGTATGGTCGTCGTCATCGCCACGGCGTATCTCCAGGTCCTCTGGCTTCACAAAGAGTTTTCTGAGGAGCATCATCGCCAAGATAACGCCCACTACACCCAGGGGATAAGTGACGGCACATCCCAAAGCCGCACCGCCGCTAGGCATCCCCAGCTGCTGCAAAGCCTGCTGCGCCGCACCCAGAGCAGGGGTGTTGGTGGTGGCACCACAGAGAATGCCCACCATATCGGGCAAGCTCACTGGCAATACATAGCACAACCCCAGGGAGAAGAGCGTGCCCACCAAGATGACAGCCATGCTCCACAGATTGAGCGAGATGCCCTCATGGCGCATCGAACCGAAGAAGTTAGGACCTACATACAATCCCAATACATACACAAACATGGTGAGGCCGAAGCTCTCGGCAAACTCCAGCATGTTATGGTCGATGGTAAGCCCCAAATGACCTGCCACGATGCCCACAAAGAATACGAAGGCTATGCCAAGGGATATACCTTTGACATGAATCTTGCCAAGGGCGAGACCCAGGGTACATATCAATGAAAGGATGACGATGCCCTGCACCGCCGAATGCACGTTGACCAAATTATCAAACCACATAATACTGATATACGTTACTTATCTTTTTTCTCAAAATAATGTTCTAAATGTCTAAATCGAGTGCAAAGGTACACCATTTTGCGGACAAAACAAAATAAAATGCAGGAAATTCAAATTTACTTCAAAGTTTTTTAGTACCTTTGCATCCAAAATAAATAAAAAGAATGATAGATATTTGTTGTATCGGTCACATCACCAAGGACAAGATAGTGACCCCCAATCGCACCGTATACATGGCAGGTGGCACTTCCTTTTACTTTGCCTATGCCATTAACCAATTGCCTAAGGACGTGAGTTTCTCACTGGTTACGGCTATGGATCCTACGGAGACAGAACCTGTGGAAAAGATGCGCCAGGCAGGTATCGACGTAACGCTGAATGCCTCTCGCAACACCGTATTCTTTGAGAACATCTATGGTGAGAACCAGAATGAGCGCAAGCAGCGAGTGCTAGCCAAGGCAGATCCATTCACCATCCAGCAGTTGGAGCATATCGATGCCAAGGTATATCACCTAGGTAGCCTCCTGAGCGACGATTTCTCTCCAGAAGTGGTGGAATATCTCTCTAAGAAAGGCCATGTATCCATCGATGTGCAGGGCTATCTGCGAGAGGTGAAGGACGAGAAGGTATACGCCATCGACTGGAAAGAGAAGAAAGAGGTGCTGAAGCATACCTACTATCTCAAGGTAAACGAGACAGAGATGGAGACCATCACGGGGGTAAAGGATGCCCACGAGGCAGCCAAGCTCATACACTCTTGGGGCGTAACCGAGGTGATTATCACGCTGGGCAGCGAGGGTTCGCTCATCTATGTGGACGATACCTTCTACGAGGTTCCTGCCTATGCCCCTCACGAGGTGGTGGATGCCACGGGTTGTGGCGACACTTACTCGGCTGGTTACCTGTACAAGCGATTGCAGGGAGCCACACCTACCGAGGCGGGCAAGTTTGCAGCAGCCATGTGTACCATCAAGCTGGAGCACAATGGCCCATTCAATCGCAACATCGAAGACGTCAATGCCATCATCAAGAACTAGCGTATAAAATCAGAGGAGGGTGTGTCATAAGTCTATGACATGCCCTCTTTTTATGTTTTATAGCAATAAATCTACAGAAAAACGCACTAAAATCCTACTTTTTTCAAGAATGAACCATTATGAACTTGCAAGTTATAACTTTTTTATCTATCTTTGCAAATAAATTTATAACTAATAACAGAAGAGCGTATGGCTTATATGAAACATCTTACCATCGTGGCATGTGCATTGCTAGCACTTTGCGCATGCTCAGGAGGCGGGGGAAGCAATGATCCCGATCCGACGCCAACACCGACGCCGACTCCTACACCTACACCTACACCTACTCCGACACCTTCGGAGAAGTTACCTATCAACATCAGTACCACGATGAGCAGTCGTGCTACCGATTATGCCTTCGAAGCCGGAGACATGATTGGCGTGTACATCGTAAACCACAATGCAGATGGCTCGGCGGCAAGCCTGATGGCATCAGGCAACTATGTAGATAATAGCAAGTATACCTATACTAACGGCACATGGACACCTGCCACCCAATCTTATTGGAAAGACAATACCACCCATGCCGACTTCTATCTGTATTATCCATACGCAGCCAGTGTGGGCAGCGTAGAGGCAATGCCTTGGAGCGTGAAAGCCGACCAGAGCCAAGAGGCGAATTATAAGGCAGGCGACTTGCTCATTGGCAAAACCACCGACGTGGCTCCTACCGAGAATGCAGTGAAGGTAGATGCCAAGCACGTGATGAGCCAGATGGTCATCAAACTAATGGCAGGCAATGGCTTTACCGATGCGTCGCTCAAGGCAGCCAAGATCAGCGTGCTCATCAACCGACTCAAGACGAATGCCTCGGTCAATCTATCCACTGGCATAGCAACCGCCACTGGCGATGACCTCAACATCACGCCGCTGAAGGATGGCGACAATAACTATAAGGCAATCCTAGTGCCACAAGCTGTGGGCGAGGGCAATCTCATCACCGTCAATGTGGATGGCAGAGATTACAACTTAGCCAAGGATGCCAAGTTTACCGCCTTCGAAGCTGGCAAGAAATACCAATTTACCGTCACCCTGAGCAAAACCAGCAATGGCGTGAACGTGAATATCACGAAGTGGGAGGACGACGGCATCGACTACGGAGGCACAGCCGAGTAAGCATCGAATGTGCATCGAATGTGCATCGAATGAACTTTTCCTAAATATTCATCAGAAATATGAAGTGATCATGAGAAAATTAAGACATACATTATTATATATGCTAGCCGTAGGAATGATGGTTCTTACGGGATGTAGCGACGACCTGTTCAGTGGCAACAATGACCAGCACGACAGCAATCGCATACAGCTCTCTGGCGACATCGACCAGCTAGCCGTTACCCGTGTCAACGACAATGGCTTCTGCAATGGCGATGTGATGGGTGTATACATCGTGGATTATGATGGCAACACCCCAGGCACCCTGAAGGCGAGCGGCAACCGTGGCGACAATGTGCGCCATACCTTCGACGAGCCAAACTATAAGTGGGATTCCGCTTACGACCTTTTCTGGAAAGACAAGCATACCCATATCGACGTATATGGTTACTACCCATACGGCAATCCTGAGAGCATCGACGACTATCAGTTTGAGGTACAGAAGGATCAGAGCAAGGCATCAGCCGAAGGCGAGATGGGTGGCTACGAGGCGAGCGACTTCCTTTGGGGCAAGGTGGGCGACGTGGCTCCTACCACCAATGTGATTCGTCTGCCAATGGCTCACCGCATGTCTAATGCGAGAGTTACCCTGATTAAGGGTGAAGGTTTTGCCGAGGACGAATGGGCAAGCACAGAGAAGATTGTGTTGACAGGCAATGTGGCTCGCAAGGCAAGCATCAATCTTGCCGATGGTACAGTCAAGGTGGCTGGCGGCGTGGAGAGCACCGCCACCATCCCTTCTCGTGTAGGTGACGAATGGCGTACTATCGTCATCCCTCAAACCGTGGCTGCTGGTACCACCCTCTTTAGCATCACCATCGGTGGTGTTCCATACAAATTCACTAAGAATGAGAACCTTACCTACGTAGCAGGCAAGATGATGAACTTCAGTATCAAGGTGGATAAGCAGGCAGGCAGCGGTGCCTACAAGCTCACCCTGGTAAGCGAGAGCATTACACCATGGGAGAACGACCTCGTGAGCCATGATGCTACGGCTAAGGAGTATGTGGTTATCAACTCAACGAAAGATCACCTAAAGGATGCCATTATTGCGGCCAATAAGGATTATACAAGATTGAAGAATCTTAAACTTACTGGAGTAATTGGAGAGAAAGACTTCATTTTCATGCGTGATTCTATGAATAGCCTTCAATCATTGAATATGAAGGAGGTTACTGTATATGGTCATTTTGGACGGCATCCAGGATTACCAGACAATTACTTTGGTGACGATCAAGAGCGAGAGGGTGTTCTTACCAGCAATGCTTTCAATGAAAAAAATAGCCTTGTTCGCATTATCTTGCCAGACAAGTTAAAGCTCATCGGAGAATGTGCTTTTAGAAATTGTGTCAATCTTACCGGTTCCATTACTATTCCAGAAGGTGTAACCCATATTGGACCTAGTGCTTTCCTTTGGTGTAACTCACTCACAGGGTCATTATCCCTTCCTAGCACATTGGAGTATATTGGTGGTGGAGGTGCTGCAGATATAAATGGAGCCTTTAATGGATGCCATTTTAACTGCGAATTGAAATTACCAAGCAATCTGAAATACATTGGACATGATGCTTTTAGAGACAATCCTGGTTATTATGGTTCTTTGATACTGCCTGAGAAACTCGAATATATTGGCGACCTTGCATTTTATGGCGATCAAAATCTGACCGGTAACCTTACGATTCCGCAAGGAGTAAAAGCTATTAATCAAAGTGCCTTTAATGGAACAGGATTCAATGGTACGTTACAACTCCATGATGGTTTGACAAGCATCAACCAAGGTGCTTTTAGCGGCGTTCCTCTGAAGGGTGAATTAAACCTGCCGAAATCTCTCACCTCTGTCGGAGAAGAAGCCTTTAAGGGTTGCGATTTCTCAGGAGTTTTAAAGCTACCTAGCGGATTGGTTTCCATCGGCAGAAATGCCTTTGCAGGAAACTGGAGATTAATGGGAACTTTGGAATTTCCTGAAGGTTTGGAGTCAATTGGTGCTGGAGCTTTTGCCAACTGCCGTAGTATAGAAGGGCTTGTCTTCCCTGAAAGCCTTGAAAGTATTGGATATGAAGCTACATGGGGTGACAATGGTGGTGCATTTGCCAATGATTTTGGCATCTATAGCATCGTATGTAAAGGTGAAATACCTGCCCATGTGCTCAGCGGTGCATTCAATGGCGTGGCAAAGGACAACTTCACTCTTGAAGTACCTGAATCTGCTATTTCACAGTACCAAGCTGCTACTGGCTGGTGCGACTTTAAGCGTATCGCCGCTCACCACGAATTGGTTTGCCGCCCATCCGTGGCTTGCGCCTTGAGCACAGAGCATAAGCAAACATTGACCATCAATGCCGAGGGCGAATGGGAAGTGGCTAGCAAGCCAGATTGGTGTGAGGTATCTCCTGCCAGTGGCAATAAGAAGACGGAGGTTACTCTGACCATCAAGGGTATGGCTAAGAATGCTGATAACCGTGATGGCAAGGTGGTATTCCGCTTGAAGAACAAGGATTACACCCATACATGCGAGGTATCTCAGTATGGATACGAATATGGCGAGGACGAATGGGTTACCCTGCAGAAGGCAACGAAGGGCAACAATGGTGGTATCAACATCGTATTGCTCGGCGATGGCTTCAATGCCAAGGATATTGCCAGTGGCAAGTACCTGAAGGACATCAAGCAAGAGGTGGAATACTTCTTCGGCATTGAGCCATATAAGACTTATCGTGATTACTTCAATGTATATACAGCTATGCCTCTTTCTACAGAAAGTGGCGTAGGTACAGTAAATACCATTCGTTATAATCGATTCAATACCACCTTTACTGGCGGTGTCGGTTTGAGAGCTGATTATGATGAAGTATTCGATTATTCTTTGGGTGCTCCAACAGTCAACCAGAATAATCTGAATCAGACATTGATTATCATCGTGCCTAATTCTACTGATTATGGTGGTATCTGCCAGATGTGGGAAAGCGGGGCGGCTATTGCCTTCTGTCCTCAGAGTACCTACGGCTATCCACTCGATACTCGTGGCGTGATTCAGCATGAGGCAGGTGGTCATGGATTTGGCAAGCTGGGCGATGAGTACATCTACCACAATGCCTTCATCGACTTCTGCGATTGTACTTGCTGCGGACACGTCGATGCTATCCTCGGTGCGAAATCACTAGGATGGTACGACAATCTCGAAATCACCGGCAAGATGCACAGCGTGGGTTGGAGCCATCTTATCTTCGACGACCGCTATAGCGACATCGTGGACATCTACGAGGGTGGATATATGCACAACCGTGGCGTATTCCGCTCGGAGCCAAACTCTTGTATGAACAATGATATTCCTTACTATAGCACCATCAGCCGTGAGAGTATCGTGAAGCGCATCAAGCGATATGCTGGCGAAACATACTCTTTCGAGGACTTCGTGAAGAATGATAAGCGAGATGCAGGTGTAGTGGAGAGCCGTGCCTTCGGTACCAATGGCGACCAGCGCACTGCCCATACTTATCAGCATGCACCTGTCTTCCACAAGGGAAGCCCACTGCAAATGGCTAAGGTAAGAAGACATCGTTAACTCCTAAAAAGAAAAAAACATGAAGAAACATATAATAAGATACGCAGGTTTTGCGTTGGCTATATTAGGAATGGTGGGAATGGTAGCTTGTAGCGAAGAGTCGGAAACGGCTCCTCGCTACCAAGACGCCAAGTCGACACCGATGAGTTTCGAGGTAAGTTACCCTGGTCAGGGCAGCCGTGCCACAGAGACAAGCTTCGAGGCAAACGACAAGATAGGTCTCTATGTGGCTGATGCCAACGCCCCACTGGAGATAGGTGGCAACTTGGTAAACAATGAAGGCTTGACCTTTGATGGCAACACCTGGGCAGCCGCACGCACCCTCTACTGGGACGAGGGCAGCTACAATGCCTACGCTTACTACCCATACATACAGGGCGTGAGCAGCATAGAAGACCAGCCATTCAGCGTGAGCACCGACCAGAGTACGCCAAAGACAGCCGAGGCTCTCGGCGGCTACGAGGCAAGCGACCTGCTCTATGCCTCCAGCAAGGGCATCACCGCATCGGCTTCGCCTATCAACCTCAACTTCAAGCACATCATGAGCAAACTGAAGATTCGACTCATCAAGGGCGAGGACTTTGAGGGCGATATGCCTACCACGGCTACGGTTTACATCCACAACACCGTGCCCTCTGCCACCGTTGACCTGCAGGCAGGCGTTGCCACTCGCTATGTGAAGGGCACTCGCCAAACCATCACGGCTCACCAAGACGATGACTTCAGCTACTCTGCCATCATCGTGCCACAGCGTGTGGAAAACCGCATGCCGCTCATCGAGGTGGTGATGAAGGGCGTGAGCTATCTCTTCGAGAGCAAGTTCCAGTTTAAGCCGGGCGTGGAGCATCTCGTCAACCTGACCATCACCGAGAACCCTGAGAAGGTGAAGATTGACATCGGCGGTGAGATACAGGGGTGGAATTAAAAATAATGTATAATTAATAATGAAGAATTAATAATTACAGAAGATAAAATCTCTCTTATATAAAATTAGATGAAGAAGACGGTATATATTTTATCCCTTCTAGCACTCCTCTTGGGAGGATGGGTGGTAGTCTTATGGCTGCCGCCCTTTGCTGCTCATAAAGGTAGCGCCTCGGAAACGAGATATGGGGTGAACGAAGGATTGGAACTGGTGGAACAAAACTGCGGCAAGGCGGGCAAGCGCTACGTGGTGGAAGATGCAGATGGCAACGAGCTGTTTGTCATCCCCTTACGCCATTGCCTGCTCGACACTCGCTATCGCAACGGACAACTGCGATTCCGAGAGCAAGGTACCAACCGAGAGGGATATATCGACCGTCAGGGCATGGTGACATTCGAGTCAGGAGTTAGGAGTCAGGAGTTTGGAGTTAGGAGTCGGGAGTTAGGAGTTAGGAGTCAGGAGTTAGGAGTTAGGAGTCAGGAGTTTGGAGATAGGAGTGATGCTGAGGTAAATTCAAATAAAGAATTTTCACAACATTATGAGAGCCAATCAACAGCCCCAGCCAGAAGCAAGCGAGCTCTCTCGCAAGTTGACCTAAGAGCCATGGCACATAGCAACCCCTTCTATCAGGAGGCAGCCAAGATACTGCAGGGCAAGGTGAGCGAGCAAGACGGTAAGCGCAGGCATCAGATACTCAACTACTGCGAGCACTTCCGCACCGCCTACACCACCAAGGACATCGACTTCCTGAGGCAGGTGTTTAGCGACAAGGCGCTCATCATCGTGGGCAATGTGGTAAAAGCCACCACTGGCGACGGCAAGGTACATGCCGATAACCAAGCCGTGACCTACGCCATCCACTCCAAGCGAGATTACATCAACCGCTTGAGCCGCGTGTTTGCTGCCAACCAGAAGATAGACGTCAAGTTCTCGGGGTTTCGCATCATGCGCCACCCCACGATGGATGGCATCTACGGCGTAACGCTCCGCCAGCAATACAAGAGCGACCGCTACAGCGACGATGGCTACCTTTTCCTGCTATGGGATTTTCGCAATCCCTCCATGCCCCTCATCCATGTGAGGACATGGCAACCTGCCAGCAGCGTACAGGGCAGCGGAGACGTGATCAGCATACAAGATTTCAACTTAGAATAATGAGGTTATGAAAATGAAAGTTAGGAGTGAGGAGTTGGGAGTGAGGAGTTGGCTGATCATGGCCATTCTTTTCTTGCTCATTCCCATCAAGCTCCATGCACAGGAATATTCGGTGGCAAGCTTCCGCTTGTTGCCCAACGACGTGAGTGCCTTTATCCACCCCGAGCGCGACCTCAACGACGAGGCTTGCGCCCTGGTCAAGGTAGAGTGCCCGGTAGACTTTGCTTTCTCCTCTCCCCTGGGCATCGTGAAGCGCAAGGACGAAGTGGGCGAAGTATGGCTCTACCTGCCCAAAGGCACCAAGACGCTCACCCTGAAGCATCCCGACTGGGGCGTAATCAGAGATTACAAGTTGGGCAAACCCCTAGAGAGCCGCATGACCTACGAGATGAAACTCCTTCTGCCTAAGCCAGAGATAACCGAACTGCACGATACCATCGTACAGGTGAAGACGGTGGTGGATACCGTGGCTGTGGCTATGAAGCGACCTAAGATGCCACTGGCCATCTACACCCTAGCCACCATCGCCCTGCACGAGGACGGTCCGTCATACGGCTTGTGGTTTGCCCTGATGCATCGCCACGGCTTCTTCCTCCATGCCAGCACCGACCTGAAGAGCATCGGCTCCACGGTGGGCAACTGCCAGGAAGATGGCAGCATCAATGCCTCGGGCACCAAGCCATATTATACCGGCGCCACCAAGCACAGCAACTATACCCTCACCCTGGGAGCCATCCACCACCTGGGCCATGGCATCTGCCTCTTCGAGGGCATTGGTTATGGCAAGACTTCCACCGCATGGGAGCAGAGCCAAAGCGAGGGCGGCGGATATATCCTCAACGATGGATTATCCCACAAGGGCATGGCAGCCGAAGTGGGCGTGCTAGCCTCCTTGGGAAGATTCGCGGTCAATGCCTCAGCCATCACCATCGCCGGCAAGCAGTGGCAGGGCAGCATCGGTATCGGCATCAAAATAGGAAAGATCAAGAAGAAATAACATAGCAAATATGAGATTCAAAAGTATCATATATACATCATTATGCATCATGCTAGCGGCATGCAGCAGCGAGAAGCCAAGCTATCTGGAGCCTCACCTCACCACCCTGGCAGCCACCAACATCACCCGTACGGAGGCTACGCTCAATGGTACGGCGGTGGTGGAGGGAGAGACGGATATGCCACAGCTCAACTTTCGCTATGGAACCACCCAGCAGATGGAGCTAACCTCTGCCCCTGTCCAGGCAAAGGGCTCTAGCGTGGCACTGCTGCTGAGCCAACTCAAGGCAGGCACCACCTATTACTATATGTTGCAAGGCAGCAATGGCAGAACCACTACCACCAGCAACACCATGAGCTTCAGCACCCAGCCAAATGAGAAGCCAACGATGGGCACGGCTACGATCCTGAGCCATGGACCTATGAGCGTGATCATTGGATATGAGATAGCGGAAGATGGCGGCGAAGACATCACTGAGACGGGATGCTATTATGCCCTGGGAGATGGGGAAAAACAGAAGGTTATGGCTGATGGGAATGTCAAAAGCATCAAGCTGAGGATAGGCTCACTGGAGCGCAATGCCTCCTATCAGATATGGCCCTACGCCAAGAACCGGGTGGGCGAAACCATCGGCACAGCCATCGCCTTCACCACGAGCGATGCCATCATGCTAGCCGAGGCAGGAGAACTCACCACGCTGATGGGCGACAACCTCTATGAGTATACCACCCTCTCGCTGGCAGGAGCGCTGAATGGCGACGACCTTGCCTGCCTTCGCAAGATGATGGGCAGAAATCCAGACGAATCTGCCACCCCGGGCAAGCTAGCCGACATCGACATGAGCGATGTGAAGATAGTGGCGGGAGGCGGCAGCTATGGCGCATCGAGATATACCCAAGATGGCGTGATAGGTCAAGGGCTCTTCGCCCACTGCACACAGTTGGGGCACGTGATTCTGCCCTCAGAAGCCACCACGCTGGAGAAAGACGCCTTCCAAGATTGCACCTCGCTACAGAAGATAGAGATACCGGCATCGGTCAACACCCTGTTGCCATCCAGCGGCTGCACGGCACTGGAAGCCCTCCAGGTATCCACAGCCAACAGCAACTACCAGAGCCAAGACGGCGTATTGCTCAATGCCGACGCCACGGAGATAGTATGGTTTCCGATGGGCAAGAAGGGCACTTACATCCTGCCCTCCACCATCACCCAGATAGGCAACTTTGCCTTCAAGGAGTGCAGCATCGAGACATTCCGCTTCCCAGCAGGATTGAAGAAGATAGGTCAGGGAGCCTTCATGGACAGCAAAGTAAGGGAGGTGGATTTGCCCGACAACCTGCGCCTCCTAGGCACCGGCACCTTCCAGGGATGCCAGCAGCTGCAGATGGTAAGGCTAGGCAGCAAGACGGATAAGATATGCGAATATGCCTTCGATGGCTGTCCGCTCACCGATCTCTACATCACCAGCACCTATGCCCCAACATTAGAGCCGAATGCCTTCGCCACAAAGAGCGGCACAAGCCTCTTCACCTCCTGTGCACTCCATGTGCCAGCAGGCAAGAAGAAGTGGTATCAGATGAATGAACCTTGGAAAAAATTTAGTAAAATCGTAGAAGAGTGAAGAACGAAGAGTGAAGAATTCAATAGTTTTGAGGGCGCATGCCTAATTCTTAACCTTAATTCCGCAACACTTTGATTTAACTTTATTTATAAGTACCTGAGCAACAAA
>URLG01000018.1 GCA_900548535.1 Candidatus Segatella intestinihominis | reverse complement strand
CTTTTTCTTCAGCTGGTGCAGGAAGTACCAGCACTCTGTCTGCTAATGGTTTAATTGTCATGATTCTATATTTTTAAATTGTTATTACTTATATAATAATGTGAGGCTATCTTGTACGAGCCAAGAGCCATCACCCTCGGGCTTTGCTAAAAGTATGCCAATCCCGAAAGACTGACAAAAACGACATAGAAGACTGACAAAACTGTCAGTCGAAAGAGGCTTTAACAAAAGACTGCAAAGGGCAAACGAAAGGCGGGCTACGCCTAGACCAACAGCTA
This sequence comes from Candidatus Segatella intestinihominis, assembly GCA_900548535.1. Lineage (GTDB taxonomy): Bacteria > Bacteroidota > Bacteroidia > Bacteroidales > Bacteroidaceae > Prevotella > Prevotella intestinihominis. The sequence continues at coordinate 42,286 of URLG01000018.1, read as the reverse complement.
TTCAGTACGAATAGCCCCTGGGCAAACGGAATGACAATGCGCTATCTCATAGGAACAGCCCACTGGCGGCATAGACGCTAGTGAACTGTCAGACCCAAATAGACATTGACAGTCTGAAATATAAAAAATCAACCACGGAATTGCGTTTTTCCCTTCACTCTTCACCTTTTGTGCATAACGATTTATATATCAACAAGATAACAAGGTGAAGAGACATTTTATCTCTTCACCCTCTCTTCACCTTCTCTTCACCCCTCTTGGCAAAAAGGTGAAGAGTGGGTGAAGAGCCAGCCCCACTCTTCACCTCTCGGAATGCCGATAAACACTGGGGATTCCAAGGGAAAGGTGAAGAGTGAAGGTAAAAAGCGTTATTTCTTGCGAATCGCATCAAATATGATGCCTGCCATTTTCTCCGCTCCCTTGGCATTCGGATGAATACCATCATTCAGCATCATATCACCATAGGTGTATGAAGTATGGAGATCGATGAACTGACACTTATTCTTCTTGGCGAGTTTCTTGATGATTGGCATTTCGCCATTCACAATCACGCTATCGTTGATAGTCCAACTATCCTTAAAGGCAGGTATCGGTGAACAGAGATAGATTTTCGGCTTACTAGGCAATGCCTTCAAGGTATCTATCATCGCCTGCATGCTCTGGCGATATTCATCTGCTCCGTGCACCCAATTATGAGTCTTGCTATCGTTGGTTCCCAACTTGATAATCACAATGTTAGGATTGAAAGCCTGCGCATCTCTCCACGCCAGTTCGTTCATGTAAGGCAAGTCACCCTTGTTCATCATGGTACGGGCAGAAACGCCAAAGTTCTTCACCTGATAACCATCACCCAACTTCTTCTGCAAAACGGCAGGATATCCATTGACAGGTGCCATTCCAATCCCATATCCATCGGTGATGGAATTACCGATACAAGCTACACGGACAGCATCTTCCTTTGGACCCTGGAAATGATTCAGCCAGGAAGTAAGGTCGTTCAACATCTGCTCATGATAAGGGACATCACAGAAGCCCCAGCCATGACCGCAGGTAGGATAAACATGCATCGTACATTCATTACCCTCATTCCGCATGGCAGAATAATAAGCCACGCCATTGGTAACCGGCGGAACCACCTCATCGTCACTCGACATCAGGATGATGGCACGAGGAGTAAGATGGCGGCGAACAGCCTTATCATTAGACCACTCATCTACCAACTTCTGATCTTTCACGCCTTCATTTCCCAAGAAATTATAACTAGAGCCAGCGTGCCCCAAGTCTGGATTCATAGAGATGACTGGATAGAAGAGAATGGAGAAGTTAGGGCGAGCATCATACTCAGCATGGGTGCTGACCGAAGAAGCCAGATGGCCTCCAGCCGAGAAGCCCATGATGCCCACATCCTCCTTGTTGATATGCCAAACAGCGGCACTGTCTCTCACCGTACGCATAGCCTGATAAGCATCGCTGAGCGGAATGTTATGGTCGCCTTGAGGCATACGATACTTCAAGACGAAGAAGGCGATGCCCTGCTTATTGAAATACTCAGCCCACTGATGTCCCTCATGATCCATGGCGAGATGAGCGTAACCGCCACCCGGACAATCCACCACAGCACGCCCCGTAGGATTCTGAGGCAGATAACAAGTAAGCTGACTATTGCCATCAGCACTATTCTGAAGTACAAACTTTCTAGCCGTAGACTGGGCTGACATGCTAACAAAAGCACCCATCATCAAGGCCAGACTTAATATTTTCTTATTCATTGTTTATTCTAATTTGGTTTATATCATAAATGGATGTATCGAAGAGCCAAACCAAGTTGGCACTTCGATACGCATAGTAGTTGGCTTAGTCGAAAAATCCTGGTTGATGATACTCGATGCCGAGCTCACGATCCACGGTGGCAAGGATGCCCTGCACCTGTCCCATGGCAAAGGCTCTGCCCAAGAAACTGTAACCTGCATTATAGCCACGCTTCTCATCGCCGAGCATGCACATACCATGGTCCACTCGCATAGGCAAAGTAGGATTTACCTTCTCGAAGTTGCGAGCCAACTCGATGAGGTCGGCACGTCCACCCAAGTGGCTAGCCTCGGTGAAGTCGCCATTAGGGAAGATATGGCAAGAGCGCAAGTGTACGAACCAGGTACGGTCGGCATACTTCTTGGCGAGTTCCACCACATTATTGTGAGCACCAGCCGAGAGACTGCCCGCACAGAAGGTCAAGCCATTGTGCTTGTTGTCCACCGCATGGAGGAACCAGTTAATATCCTCATCGCAAGTCACGATACGTGGCAAACCGAGGATTGGGAATGGAGGATCGTCTGGGTGAACACACATATACATGTCACACTCCTCGCAAGTAGGCATGATGGCATCGAGGAAGTAGCGCATGTTCTCACGTAGCTGCTCCTTGGTGATGCCCTTATACAATGAGAGCAACTGGCGGAAGAGTTCCACTGGGCGCTCGTCCCCCTCCTTGATGTTACCATTCACGAATCCCTGCGTCTTCACGATGATGGTGTCCACCAAGTTGTGGTCATCCTCAGGAGTCATATGCTCCTTCAGTTCAGCCACCTCTTTCAAGATGTCTCTGCCCATCTCCTTGCCCTTGGCATCCCAATCAGCCTCAGCACCCTCACGCTTCAAGATATGGATATCGAAGTAAGCGAACTGAGGGAAGGAGAAGTAGAGATTGGTAGAGCCGTTAGGATTTGGGTGGTTGAGGTCAGTGCGCGCCCAGTCCAATACTGGCATGAAGTTATAACAGATGGTGTGGATGCCCTCAGCCGAGAGATTGCGAAGGCTCTCCTTGTATCGCTCTATCTGCTCATCACGGTCAGGGCCCGCATACTTGATGCTCTCCACTACCGGCAACGACTCCACTACACTCCAGCGCATGCCGTAGCTCTCTATATATTCACGGAGATCACGAATCTTCTCGCGAGTCCAAATTTCACCATTAGGTACGTCGTGCAGGGCAGTAACGATGCCCTCCACACCGATTTCTTTCAACATGGCCAAGGTAATCTTATCATTCTTACCAAACCATCTCCAAGTTCTTTCCATTTTTTAAATTTGTTATTAGTTTCTATTAATGGTGCAAAGATAATCATTTTTTTGTTAATCCAACGTTATATTTTGCTCATTTTTTTGTTATTTTGTTGAAATCTCTTTGCTATTTGTTTCTTTTTTACTATATTTGCACAAAATATTAAAATCAGACATAAAATTGAAGTAGTATGAAGCAGTTTTTCAAGAGTGTGGCAGCCACAATCGTTGGTATCTTTGGATTCGGAGTCATCATTTCGATACTCGGATTCATTTCGCTTCTTGGCATGGTGATGAGCAGCAGCAAACCATCGCTGAGAAACAACTCAGTATTGGTGCTGAAGATGCAAGGAGAAATCACAGACCAAGCTGAAGACAACTTTTGGGGCGACTTGACCGATGGGCAAATCAACCAGATAGGTATGAACGAAATCCTATCTGCCATCAAGAAAGCCAAGACCTCCGACAAGGTAAAAGGCATCTATCTGGAAACAGGCGTTCTGGAGACAGACTACGCCACACTGCAAGAAATACGCAAAGCACTCGCCGACTTCAAGAAGAGCGGCAAGTGGATTATCGCATACGGAGATGTATACTCACAGGGAGGATACTACCTCTCTTCTGTAGCCAACAAGGTATATATCAACCCTGAAGGCAACATAGACTGGCATGGACTGGCAGCCCAACCACAATTCATGAAAGACCTCTATGCCAAGTTTGGCGTGAAGTTTACCGTGGTCAAGGTGGGCAAATACAAGAGTTATACGGAGCAATATACCGAAGACAAGATGAGCGAGGCCAACCGAGAGCAAGTGACCCGCTACATCAACGGACTCTGGAGCCAAATGCTAGACGACGTATCTGCCAGCAGAGGCATCAGCAAGCAAGCGCTCAACAACTATGCCGACGGACTGATGGCATTTGACGACAGCAAGAAGCTCAAAGCCGAGAAGCTGGTGGATGGCTACTGCTACTATGACGAAATCAGGCAGGTGGTAAAGGACCAACTGGGACTATCAGAAGACAAGAGCATCAACCAAGCCAGCATCAGCGAGGTAAACGATGCCGTGATGGATGACGAGCAGGGAGATGCCATCGCCGTATACTACTGTCAGGGCGGCATCACCCGCATGGCTTCCTCTAGCCTAATAGGTCAAGGACAAGAAATTGTGAGCGACAAGGTAGTGAAGGACCTGGAAGAGCTGGGCAACGACAATAGCATCAAGGCCGTAGTAATCCGCATCAACTCGGGCGGTGGCGACGCATACGCATCAGAGCAGATATGGAGAGCCGTCAAGATGCTCGACAAGAAGAAACCTGTGGTCATCTCCATGGGAGGCATGGCTGCATCGGGAGCTTACTATATGAGCATGGGAGCCCGCTATGTGATGGCACAACCGATGACATTGACGGGCAGCATCGGTATCTTCGGTGCCCTGCCAGACCTGAGCGGACTGCTCACCCAGAAGCTCGGCATCAAATATGATGAGGTGAAAACCAACAAGAATAGCGCATACGGCAGTGCCGGTATGATGCGTCCATGGAATGCAGAGGAACTGAACAGCCTGCAAGCCTACGTGAACAGAGGTTACGAACTATTCCGCAAGCGTGTGGCTGACGGCAGAAAGATGACCGTAGATGACGTGGAGAAAGTAGCTCAGGGCCATGTATGGTTAGCCACCGACGCCAAAGGCATCAAACTCATCGATGGATTTGGAGGCTTGGACGATGCTATCGCCAAGGCTGCCCATCTGGCTAAGATAGACACCTATCACTCAGAGGAATATCCTGCACCAGACGACTGGATGGACCAGTTGCTCGCCAAGACTACGGGCGACCACGGTACCTACCTGGATGAACAACTCCGCCTCACCCTCGGTGAGTATTACGAGCCATTCATGTGGCTTCGCAATGTCAAGGAGCGAGAGCCTGTGCAGGCAGCTCTCCCATTCATTATGAACATCAAGTAACAACAAACCCTATATATAATAAGGTATAAATATAATAAGGTATATGAGAACAGAAGGAGATCTTATCAAGATCAACGAATGGCTATTACCACTCAGTTGGATATATGGCAGCATCATGAGATTCCGCAACTGGCTCTTCGACATCGGTGTCAAGAAAAGCAAGTCATTTTCCCTACCCGTAATATCGGTAGGCAACATCACCGTGGGAGGCTCAGGCAAGACTCCTCATGTGGAATATCTCGTTCGCCTATTGCAAGACAAGGTAAAGATAGCCGTCCTCTCCAGAGGCTACAAGCGCAAGAGCCGTGGCTATGTGCTGGCTGAGGAAGATACGGAGATGAAGGAAATAGGCGACGAGCCATTCCAGATGCACCAGAAATTTCCAGGCATCTATGTAGCCGTAGACGCCAAGAGAGTAAGGGGCATCCAGCACCTGCAAGATGACGAGGAAACCAAGGACGTAGAAGTCATCCTGCTCGATGATGCCTTCCAGCATCGCTATGTGAAGCCGGGCATCAACATCCTGCTGGTGGATTATCACCGACTCATCATCTATGACAAGATATTGCCAGCAGGCAGACTGCGCGAACCGCTGAGCGGAAAGAACCGTGCCGACATCGTGATCGTAACCAAATGCCCGAAGGACCTGAAGCCAATGGAATTTAGAGTGCTCACCAAGGCGATGAACCTCTACCCTTTCCAGAAGCTCTACTTCACATGCATCAACTACGACAAGCCTATCGGCATCTTCAATGAGCAACAGCTAGACTTGGAATCGCTCAAGGACAAGAACGTGATGCTGCTCACGGGTATCGCCTCGCCCAAGCAGATGGAGCACGACTTGACACCTATGGTCAAGACCCTCACCTCCGTATCCTTTGGCGACCATCACCACTTCAAGAGCAAGGACATCGACCGCATCAACGAAATCTTTGAGTCGATGCCAGAGCCACGCCTCATCATCACAACAGAGAAAGACGCGGTAAGACTCAGAGATAGCGAAGGACTCTACGAGATAGTGAAAGACAATCTCTACGCCCTGCCTATCAAGGTAAGCTTTATGCAAGATCAAGAAGAAAACTTTAACGAAAAAATAATAAGCTATGTACGAAAGAATTCAAGAAACAGCATCCTGGCTAAAAGAAAGGATGACAACAAGTCCGAAGACAGCAATCATTCTGGGAACAGGCCTCGGACAATTAGCTTCAGAAATAACTGATAGCTACGAATTTCCATATAGTGAGATACCAAACTTCCCTGTATCTACGGTAGAAGGACACGCTGGCAAGCTGATCTTCGGCAAGCTCGGCGGCAAGGACATCATGGCGATGGAAGGTCGCTTCCACTTCTATGAGGGATACAACATGAAGGAAGTTACCTTCCCAGAGCGTGTGATGTACGAGTTGGGTATCGAGACCCTCTTCGTGAGCAATGCTTCTGGCGGTATGAACCCAGAGTTTAAGATTGGCGATTTGATGGTTATCGACGACCACATCAACTTCTTCCCAGAGCATCCATTGCGTGGCAAGAACTTCCCTACCGGTCCTCGCTTCCCAGACATGCACGAGGCATACGACAAGAAGCTTCGCGACTTAGCCGACGAGATAGCCAAGGAGAAGGGCATCGAGATTCAGCATGGCGTATACATCGGCGTGCAGGGTCCTACTTTCGAGACTCCAGCAGAGTACAGAATGTATCACAAGCTCGGCGCCGACGCTGTGGGCATGAGCACCGTACCAGAGGTAATCGTGGCTCGCCACTGTGGCATCAAGGTATTCGGCATCAGCATCATCACCGACCTCGGTGGCTTCGACGTTCCTGTCGAGGTAAGCCATGAGGAGGTACAGGTAGCTGCCAATGCCGCACAGCCAAAGATGACAGAGATTATGCGCGAGATGATTTGCCGCTCTTAATTACTATGCATCATAGTCAATACATAATTATTAATTCTTAATTAACATTGGATATAGCAAAGTTGGGTGAGTTTGGTCTTATCGACCATCTCACCAAAGGATATGAAAACAAAAATGCCTCTACCGTATATGGCGTGGGCGATGATTGTGCCGTGATGCATTATCCCGACAAGGAGGTATTGGTTACTACCGATATGCTGATGGAGGGCGTGCACTTCGACTTGACATACATCGACCTGCAACACCTGGGCTATAAGAGTGCGATGGTCAACATCAGCGACATCTTTGCCATGAATGGTACGCCACGCCAGATGGTAGTGAGCATCGCCCTGAGCAAGAGATTCAAGGTGGAAGACCTGGAGGATTTCTACAAGGGATTGCGTATGGCTTGCGACAAGTGGGGCATCGACATCGTGGGCGGAGATACCACTTCTTCTTATACAGGTCTTGCCATCAGCATCACTTGCATCGGCGAGGCTGCCAAGGAAGACATAGTGTATCGCAACGGAGCTAAGGAGACTGACCTCATCTGCGTTACGGGCGATCTGGGTGGAGCCTACATGGGTTTGCAACTCTTGGAGCGTGAGAAATCCGTATACTACGGACAGGTAGAGGACATCCGCAAGAAGATGGCTGAAGCCAAGGCCAAGGGGGACAACGACCGCATCGCCCTGCTCCAGAAAGACCTGGAGAACATGCGCAACTTCCAGCCAGACTTCGCTGGCAAGGAATATCTCTTGGAGCGCCAGTTGCAGCCAGAGGCTCGCGGCGACGTGATAGCTCAGTTGAGAGAGGCAGGCATCCGCCCTACCGCCATGATGGATATCAGCGATGGCTTGAGCAGTGAGCTGATGCACATCTGCGAGCAGAGCCACTGTGGATGCCGAGTATATGAGAAGAACATTCCGATAGACTACCAGACAGCCGTGCAGGCAGAGGAGTTCAACATGAACCTGACCACCTGCGCCATGAATGGAGGCGAGGACTATGAGCTTCTCTTCACAGTACCTATCGGCGACCACGAAAAGGTGGAAGCTATGGAAGGCGTACGACAAATAGGATACATCACCAAGGAAAGCCTGGGCAAGTTCCTCATCACTCGTGATGGACAGGAATTCGAGCTCAAGGCACAGGGATGGAATCCTCTGAAAGACTAACATTACCCTATAGCGATACAAAACCGCATATCGCAGGAGTCATTTTAGTTAATAAACATTAAGCAAGAGAAATTATTTCAGTTTCTCTTGCTTAATTAAAAATATTGTTGTACCTTTGCAAACGCAAAAAGCAAGATGGTGCCATAGCTCAGTTGGTAGAGCAAAGGACTGAAAATCCTTGTGTCCCCGGTTCGATTCCTGGTGGTACCACTCCTCCTTTCATTTGGGGCGGTTCTCGACTTCGGTTGGGGCTGCCCTTTTTGGTTTTTTAGCTTGAAGACAACATGTGTTACAAAGCATAACATTCACAAAAGAACTATAACAAAACAAACTTAAAGACTGTATCAAAATGAAAAAGATTTTAATCTCATTACTGGCACTCTTCGCCGTAATGACCACTGCACAAGCAGGCAGCAAATATGACAAGTATTATCAGAACTTGCCAGTTCAGATGACTCAGCCCATCCTGCCTACCATCCCCGACAATCAAGTAAGCATCTTGGAATGCGGCGGCAATGGCGATGGACAGGCGATGAACACTCAAGCCTTTGCCAAAGCCATTAGCAAACTGAGCAAGATGGGTGGCGGTCACCTCAATGTGCCAGCCGGCATCTATCTGACAGGACTCATCTCACTCAAGGACAACATAGACTTGCATCTGGAGAAGAATGCCATCATCGTATTCTCTGAGGATAAGAACGACCTCATCAAGACAGATGAGAAGACAGGACAAAAGGAAAACCGAGCAACTCCAGCCATCAACGCCAGCAAGCGCAAGAACATTTCCATTACGGGCGAAGGCACCATTGACGGCAATGGCGAATGGTGGCGCCCAGTAAAGCGAAGCAAGGTGAGCGATGTGGAATGGAATCAGTTTAAGCAGATGGGCGGCACCCTCAATGAGAAAGGCGACATCTGGTATCCCCTGCATCTGAAGCACACCCCTGATGTGGTATCCACCATCGATGACCAAGAAAGAGTACGCAATCACATGGTTCGCTTTGTAGATTGCGAGAACGTTTTGGTGCAGGGCGTCACCTTACTGAATAGCCCTCGCTTCCACCTCATCCCTACCCGATGCAAGAATGTGATTATCGACGGCATCACCGTGAAATGTCCTTGGAATGCACAGAATGGCGATGCCATCGACATCTCTAGTTGCAAGGACGTGCTCATTGTCAACAATATCGTGGATGCTGGCGATGACGGCATCTGCATGAAGGGCGGCGCAGGAGAAGCAGGCGTGAAAGCTGGTCCTTGCGAGAACATCAACATCCAGGACAATACTGTTTACCATGCCCATGGCGGTTTTGTTATCGGCAGTGAATTTTCTGGCGGCATGAAGAACATCGTGGTTCGCAACAACACCTTCCAGGGCACAGACGCCGGACTGCGATTCAAGAGTAGCGTGAAGAGAGGTGGAACATCTGAGAATATCTTCATCGACCACATCTATATGACCGATATTACGGGCGACGCCATCACCTTCGAGACCACTTATTGGGACAACCACGTGGGAGCCAAGCAACAGACAGCCCCAGTAAAGCAGGAGTTTCTGCCCAACTTCCAAGACATCCACATGAGCGACATCTACGTACGTGGTTGCAAGAACGGCATCGTGGCTCATGGAGCAGAAGGTATGGTTCATGACATAGACATCAAGAACGCATACATCTTCTACAACAAGAATGCGCAAGACATTGACGAGACTTGCAAAATCAAGCTCGACAATGTCCACTTCGCTACTTTTGCAAAGTAAGCGTTTGCCCACTGACTACAAAATGAATATCCCAACCCTCATAAGGCATACCATATACCTTATGGGGGTCTTTTTGATAATGAGGGCGAGGATCTTGCGCCAACACATCAGCCAGCACTCGAATTTTATCCTCATCCAGCCCATTCTTTAGCAGATGTTCCCTCACGTCATCAGGAATCACCACCTCCAGTTTAGCCCATTTCCTCTCATCCACGAATCCACTTCTCGCCTCGGGATGACAGTCGGCATACACCACGTAGGGCTTGATGTCATAAATCGGAGTGCCATCCATCAGGTCGGCTCCCCTCACATGAATCACTGGTCCCTTGTTTGTCTCCCACTCTATCCTGGAGATGCGAACGGAAGAAAGTCCGATGTTGTTAGGGCGAAAAGGACTGCGAGTGGCAAAGACGCCCACCTTCTCATTGCCACCGAGCACAGGGGGTCTCACCACAGGGCTATTCGCCTTGTGCTTATTAGCCGAAAATTCCCATATCAGCCAGAGATAATCAAATCCGTCCATACCTCTAAGGGCATCGGCATTGCGATATTCGGGCTCAAAAACTATCCGTCCTTCCAGTTCAGCCACCAATCCAGCCTGCTTGGGGATGCCAAACTTACTGGAGAAGGGCGAACGAAATCGAGCTATCGGTTTTATTTCCATATTTTCCTATACCTTATTATATATATAGGGAAAACGAAAAAAGTGAGCATTTATTTTGTATTGTCGCCAAAATGATGTACCTTTGCACTCAAAACAATAACTATCAACAATGAAAATACAAAGACCTCAATATGAGATTTGGCTGCAAAAGCCAGGTGAGCTCGGCATCTATCAGCAGATAGAACGTGCCGGACGTGTATGCTACAAGAGCGAGAACAACACTACGGAAGACTCTGCCAAGCCTTTCGTGGGTCGCATGATTCAGAGCGAGCACTTTGCCATGCTGGAACACGGCACAGTATATCTCGTATGCAATCATGGCGAGTTGCCACTCTATCTGCACAATAAGTTCTCTCGCCTCAACACCATTGATGGCAAGGATTATATCACCACCAACCTGCGTGTACTGGCAGAAAACAAGTGCTTGGACGACTTGAAACACCTCAGCGACTACGAGGAGGGCAAGCATGAACTGCGCATCACCGTGCATTTCACCACCCAGATCTCCATCACCCGCGAATACAATCGCCACCGTGCCAACTCTATGGCTGAGCAGAGCACTCGCTACTGCAACTATTCCAAGAACAAGTTTGACAACGAGATTACCATCAATCTCCCTACGTGGGTGGCAGAAGAAGAATTTGACGGATCACAAGAGGCAGACGACTATCAGTTCCGTGACCTCTGCGAGGATATTGCCGAGAACAGAGCTGAGGAATGGAGCAAGTTGACAACTTGGATTTTCGCCAACGAGGCAGCCGAGTATGCCTACATGAAGTTGATCGAGGCAGGTTGCAAACCACAGGAGGCTCGTGCCATCCTGCCATTGGATTGCAACACGGAGTTGGTGCATACCGCCTTCATCAGCGACTGGAAACACTTCTTTGATCTCCGTGCCTTGGGCACCACGGGTGCTCCTCATCCAGATGCCAAGATTCTAGCCCTTCCATTGATGGAAGAGTTTAAGGCAAAGGGGTACTTGAAAGATTAAAAAAGGTAAAATAGCTAGGCAGAGAAGCAGATTTTCAGTTTTATTGACATGGTGAATTGATTATTTGCTTATCTTTGCCTTGTGTTTTTCATAGTATTAGATTTAAGGTTATCAAGGTTTTGGGCTACAGCGGTAGCCCATTTTTGGTAAAAAACGCACTTTTTTGAAGAAAATCGCAAAAAAGTTCCAAAAAAATTTGGTGGAATCAAAAAATAGTAGTACCTTTGCAACCGCTTAAGAAAACCAAGCTATAGTCATCCAGACTGAATTTTGGAGAGATGGTAGAGTGGTCGATTACAACGGTCTTGAAAACCGTCGTACCGAGAGGTACCGGGGGTTCGAATCCCTCTCTCTCCGCAAGAGTCTTCTGAAAGAAATTTCAGAAGACTTTTTTCGTTTTGATAGAATACAAAAAAGACATGAGATACTATACAGCATTGACCATAGCAGGCTCCGACAGTTGCGGAGGAGCTGGCATCCAGGCCGACATCAAGACGATGTCGGCCCTGGGCGTATACGCCGCATCTGCCATCACCGCCATCACCGTGCAGAATACCAAGGACGTATATGGCATCCAAAAGGTGGAGGCAGACATCGTAAGCGGACAAATCAAAGCAGTGATGGACGACATCCATCCTGATGCCATCAAGATAGGTATGGTAAACGATAGCGATACGATCCACGCTATCGCCGAAACACTCAAGATGTATCATACAGATACCGCAAATGAAGCCAGCAATCAACATACTGATTATCAGCATCTCGTCATCGACCCCGTCATGGTATCTACCAGCGGATGCCGACTGATGCAAGAGGATGCGCTCGATATCTTCATCAAGGAACTCCTTCCCCTTGCCACTCTCCTCACCCCCAACATTCCAGAGGCAGAGATATTGGCAGGCATGAAGATTGAAAACAAAGAAGACATCATGCAGGCAGCCTCAGCCATCAACCGCCTGGGCTGCAAGCACGTACTCATCAAGGGAGGTCACTTCGAGGGTACAGAGAAGATAGACTATCTCTTTGAGAATGGCAAACTTCTGACCAGCTACCGTGGCATCAGTGTGAATACCCGAAACACCCATGGCACAGGCTGCACCCTTTCCTCTGCCATCACCTCCTACTTAGCAAGAGAAATGGATATGAACACCGCCATCGCCATGGCGAAGACTTATCTCTCAGGAGCTATTCTCGCAGGCAAAGATGTGGAGATAGGCGAAGGACATGGACCGGTCAACCACTTCTACGAACCAAAAAGTTTGTTTACCAAATGAAATGGATTGTTATCACCATGCCCGACTTCATAGAGCATGAGGCAAAATACATCAACCAACTCTTCGAGGCTGGCATCGACCTGCTGCATCTGCGCAAGCCCGACTCCAGCCTAGAAGATTGCGAGCGACTACTCCAAGAGATAGCCCCCAAATGGTACCCACAGATTGTGGTCAACGACCACTTCTCCCTCTGCCAGAAATATCACTTGCACGGCATTCACCTGAACCGACGCAACCATGAGATACCGGAGGGATTCCAAGGCAGCATCTCCTGTTCCTGCCACAGCCTGGAAGAGGTAATCGAGAAAAAGCCAGTTTGCGACTACGTCTTCCTGAGCCCCATCTTCGACAGCATCTCCAAGCAAGGCTACCAACATGCCTTCACCGAAAAGACTCTGACTGAGGCAGCCCAAGCCGGCATCATCGACGAGAAAGTGATGGCCCTGGGCGGCGTAACGGAGGAAAAATTCGCCCAATTAGCGGCTTGGCACTTTGGCGGAGGGGCTATGCTAGGCAATATTTGGAAGAAAATTTTGCTATTTCAAGATAATGTTGTACTTTTGCACCCATGATTTATCCAGATAATTTTGAAAATAAAATAGGATTCAACGAAATCCGCAAGATGCTGCGCGAAAGATGTCTCTCTCCACTGGGCAAGGAACAGGTGGACAAGATGGCTTTCAGCAGCGATGCCGAACAGGTAAACGAGTGGCTCATGCAGGTGCGTGAGTTCCGCCGACTGATGGAGGAAGTAGAGGACTTTCCCCTGCAATATTTCTATGACGTAAGAGAAAGCATCCTCCGTATCCGTGTGGAGAACACCCACTTGGAAGAGGACGAGCTCTTCGACCTTCGCCGTTCCCTCTCCACCATCGCTGGCATGGTGAAAATCCTCAACCACAGCGATGAGGATGACGCCCATGCCGAGCAGGAAGACGGATGGAGAAGAGAGAAGAAGTACCCATACCCTGCCCTGCATCGCCTATCTGCCGACGTGATGACCTTTCCACAGCTCATCCAGCGCATCGACCAAATATTAGACAAATTCGGAAAGATACGTGACAACGCCACCCCCGAACTGCTCCAGATTCGCAGAGAACTGGCAAAGACCGAAGGCAGCATCTCGCGTACCTTATATAGTATATTGCGTGCAGCCCAGAGCGAGGGCGTGGTAGAGAAAGACGTAACCCCCACCCTGCGCGACGGCAGACTGGTGATACCGGTTATTCCAACACTGAAGCGCAAGATTAGAGGTATCGTACACGATGAGAGTGCCACAGGTAAGACAGTCTTCATCGAACCTACCGAGGTGGTGGAGGCGAACAACCGTGTGCGTGAGTTGGAGGGAGAGGAAAGAAAGGAGATTATCCGCATCCTCACCGACTTCACCAACAAGGTGCGCCCATTCTCCAAGGAGATATTGGACTCATACCGATTCCTCGCCCTCATCGACTTGATTCTGGCGAAACAAAAACTCGCCGATACCTTCAAGGCGATAGAGCCTGAGGTGGAAGACCATCCACACGTAGACTGGATTCGCGCCATCCATCCACTCTTGCAGCAATCCCTGCAAAAGAAGAACGAGAAGGTGGTGCCACTCGACATTACCCTGACTCAAGAGAAACGCATTCTGATTATCTCTGGTCCTAACGCCGGCGGTAAGTCAGTATGCCTGAAGACCGTGGGCCTGCTCCAGTATATGTTGCAGTGCGGACTGAGCATTCCGGTAAGCGAACGTTCCAAGACGGGCGTATTCCAAAACATCATGATCGACATCGGTGATGAGCAGAGCCTGGAGAACGACTTGAGTACCTACTCTTCTCACCTCTTGAATATGAAGAACATGATGAAGGCAGCCAACGGCGACACCATCATCCTGATAGATGAGTTTGGCACAGGTACCGAGCCTGGCATTGGTGGAGCCATCGCCGAGGCTGTGCTCGATAAATTCTGCAAGCAGCAGGCTTACGGCGTCATCACCACCCACTACCAGAACTTGAAGCATTTTGCCGACAGTCATGAGGGAGTGGTCAACGGAGCCATGCTCTACGACCGCCATGAGATGAAAGCTCTCTTCCAGTTAGCCATCGGCAGACCAGGCTCTTCATTTGCCATCGAGATAGCCCGCAAGATTGGCCTTCCAGAGGAGGTCATCAAGGAGGCATCTGATATTGTTGGCTCAGAGTATATCCAGAGCGACAAGTACCTGCAAGACATCGTTCGCGACAAGCGATACTGGGAGAACAAGCGCCAGAACATCCATCAGCGTGAGAAGGATATGGAGAAAACCATCTCCAAGTATGAGAGTGACATCGAAGACATCGAGCGCAGCCGTAAGGCTATTCTCCAAAAGGCGAAGGAAGAAGCTGCCGAACTCTTGAAGGAGAGCAATAAGAAGATAGAGAATGCCATCCGAGAGATCAGAGAGAGCCAGGCAGAGAAGGAGGAGACCCGCCGTATCCGTCAGGAACTCGATGCCTTCAAGCAGGAGGTACAGGAGATTGACACCAAGGAGGCTGACGACAAGATAGCTCGCAAGATAGCCCAGATACAGCAACGCAAGGAACGCCATGCCAAGCGACAGGCAGAGAAGAAAGAAAATCAGGAAAAAGCTGCCGCTGCCCTGCGCAATGCACAGAACAAGACGCAAGTAGATAACAATCGAGAGATTAAGGCTGGCGATACCGTTCGCATCAAGGGCTTGACTACCGTGGGCAAGGTGGAAAGCATCAGTGGCGATACAGCTACCGCCGTATTCGGAGGCATGAGAACCAAGATGCGTCTCAACAGACTGGAGCACGCCACCCCATCTACCGAGACTCAGGACAAGACCGAGGAGCGTAAGGAGAACTTGGCTTCCTACGGCATCAGCAAGGAGACCCGCAAGACCATTGATGCCCACAAGACAAACTTCCATCAGGATCTCGACATCAGAGGTATGCGTGGCGACGACGCTCTCAATGCCGTGCAATACTTCATCGACGATGCCATCTTGGTGGGTATGCCAAGGGTTCGCATCCTTCATGGCAAGGGCAATGGTATCCTACGCCAGTTGATTCGTCAGTACTTGAGCAGCGTGCCAAATGTGACTCACTATGCAGATGAGCACGTACAATTCGGTGGCGCAGGCATCACGGTTGTTGACTTCTAAAGTGAAGAACGAAGAGTGAAGAGTAAAGAATTCACTTGTTTTTCTCCCAAACTTCTAAATAGATGTTAAAAGCAAGAAGTTTTTCAGCAAAATATTTGGTAGGTTCAAAGGAAAGCAGTACCTTTGCATCCGCTTAAAAAGCTGAGACGGACAAGTCTCATACGACCAGCTCCCTCGGAATCCCCCAGGATGGGAACATAGCAAGGGTACTTGGTTGTAGCGGTGCGATATGAATCGCTTGTCCACCCGCCTCTTTAGCTCAGTTGGCCAGAGCACGTGATTTGTAATCTCGGGGTCGTTGGTTCGAATCCGACAAGAGGCTCAAGAAAAGGAATCTTCTCACAAAGAAGGTTCCTTTTTTGTTTTCCCCCAAAAGAGCCTTTTATCTTTAATTATATATAAATATTTTCCCACTTTACACCTTATATAATAAAAAATGAGTATCTTTGCACGATAATAGCAAAAATACGTATCAATAAAACAATGAGTAAAGAAATTCAAGAGAATAAGGAAAGCATAGAGAAAGTAGAGGCAAGCAAGCAGCAAGCAGAGCAAAAACTGCAGACGGAACAAACAGAGCGCAATCAGCAGATGGAACAGGAGAATCCTGAAGAAATCGAGAAAACCATCGTGATTGATCTCTTCCGAATCAAACAGACCAAGGCTTTCGCTCGCCAGGATGGAGTCATCCTCGGCGCTGTATGGATAGCCAGTTTCATCTGCACCATGCTGGCAGCCAATCCTTCGATGCAGATGTTGGGATTGGTAGCTAACCTGCTCCTCATCTCCACCCCATTCGTGATGGCTAAGCGACTGAAGATATTCCGTGACGACGTGCGTGAAGGACACATCTCATTCATGAGCGCATCGTTCTATTGTTTCCAGACATTCTTCTACGCCACCCTATTGCTCACCATCGTGCAATACCTCTGGTTCAGATTTATGGATATGGGGCCATTCATGTCGCAACTGCAAGCTAGCTACCAGATGATAGCACAGGCATACCAGTTGACAGCCAATGAGACCAAGGAGGTGCTCAATGCCATCTTCATGATGAAACCTATAGCATGGGCAGCCATGTTTATGATAACCGACATCGTGGCAGGCATCGTACTGAGCCCTATCATCGGCGCAGTGATGGCTAAGAAGAATCTGAATCAGATGTAATTCTAGACAGCAATATAAAAACAAAACAAGATAAATAACACAGATAACAAGATAATACAGATATGGACATTTCAGTAGTAGTACCTCTGTTTAATGAGGAAGAATCGTTGCCAGAGCTCTTCGCTTGGATTAAGCGAGTGATGGACGCCAACGATTTTACATACGAAGTGATCTTCGTGAACGACGGCTCCACCGACCGTTCATGGAACGTCATAGAAGAACTCTCCGAGAAACATGAGCAGGTAAAAGGCATCAAGTTCCGCCGCAACTATGGCAAGAGCCCAGCCCTCTACTGTGGATTCAAGGAGGCACAGGGCGACGTGGTCATCACCATGGATGCCGACCTGCAGGATTCGCCAGACGAGATACCAGGTCTCTACCAGATGATAACCAAGGAAGGTTATGACCTCGTATCTGGCTACAAGATGAACCGCAAGCAGGGCGACCCACTCTCCAAGACCATTCCTACCAAGCTTTTCAATGCCACAGCACGCAAGGTGAGCGGCATCCACAATCTGCACGACTTCAACTGCGGACTAAAAGCTTATCGCCGCGACGTGGTGAAGAACATCGAGGTATATGGCGAGATGCACCGCTACATCCCATACTTGGCAAAGAACGCAGGCTTCGACAAGATAGGCGAAAAGCAAGTTCACCATCAGGCACGCAAGTTTGGCAAGTCTAAGTTTATGGGCTGGAACCGCTTCGTGAACGGTTATCTCGACCTGATGACCCTCTGGTTCCTCAGCAACTTTGGCAAGAAGCCAATGCACGTATTCGGATTCTTGGGCAGCATCGTGTTCTTCATTGGATTCCTCGCCCTCATCGGTCTGGGCATCGACAAGAGCATCGACCTCTACCATGGAGTATATGGCCATCTCATCACCGACTCGCCATACTTCTTCATCGCCCTCATCGCCATGGTTCTGGGCAGCCAGTTCTTCCTGGCAGGATTCCTGGGCGACCTCATCAGCCGTCAGAATCCAAACCGTAATGATTATCAAATAGAAAAGGAAATAAGATGCGGAAAATAATACCTTGCCTCGTCTTCATGGTACTAGCCATGGTGGGCTGCACGTCGCTGGATTGTCCCCTCAACAACACTACTTACACCAAGTATCGCTTGATGGGCAACATCACCACGCTCAATGACACTATGACCATCTCTACCACCAAGACCGAGGGCACCGACAGCGTCCTGATCAACAAGGACGTAAAGGTGGACAGCTTCATCCTGCCGATGAGTTACCACCAGCCAGAGGACGTGTTCTACTTCGAGATAAAAAACCAAGAGAACCAGGTGTTCAAGGATACTGTGACGGTGAAGAAAGAGGATTTCTCCCACTTCGAATCAGTGGATTGCAATCCAGCATTCTTCCATACTATCACAGAGGTGAAGACCACGCACAACCTGATTGATTCCATAGTCATCAACAATAAAGATGTGAATTATGATGCATCCAAAGCACATTTCTACATATATTTCGGCAATCGCAATTAGTTGCCTACTTCTGATGCCACAGCAGGCAAGCGCCCAGGGACAGAAGAAGATGGCAGCAGCGATAGAGAAAGACTCCATCCCGCTGCTCAAGGGGCTGGCTGTGGGAGTAGATCTCATCGGTCCTGTACAGATGATGGTGAGCGACTACGGACAGTTTGAAGCTTCGCTGAGAGTAGACCTCAAGGACAAATACTATCCCGTATTCGAACTGGGTTACGGCAAGGCTGACGCCTCAGATGAGAGCACCAAGATTAGCTACAAGACCAGTGCTCCTTACGCCCGAATCGGTATAGACTGGAACTTGCTCAAGAACAAGCATGATGACTACCGCCTCTTCGGTGGTTTCAGATACGGTTTCACCTTTTATAAATATGATGTTTCCGCTCCTGATATCCAGGATCCCGTCTGGGGAGGCTATGTACCATACGGTGAAAAAGGCGTTTCTTGCAACTATCATTGGTTGGAAGGCGTATTCGGAGTGGATGCCAAGATATGGGGTCCTATCCGCATGGGTTGGAGCTTCAGATACAAGCGTCGCATCGCCTACAAGAAAAACGAGATAGGCAACACTTGGTATGTACCAGGCTTTGGCAAACAAGGCGGTTCCCGACTGGGCGGCACATTCAATGTAACCATCGAAATCTAACAAGAAGTTATGAAGAAGAAAAATCTGATTTGGCAGATACCTTTTCTGCTTATATTAATAATAGGTAGCGTATACACCATTCGCCAGAAGAACGACTTGCGCTATCAGCAAAACGAAGGCATGGTGTTTGGCACCATCTACCACATCACCTACCAGAGCGACACAGACTATCAGCAAGAGATAGAGGCTGAGCTGAAGAAGGTAGACAACTCCTTGTCGCCATTCAACAAGACCTCCATCATCTCTCGCATCAACCGCAATGAGCAGGTTACGGTAGACAGCATGTTTACCGATGTCTTCACCCTGGCAGAAAGCATCAGCAAGGAGACCGACGGAGCCTTCGACATCACCGTAGCCCCACTGGTCAATCTATGGGGATTCGGTTTCAAGAAGGGCGTAACCCCTAGCCAGAATGCCATCGACAGCATCCATTCGTTCATCGGATATGAGAAGGTGGCTCTGCAGAAAGGTCACGTCATTAAGCAGAATCCAAAGACCATGCTCGACTGCTCTGCCATCGCCAAGGGATACGGCAGCGACGTGGTAGCAAAATTCCTGAGAGCCAAGGGTATAAAGAACTTCATGATAGAGATAGGTGGCGAAATCGTGGTAAGCGGACAGAGCGACAAGCTCAAGCCATGGCACATAGGCATCAACAAGCCAACAGACGACTCGCTCAACACCAACAATGAATTGCAAGACATCTTGAGTATCACCGATTGCGGCATGGCAACCAGCGGCAACTACCGCAACTTCTATTATAAGAACGGTAAGAAATATGCCCACACCATCGACCCTAAGACGGGGTATCCTGTGCAGCACAGCATCCTCTCTGCTACCGTAGTGGCTAAGAATTGCGCCACAGCCGATGCCTTCGCCACCTCGTTCATGGTCATGGGACTGGACAAAGCCAAGGAAGTATTGAAGAAGCATCCAGAGCTAGCCGCCTACCTCATCTATGCCGATGACAAAGGCAACAATAAGGTGTGGTACTCGCCAAGCATGGAGAAGAAACTGCTCACGCCGTAAGGAGTGAAGAACGAAGAATGAAGAATGGAAAATAGGTTATATGATAATCTCTTGGTGCTCCCCCTCTTTATGGGTATGAGTCGGAGCGACCTCTTGGACATCGCTGGTCAAACCAAATTCGACTTCAAGAAAGTGGAAGACGGAGAGACCATCGTAAGAGAGGGCGAGGCTTGTCAGCGCCTATACTTTCTGCTCAGCGGCGAGATAATGGTTATCACTGAGGCTGACGACCATGGCTATCGCATCGAGGAAGACATCTTCGGACCAGAGATATTCCAGATAGAGCGCATCTTCGGACTCACCCAGCGATTCACCCATACCTACATCGCCAAGCACGGTTGCAGCCTGATGAGCATCAGCAAGCAAGAGATGCAGAAACTATCCGATAAGTTTGAGATATTCCGCATCAACCTGCTCAACCTCATCTCCACGCAGACACAGAAGAACAACCGAAGGCTCTTCCGGGTTCCACCCAAGACATTGAGCGAGAGAATCACCCGCTTCTTCGAATCACACTGCATCCGACCAGCCGGCGAAAAGATGTTTTACATCAAGATGACCCGTCTGGCAGAAGAGATGAACGTGAAACGCATCTACGTCTCCAACGCTCTCAACGAGATGCAAGACCTCAAACTCATCAAGCTATATCGAGGAAGGATTCATATCCCATCACTCGAAAAGCTGATTATCAAACATTAACGACAAAAAAGAACAACTGAAATGCAAAATACAGACAACAACAAGATACAGGAGAAGGAAGCAAAGAGAATCAACCCTTTCTTCTTGCCATACGATACCCCTCACGACACCGTACCATTCGATAAGATTAGACTGGAAGATTACGAGGAGGCCTTCATGGAGGGTATTCGCCGCGACGACGAGGCTACCGACAAGATAGTGAATGATCCTGCAGAGCCAACCTTTGAGAATACCATCGCCCGTGTAGACAAGGACAAGGGGGAGCACTACTATGACCTCTTGGGCAGAGTATCCAATGTATTCTCTTGTATGATGAGCGCAGAGACATGCGATGAGATGGAGGCTTTAGCCCAGAAGTTGAGTCCTATCCTCACCAAGCATGCCAACGACATCACCCTCAACAAGAAGCTCTTTGAGCGCATCAAGTTTGTTCACGACCATCCAAATCGTGAGTTGACACCTGAGGAGCAGATGTTGCTCGATACTAGCTACGATGGATTCGTACGCAGTGGTGCCCTACTCGATGAGGAAGGCAAGGAAAAGTTGCGCAAACTCACAGAGGAGGCTAGCATCCTGACCTTGCAATTCTCTCAGAATCTGCTGAAGGAGAACAAGGCATTCACCCTCCACATCACAGACAAGGCGCAGTTGGAAGGTCTGCCAGAAACAGCCATCAACGCTGCCGCTCAGACTGCCAAGGACAAGAACGAGGAAGGTTGGATCTTCACTTTGGATTACCCAAGCTTCTCTCCTTTCATGACCTACTCTACCCAGCGAGAGCTTCGCAAGCAGATGTATATGGCTCGCAACACAGTCTGTACACATGACAATGAGCAGAACAACCTGGAGATATGCAAGCGACTGGTCAACCTGCGCCGCGAATTGGCTCAGCTCCTCGGCTTCGAAACATACGCAGATTATGTACTCCGCCATCGCATGGCAAGCAACATAGAGAACGTATACAAGTTGCTCAATGACTTGATAGACGCCTACAAGCCAACCGCCATCAAGGAGGTGGATGAGATCAATGCACTCGCCAAAAAACTGGAGGGAGACGACTTCGAGGTGCAGCCTTGGGACTTCGGCTACTATTCTCACAAGCTCCAGATGGAGAAATACAATCTGGACGCAGAGATGCTGCGTCCTTACTTCCAGTTGGACAAGGTCATCGCCGGTGTATTTGGTTTGGCTAACAGGCTCTACGGCATCACCTTCAAGGAGAACAAGGACATACCAGTATATCATCCTGATGTTAAGGCATACGAGGTATTCGACAAAGACGGCAGCTATCTCGCTGTATTCTATGCCGATTTCTTCCCACGCAAGGGCAAGCAGGGAGGTGCTTGGATGACCGAATTCCAGGGACAATGGATAGACTATAAGGGCGTGAACGTACGTCCTCATGTCAGCGTGGTGATGAACTTCACCAAGCCAACTGAGGAAAAGCCAGCCCTCCTCACACTGGGCGAGGTAGAGACCTTCCTCCATGAGTTTGGTCATAGCCTGCACGGCATGTTTGCCAACACTCGCTTCGAGAGTCTCTCGGGCACCAACGTATGGTGGGACTTCGTAGAACTTCCATCTCAGTTTATGGAAAACTATGCGATAGAGAAAGACTTCCTACGCACCTTCGCCTTCCATTACCAGACAGGCGAACCATTGCCAGATGAACTCATCGAGCGCATTGTGAAGAGTCGCAACTATATGGCTGCCTACGGATGCTTGCGCCAGGTAACCTTCGGCTTATTGGACATGGCATATTATACGAAGAAAGATGCCTTTACGGACGATATCATTCCATTTGAGAAGAAGGCATGGGAGAAAGCGATTGTTACCAAGCAATTGCCAGATACCTGTATGACCGTACAGTTCTCTCACATCATGGCGGGTGGTTATGCAGCAGGCTATTACAGCTACAAGTGGGCAGAAGTATTGGATGCAGATGCCTTCAGCGTATTCAAGAAGAATGGCATCTTCGACCAAAAGACAGCCCAGAGTTTCCGCGACAACATCCTCTCCAAGGGTGGCACCGAGCATCCAATGACGCTCTACAAGCGATTCCGTGGTCAGGAGCCTACCATCGATGCCCTGCTGGAAAGAAATGAAATCAAGAAGAGTTAGGAGTTAGGAGTTAGGAGTTAGGAGTTCTCCAAGAGCATTCTTAATTCTTAATGATCAATTATTAATTAAATAAAGTATGGAGAACGAACATTCAAAACAAACCAAGCTCGACCTTCGCTATCTGCGAATGGCTCGTATCTGGGCAGAAAACAGCTATTGCAAGCGCCGACAAGTGGGCGCACTGGTAGTAAAGGAGAAAATGATTATCAGCGATGGCTACAACGGAACGCCCAGCGGATTCGAAAACGTCTGCGAGGAGAATGATGTCACCAAGCCATACGTTCTCCATGCCGAGGCAAATGCCATCACCAAGTTGGCTCGCAGCAGCAACAATAGTGAGGGCAGTACCCTCTATGTTACCGCTTCTCCATGCATCGAATGTGCCAAACTCATCATTCAGGCTGGCATCAAGCGAGTGGTCTACGCTGAGAAATATCGACTCAACGATGGCATCCAGCTATTAGAGAGAGCTGGCATCAAGGTGGAATATCTGAACCCAGACGAAAATATTACGTTATAAAATATATTGTTAGTAAGTTATGAACATGAACAAGAATAAGACCAACCGATTTATGCCTTTCATCATGGCGGTATGCGTGGTGATAGGTATCATCATCGGTACGTTCTTCTCTAACCATTTCTCGGGCAACCGACTCAATGTCATCAATAGCGGAAGCAACCGACTCAACAACTTGCTCCACTTGATAGACGACCAGTATGTAGATGCCGTCAACATCGACTCACTGGTAGACAAGGCTATCCCGCAGATTCTTGCCGAGTTGGATCCTCACTCTGTCTATATCAGTGCCAAGGATGCAGCCCAAGCCACCGACGACCTCAAGGGTTCGTTCTCTGGCGTAGGCATCGAGTTTGTCATTCGCCAAGACACCATCCACGTTCAGAACGTGATTCAGAATGGTCCTGCCGAGAAAGCAGGATTATTGGCAGGCGATAAGATTGTGGCTGTAGATGGCAAGCCTTTCGTGGGCAAGCAGGTAACCAACCAAGAGGCTATGCACCGCTTGAAGGGTCCTAAGGACACGAAGGTTAAGATAGGCGTATTGCGCTATGGCAGCAGCAAGGTACAGACCTTCACCGTTACCCGAGGCGAGATACCTACCAAGAGTGTCACGGCAGCTTATATGCTGGATGACAGCACTGGCTATATCCGCATCAAGAACTTTGGTGAGAACACCTATCCAGAGATGCTCATCGCCCTTGCCAAACTTTCACAGCAAGGTTTTAGCAATCTCTGTATCGACTTGCGTGATAACTCAGGCGGCTATCTCTCAGCAGCCGTCAACATGGCCAATGAGTTCCTTGCCGACAAGAAGCTCATCGTGTATACCCAGGGACGCAAGTCACCTCGCCAGGAATATCGCAGCGACGGCAAGGGTTCTTACCAGAAGGTACCAATGGTAGTGCTCATCAATGAGGGCTCAGCATCATCCGCCGAAATCTTCGCAGGAGCCATGCAGGACAACGACCGTGCCACGATCATTGGTCGCCGCTCATTCGGTAAAGGACTGGTACAGCAGCAGATAGAATTCCCAGACCACAGTTTGATTCGCCTCACCATCGCCCGTTACTATACCCCATCAGGCAGATGCATCCAGAAGCCTTACACCATGGGCGACGACAAAGACTATGAGCAAGACCTCTTGGATCGCTATCAGCACGGTGAGTTCTTCTCACAGGATAGCATCAAGCATACGGGTCCTGCATATCATACCAGCATCGGCAGAACCGTATATGGCGGTGGTGGCATCACCCCAGACATCTTCGTACCTGAAGATACTCTGGGCATGACATCCTACTTCAAGGAAGCTAGCATGAGTGGACTCATCCTGCAGTTTGCCTTCACTTACACGGATGATAACCGTCCTAAGCTGAGAAACTTCAAAGAGATGATGCAGCTTGCCGACTATCTGGACAGCCAGAACATGGTGGAACAGTTTGTTAGCTATGCTGACAAGCATGGTTTGAAGCGTCGCAACTTGCTCATCAAGAAGTCACACAAGCTCTTGGATAGAGTCATCGACAGCCGTATCATCTACAACATGCTGGATGAGCAGGCTTGGACACAGTTCATCAATCAAGACGACCCTGTGATTCAGAAGACGCTCGAAGTATTCAGCAAGCACGAGGCTTTCCCAAAGAAACCAGTGGCAACCATCAAGAAAACAAAGAAGGATGGAAAAAAGTGAACTTAGAAAAATCATAAGAAACAGAAAGCGACAGTATTCCTCAAGCCAACTTGAGGAACTGTCGCTTTCTGTATTATCTCGTCTCAACAACAATGAGCAGCTAGCAGCCGCCCAGACAGTGTTGATGTATTATTCCCTGCCCGACGAGGTTAATACTCATCAGTATATCGACCACCTCATACGGCAGGGCAAACGGGTACTCCTACCCGAAGTCATAGACTCCGAGCACATGGAAATCAGGGAATATACCGGCAAGCAGGACTTGAAAGAAGGCTCTTTTCATATCATGGAACCTATCGGAGCCATCTTCCCAGAAGAGAAATACAAGGAGATAGAAGTGGGCATCATCCCTGGAATGAGCTTTGATGCCAAGGGCAATCGCCTTGGCAGAGGCAAAGGATACTATGACCGTTTCTTAGAGAAAGTACCCAATATGTATAAGATAGGAATCTGCTTTGACTTTCAAAAAGAGGAAAGCATTCCTACAGAAAATACAGACATCAAAATGAATGAGATTATCTAGCCTTCCGATATGAAGACTGGATAATCTCATTTTCATTAATAGAATCTGATATCAGCTATCACCTGCGCCCCAACCTGTTCATTCAATCGGCGCACCAGGCTAGAGCGGCTCATCGTCAAGTCGGCACGCAAGGAGGGATTATCCACCTTCACATAGAGCGTTTGGTTCTTGATAAATTTCTCGCCACAATAAGCGGCTATGGGAGCACCCACCACGGTGTCCCAGCAATTCATCAAACGCTTTTGCTGCAAGGGCGTCTCCAAGCCCTCATTTCTCAAGAACTCAGGCAACAACTCTGCTATCGAACGAACTTTCTTTCTAAACATACGCTATCTCTCCGTTTTCTACATAAAAAAGTTTATAGTCACCATTCAGTCGGCGCAAGATCTGGTCCAGATGGTCACGATTGGTATCCGTGATAAAAATCTGTCCGAAGTTATCGCCCGAAACCAACTGCACGATAGCCTCCACTCGCTGCGCATCGAGTTTGTCAAAGATGTCATCCAGCAGGAGCAAAGGCGTGGTATTGGAAACCGTGCGCTGCAAGAAACTAAACTGCGCCAACTTCAGGGCGATGACAAACGTCTTGTTCTGTCCCTGACTTCCCTCACGCTTCATCTGATAATCCCCCAACAAGAACTCCAAGTCATCTCGATGCACGCCGTGCAAGGAATACCCCACAGCCCTATCCTTGAATCTATCTCGCTGAATCACCTCCAACAAAGGTCCACGAGTGCAATGCGAACTGTATTGCAAATCCACCTTTTCCTGATTGCCCGATATATGCTGGTATATCTGCTGGAAGATGGGGACTAACTCACAGACAAAAGCCTGACGCTTGGCGAAGAGAATCTCACCATTCTGCGCCATCTGCTGTTCCCATAGCTCCATGAGCATAGGGTCAGGCTCAGCCTCCATCTTGAGCAAAGCATTGCGCTGTTGCAAAGCCTTGTTGTAGTTGGCTAGCGCCTCAATATAGGAATGGTCATACTGCGAGATGACCACATCCATCAACTTTCTGCGTTCCTCGCTGCCCCCTTCTATCAGCGATACATCTGAAGGCGACACCAAGATGAGCGGAATCAAACCGATGTGCTGCGACAGGCGTTTGTATTCCTTCTTATTGCGCTTGAAGTGCTTCTTCGTGCCTCGCTTCATGCCGCAATAGATGTTCTCCACATCCCCATTATCATTCTCATAGTTGCCTTCCAACATAAAGAAATTCTCATCATGCGTGATAATCTGGGAATCTATCGGCAAGTTGGTACTCCTGCAAAATGAGAGATAGTAGATGGCATCCAAGAAGTTTGTCTTACCCATGCCATTGTGGCCGATAAGACAATTGATCTTGGGCGACAAATCAAGATTTGCACCTTTGATATTTTTGTAGTTAATAATGGAAATATTCTTTAAAATCATATACTCTTTACTGCTTATAGAGTGCAAAGTTAGCAGAAAAAGGGGAAAAAACGAAAAAAGTAGCCAAGAAATTTCAATATGTGGATAAATTTCTGTATTTTTGCAAACTAAAAGAGTAGAATAATAAAAAACGAAAATAAAAAAATGGCAAACAACAACGCACAGGCTCCAACAGCAAGCGAGAGCCTTAACATTCATGAGGCCTTCTTCTTGAAATACAAGAAGGCCATTATTATCGCAGTGGTAGCAGTTATCGTTATCATCGCAGGTGTATTCGGTTACATTTCTCAGATCTCTGGTCCTCGTGAGGACAAGGCAAGCACTATGCTTGGCAAGGGTCAGACTTACTTCAACAATGAGATGTACGAGCAGGCACTCAATGGCGATGGCGCAGGCTATGTAGGTTTTGCTAAGATTGCTAGCGAATACAGCAGCACTGACGCAGGTAACTTGGCCAACCTCTATGCTGGTCTTTGCTATGCCAACCTCGGCAAGTGGGCAGAGGCTCAGAAGAGTTTGGACGCTTTCTCTTCTAAGGGCGACCAGATGATTAGCCCAGCAGCAGAGGCTGCTCTCGGCGATGCTTACGCTCACCTCAAGCAGTATGACAAGGCTGTAGATGCATTCAAGAAGGCAGCTTCCATGGCAGACAGCAAGTCTGATGACGATGCCAACAACAGTCTCTCTCCTGCATTCTTGATCAAGGCTGGCGAGATTCTTGAGAGCCAGGAAGGTGGCAACAAGAAGGCTGACGCCCTGAGCATCTACCAGGACATCAAGAAGAAGTATGTTAACTCTATGCTCGTACAGAGCGGTGAGATTGATAAGTATATCGAAAGAGCTTCTAACTAATCATAGTTATGGCAACAGCACTTCATAATTTATCAGATTACGACTTTACCAAGGTACCTGATGCTAGCAACATGTGCTTTGGTATCGTCGTTGCAGAATGGAATCCTGAGATTACGGGTGCCCTCCTCGAAGGTGCCGTCAAGACACTGGAGAAGCATGGTGCACTGACAGAGAATATCCATGTCAAGACCGTACCAGGCAGTTTCGAACTCATCTATGGTGCCCACCAGATGGTGCTCAATGGCGGCTATGACGCTGTCATCATCCTGGGCAGCGTGATTCGTGGTGAGACACCTCACTTCGATTACATCTGCGAGGGCGTAACATACGGTATCGCTCGCCTCAATGCCACACAGGAAATCCCTGTCATCTACGGATTGCTTACCACCAACGACTTGCAGCAGGCTAAGGACCGCAGCGGTGGCAAACTGGGCAACAAGGGCGATGAATGCGCTATCGATGCCATCAAGATGGCTAAGTTCTAATATATATAATAAGGTATAGATATATGAAACTTTACCAGTTGTTACAATCATTCGAGTTTGAGGAGATCTTCCCTACCGTCAATGAGATGTTCCCTAATGCCCAGTTGCATAGAGACGTCTTCGAGAAGGCATTTGATATGCTTTGCAATATCCAGCCTATCTCATCCAAGAAGACCATCCGTTTCGAGTTGATGGAAGATCCTAACTCCAACGATATGTTTGTGGGTGCCAACGACAGCTGTTTCCAGACTACCTGGGATGTATGCCTTGGCAAAGAAATCAAAAAAGGAAAGGGTGCAGACCTAAATGATGTAGAGATGGCAGCCAACTGCTTGCTCAATGTTCTCTTCATCGGTCGACACCCACAAGGTTTTGATAAAGAATACAAGAAGCTTCTCAAATAAAGCTATACACCAGCCTCATCCTCGTCATCGGATGAGGCTTTTTTATTACCCTCACCGTCAGCAGATACCTTATCCTCGCCATCATTGGTATCCAGCACCTGGTCCTTGCTGATGCTCACACTTCCCATTCTGGAAATCTTCAGCACCAATGGTACGTACTCATCACTGGTGACATCAGGCGAACCTACACTGGCAGCAAAATAGAGATAATCCCCCTCTGCCTTCACATAGACGATGCCCAACAAGGCACCCGCATCCTTGGTATGAGAGTCAAGAAATTCAGAGAAGTCAGACTTCTTGAAGGTACGATTGAAGAATTCGCTGCCATCCTTGCGCAGCACACGCACCTGAATCACATTGTCGTAGTACTTGTTGTTCTCATCCACCTTGACGAGAGGCAACTCCGTGTCCGAACTGCGCTTCACCACTACCTTATAGGTACTTCCCACCCACTCTACATCGCGAGCCTGTTCGTACCCACTCATCTTCTGAGTGGCTTTCTTCACCTGAGCCACAGGCTTGGGAGCAATGATCACGTTGCTCTGTTTCTTCTCACTGCACGAAGCCATCACCCCAGCGGCAAAAGCCATTAATAATATGTAATTGATTCGTTTCATCTGCTCTTAATTGTTTTGATGGTACAAATTTAGTAAAAAAAGTTGAGACAAGCGGCATCCCCTCGTTAAAAAATAAAAAAGGCACCGACTTATCACAAGCCAATGCCTTTGGAATACCTAAATACTAACTAATAAATTTCCTATTGAATCTTACACGATATAATAAAAGTTCAGTTTATGAATTCTAATCATTATCTTAGACGCAGAGATAAAGAAAAGGTTTAATCAAAAGAATAAAAAAAATGATTTTTTCTTGTTTTTTCTCTATATTTCCGCTTTTTGATACAAAATAACTGATATTTTTTTGTTTTTCAAACATTTTGTCGTATCTTTGCAGCCAAAATAAAACATTTAGCATGAAAAAGGTAGTATATATATTTCTAATTGCGCTAATGGCGGTCACTTCTTGCCAACAGAAGAAGACAGAAAAGTCACCTGAAGTCATCGACACGATACCCGTGATGGTGATGCAGGTACAGAAGTGCAGTCGCCTATATACAGCCGAGGCTCATGTTCACAAGATTATCACCCATGATGACCAGCTCAATCTGCAAGGGTCACTCTTCAAGAAGACATTCAGCATCCATGTACCTGGTTCCAATCGCAAGATAGCCATTCCGATGGATGCCACCATCAAGGCGTACATCGACTTCAAGGACTTCTCCTCGAAGAATGTGAAGCGCCAAGGTGAGAAGATAGAGATTGTCCTCCCCGACCCACAGTTGACACTCACCAGTAGCAAGATCGACCACAAGGCGATAAAGCAATATGTATCGTTCAGCCGCAGTAACTTCTCGGATGCCGAACTTGCCAAGCTGGAGCAACTGGGGCGCCAGAGCATCATCAAGGACATTCCGCAACTCGACCTCATCGAACAAGCTCAACTCAGTGCTGCCAATACCCTCATCCCAATGCTCAAGGACATGGGATTCCAGGAGGAAAATATCAAGATAAGCTTCCGCAAGAAGTTTACCCTGGCAGACATCCAGCAGCTCTTCGATGGCTCTAGCGTGGAGAAGAAAACATCATCTAGCAAATAAAACAAGGAGGAAATGACATGAAGAAATTAGGAATCATCATCATACTGCTCCTCTTGATAATAATAGGTGGAGCTATGTACTGGCTCAACAAGGACAACACAGTCAGCGTAGCCCAAGAAGAGCGCACCTCCCTATCCCCCACCCAAGTGGAGAGCATTGAGGCAATAGGTCAATGGGAGTTTCTAGCCGTGAGCGACGAAGAACTGGTAGATACCGTGCGTCATGGATTCTTTGGCGACGACCAACTGGTGCGCATTTATTACGGCACCCTGCGCTTAGGCATAGACATGCACGAGGCGAAGGAAGGATGGATACAAACCAATGCGGCAAAGGATTCCATCGTCTGCACACTGCCCCCCATCAAGTTGCTCGACCACAATTTCATCGACGAGGCAAAGACACAAAGCTTCTTCGAGGAAGGCAAATGGACAGGAGCCGACAGACAGGCAATGTATGACAGAGCCTACAGCCTGATGAAGCAACGTTGCCTCACCCCAGCCAACATCTCCACAGCGCAGCGCAATGCCCAGCAACAATTCAGAGAGATGCTCAAGGCAATGGGATTCACCCATGTCAGAATAGAGTTCGACAAATAAACTATAATTTAAATAAGATGGATGCAATTAACGATTTTTTCACAGCGTTTAGTTCATTCCTTTGGGGATGGCCAATGATTATTCTCCTGTTGGGAACTCACATCTTCCTGACCATTCGCCTGCGCTTTCCACAGCGCAAGATATTCAAGGCGATCAAGTTGTCAGTGAAGAAAGACAAGGATGCCACGGGCGATGTATCCCAGTTTGGAGCTCTAGCCACTGCCCTAGCCGCCACCATCGGTACGGGAAACATCATCGGTGTGGCAACGGCAATAGCCTTGGGAGGTCCTGGAGCCGTACTTTGGTGTTGGCTTACGGGCGTATTCGGTATCTCCACCAAATATGCCGAAGGTTTGCTCGCTGTGAAGTATCGTGTCAAGACTCGCCGAGGCAGAATGCTGGGCGGTCCTATGTATGCCCTGGAAAAAGGACTAGGTTGGAAGTGGCTAGCCATTCTCTTTGCCATCTTCGCCACACTGGCTTCTTTTGGCATCGGAAGTACCGTACAGGCAAATGCCATCTCCTCATTGGTAGAGAATCAGTATGGTATCCCACCTTATATCACAGGAGCCATCGTCACAGCTCTCGGTGCAGCCGTCATCCTGGGTGGTGTCAAGTCAATCTCCAAGGTATGCAGCATGTTGGTACCTTTCATGGCACTCTTCTATGTGCTCGGTTGCATCTACATTCTCTTTGTCAACCATGCCTACCTCATACCAGCCATCAAGGTCATCTTCGAGTCAGCATTTACTCCGCAGGCAGCAGGTGGAGGTTTTGCAGGTAGCACCATGATGATAGCAGCCCGCTATGGTATCGCCCGTGGTCTGTTCTCCAATGAGTCAGGTCTCGGTTCCGCACCTATCGTAGCCGCAGCAGCCCAGACTCGCAACCCTGTGCGCCAAGCATTGGTTTCCTCCACCGGTACCTTCTGGGATACAGTCATCATTTGCGCCCTCACCGGACTGGTCATCACCTCTAGCATCATAGCCTATCCTGACATCGACTATCATGATGGAGCGGCTCTCACAAAGCAGGCATTCAGCAAGATTCCATATATCGGAGCCCCATTGCTCACCTTCGGCCTCGCCACTTTCGCCTTCAGCACCACGCTGGGTTGGAGTTACTATGGCGAGCGTTGCGTAGAATATCTCCGAGGAAAGAAATGGATGATTACCTTCCGCATCATCTATATCATCACCATCTTCATTGGTAGCGTGATCAATCTCGGTTTGGTATGGAACATCGCCGACTGCATGAACGCCCTCATGGCGATACCTAACCTCATCTCCCTGCTCTGCCTCAGCGGCATCATCGTTCATGAGACCAGAAAGTATCTCTGGCGTGATCGCCTGGACAGGGATATGGACGAGAGCGAGATAGAAGAGCTGGAAAAAGACTAGTTTGGAGTTTGGAGTTTGGAGTTAGGAGTTAGGAGTTTGGAGTTTGGAGTTTGGAGTTTGGAGTTTGGAGTTTGGAGTTTAAGGTAAACGAAAAGAGCCTGGATGCATCACTGCGTCCAGGCTCTTGCTTTTTCTAAATCAACAAAAACTAATAAAATATCTTCTTAACCTAAAGTATGCTAAACCTATGCTTTCTTTTTTCTGATGCAAAGGTACAACGTTTTTCTCAATATCCTATCATTTTTTGTGTGATTTAAATATGTTTTGATGAGCAAACGTTTGCACGATTAGCTCATCTTGTAGTCTCTAATCCTTAATCATTTATTTTTAATTGAAGATGCTTCATAGCATGTCCCCCCCAAACGGTGTCATTCACATATTGAAAGCCCAGATTGGCGTATAGCTTTTCTGCGAGCGGATTTCCCTTGTCCACCAATAAGCCCACCTTGGAATGTCCCAGTTCCTTGGCGCGCTCTATGGCTGCAAGCAGCAATCGAGTGGCAAACTTCTTGCCACGGAAGTTGCTCGATACCGCCAAGCTGTCTATATAGAATTCGCCCTCACCAGTCTCAGCATCCATTCCCGAGTAGTCGATGCCAAACTCCACCAAAGCCTCGTTGATAAATCGTTTTCTCAATCGCTTCAAATCAGCACCATCGTAAGCCACCACCACTCCAGCCAAGATACCACTGGAGGTCATTCCCATCAAAGTGTTCTTATAGCTATATTGGCTATCGTCCATCTTCACCAGCTTAGAAATGACCCGATGAAAATCAGCTAGGTTATGGTGTGGTCCTGCCAGATTTTGGCAGCAATTCGTACTCATCGCCTCCATGATGAGCGATGCAATATGTGATGCCACGTCTGGCGTAGCTGGTTTGATATCTAACTTCATGCTATATGCTTATTGCTTTATGATTTCTATTTCGTTACTTCCAGGCTTGTAAAGATAACCCACACACTCCGTAGCATCCACCTTGAATGGTTTCCAGGTCAGCTGGTTCCAGTCTATCTTATCCGTGCTCTGAGCCACTGGCACCTGAGGTATCAAGCTACCATCCTTCACCAAGATCACGCATGGTATCTTGTTCTCCTTCACACTGATTTCTTGGTAGCCACCTTCATACACCTTACCATTCTGATAGTCTATCCATTTTCCCTTAGGCAGATATACAGTTCTGCTAGTACCACTCTCCAAGAGAGGAGCCACCAGCATCTGCGAGCCATACATATACTCATCCTCCACCTGCCAAGCACCAGCATCATGAGGGAACTCCACGAAGAGGGCTCTCACCATAGGAAGTCCCTTCTCGGTACAGTCCTTAGCCTGCGCATAAACATAAGGCATCAACTGATACTTCATCTCGGCATTGGCACGGAAGGCATCAGTAAAGTCCTTGCTGATGAGCCATGGCTCAGTAGGAGGCGCACCATGGGCACGAGTATGCGAACTCAAGAAGCCAAATGGCAACCAGCGGCGATACAAGTCATCCGGACTTTGGGTCACAAATCCACCCATATCATGACTCCAGAACGAGAAACCACTCAGTCCGAAGCTCAAGCCACCTCTCAGGTCGCCCATCATGCCCACACTTCCTATCTCATTGGTAGCGGCATCACCGCCCCAGTGCAGAGGGAATCGCTGGCTACCAGCCCAGGCACTGCGCGCCCAGATCACGCCCTCATGGTCAGCAGAGTTAGCTTTCACAGCCTCCCAGAGAGCCTTGTTATATCTCAATGGATAGAGGTTGTGCTCATAAAAACCCGTCTTACCACTGGCATAGAGGCCATCGTAAGGAGCAGCCTCACCAAAGTCACACTTAATCACACTCACGCCCTGCTTGATGAGGTTGGCTATCTTACCCTGATACCAACTCACGGTCTTCGGGTTGCTCAAGTCGAGCACGGCATCCTCATAGTTCAGCGTACCATTGCCGTTCTTCACAGCCATGCCGCCATCCACCAACTCACGGAAGTAGCGATTCTTCGGAGTGAAGTAAGGCAACTGCCAGAGACAGGTATGGAATCCATCCTTCTTGAGCGACTTCAGCATCCCCACAGGATCCTTGAAGCGATCCTTGGCAAACTCATAGTCGCACTGCCAGTCCACGCAAAACCATCCTGTGTCAAAGTGAATGACATCAGCAGGTATCTTGTTGGCTCTCAACTGATGCGCCACTTCCAGTCCCTCCTTCTGCGAGAAGTAAGAGATGCGGCTCATCCAAGTACCAAAAGTCCAGAGAGGCAACATAGGCGACTTTCCTGTCACATTGGTATATTTATCGAGAATATCCTTCGGTTCGCCGAAGAATACAAAGAAGTCCATCGTCTCATCCCCCATAAACAGGCGCTGCGCACCGATATAGCTAGCACCAAAATCAGCAGTAGTAGGAGCAGAAGTGTGCATAAAGAAACCATAGCCACGGTTAGAGAAGTAGAAAGGCACAGGCTTATACATACCATCAGTCTCAGGTCCCTGAGGGTCCACAACCGAGATGTTCACCTTCTGTCCCACCTTATTCAGAGAAGTAAAGCTCTCACCGCAACCATAGATGCGCTCACCAGGCGAAAGCATAAACACAGGGTTGATGCTACGAGAGTTGTCGCTGCCACGCTTGATAAAGTTGAAAGGCAGGAGCTTCACCTGTGTGCTGTCATTATCGATGATATGGCGAGTCTGGGTCAGGATCTTTCCGTTGGAATCACGCAGGATAAGGCGGAAAGGATACTTCTGGATTTCCAGTTCACCATTTTTATTTTTATATACGATACTATTGTTGTTAGCCAGCGTATTCCATCTACCCTTGGCGATGCGAGCATTGTCATTGCCCGCATTCTCAGCTATAAATTCAGGAGAGAACATCGGGTCATTGGCATCATTCATCTTCGGTTCGATAGGCGAAGTGAAGAGTGTGATACGCAGCGTACGGTCATCTATCTTTTGAACTTTGATTTTTAGGTTAGGATCATTATCATATTGTGTATCAGGGAAGTCTAGCATCTTCATACGCACAGGACAATATCCATTCAGATTGAAAGCCTGTCTAGGAGCCAGCCTATATCGTTTCCAGTTGAGCTGTCCCTCACCCTTATTCAGGTCAAACCCCACAATACTATCAGCCAAGAAGTAAGTGTTGGCGAGATCAGAGAAGTCGCCCGACATATCCTTAGCCTGGCACTGAAGATACTCAATGCCATTATTTGTTTGCAATTGTGCTTGTGCTGTCGCGAAACTACCGATAGCACAGATCATTGTTATAATTTTCCTCATAAGGTTTATTATTGTTTATTCATTGTGACAAAATTACGCTTTTCTTTCGTAACCACCAAATATTTTAAAGAAAATTACACTTTTCCGCAAATATTTATTTTGTAACCGCCAAACAAAAGAGCTAAATCTTTGATTTTTTAGCAGAGAAGAACTCAATTGTAGCCTTCTACCACCTCCACATTCCCCACTTCCTCCAAATCTTCAGGAAGTATTTCTTGGCCATTCCTTGTTGTGTGAAATGCCCATACTTGGTGATCACACTATCAAACATACCCTTCACTCATATATTTATCTGGATAAACAATTTTATATTCACCATCTAATAAGAACGCTTTTTTCAAAACGCATATTTGAATTGGAGGTATTATTTCCAGATATGCTGAATTTTTCGCAACAAAAGAAATACGTGGTGAATATCTCCAACATCTATCAGCCTTTGCCCGAATGGCTTGATATTGCGTCAAGAAATCAGAATGATCCTTTAACATTTCCAAAACAAAAGGAACTGTTATTGTTTTATTAGGATATTGCAAAGATAATTCTTTACATAGAGTCCTTATAGCTTTTAAATGTTCAGGATTATTATACAAGTCAAACGTATTAGGAAATTTAGCATCACAATGAGACAAACAAATCACATAATTTCCATTATAACATTCGCTGCCCCACCAATGCGCCAGTTCAATAAAGTAGTCCCAGAAATAATAACCAATGCCAAGCCATGCATCTTTCCTTCTACACAAGAAAGGACCATTTTGCTCTATTTCATCAGGATTATCCCTATCCTCTACTGCTTGATAAATTTTCCTCTTATCCATTATTTTCAACGCGAGTATTCTCTTTAAGTTCTTCTTGTAAAACAGACAAATTATAAGTTGGCAAAACTATTGGCGGAATACCTGCCTGTACAGAGACTGAACTTATAAAAGCTCTAACATACGGAAAAACTATAGCAATACTATTTGGATAAAAGTAATTAGGGATTTCCTCATAAGCTATAGCATTAGGAAACTGAAATTGACTATTACACTCAATTTTTATCACCTCTTGTCCTTTAAGCGAATCTGAAGCTGTAAATACAAAATTCAATTCATATTTGCCTTGTTTTGCACGATAAACACCTGTAGTAGCAATTCCTATAGTTAATTGCTCCCCAGTATCCACATCGCTAAAATCTAATACTATTTTGGTGATTTTATACCCCAAAAAGCGAAAAGCTGCTTTTTCCATATTTTACGCTGCAAAATCTAGTTGTTCATTACCTTTATACAAAGAGCAATAGCCATCATCTATTAAATCCAGCTTTGCTTTTTTGTTCCTTAAGTCGATATCCTTCAAAGAATTCTCTACAAAAGTAAAGGCACTAACATTTGGCAGATTGAGACTAGAAATTCTATCCCACTCTGCATCCTTAACTTCCCTCGAAGATTCACGAAGGAAATCTAGAACCTGCTCTATATATTTATCTACCATGTTATAAATCCTTATTAGTTGACATTCTTTGCTTGCAAAGTTACGTTTTTTTTTTATTTCAACTCAATGTTTTTCAAAAAAAAACTCATATTTTACACTACTTAACTAAAAAAGTATAAATGTTTTACAAAGAAACTGGTCGTAGACTTTCAAACTTGCGGTTTTCTTTGTCTTCTCTTGCTGTCATACTGTAAATACTAAATTATATATTGCAAAAACAAGCAATTTTCAAGTACGAAACAAGAAAAGTCTCTATCTTTTAGCAATATTTATCTTTTTATGATTACCTTTGCGCCCATTCACTGGGCTTACAAGACTATCCGAAGATTCTTTCTGCGATAAACTTGGCTGGGAAAAACAAGCCAGCCATGAGGTAACCACTTGACAGTCCCAGTTCTATCACCATCCGTTACCACCATACCTTACTGCAAGACAATACCTAGCCTATCCCCCACCTTTCCCCAGGCGGTCCCATCCCGCAAAAATCTGGCGAGGGCTCTGATGCCCCGCCAACCTTAGAGCGCAGCGGTACCGAGCACGCCAACAGGGTGCGGTTTCCTCTTCTCGCCTGAGGTTTCTGTCCCCCGCTAACGGGGGAACCGAAGGGGGTGTAAAGACCATTGAAGAAGACCGAGATGAGAGGTGGAACTCTCCTTGGAAGGAGAGACGGAGAGGTTCGAAAAAATGAATCATAAGGCATAGCCTTATAAACTATTTCAGTCCTTCTTTGTCATTATCCTCAAACCAGTCCTCCAGCGCTTCCTCAAAGCTCCACTTAAACTGATAGCCACAGTTCTTCAACTTGTTACCACAGATATTGACAAAAATCACAAACTTTCAATCCACTTCCTACCACTTTTGGTATAAGAGGACCAAAGATACAAGAAACAGGCTACTATGCCTACGCCACCCAATATAACATACATTCCTACCATAATCATTTCTTTTTTAAAATGTTATCAGCAAACAATGCCAAGAAAAAAGTTGCGAAGACACCTAATACCAACAATAAGCCATAAGGCTTTACATCTTCTGCATCTAATACCAAACCTACTGCTGCAACGACTACCATTGCAGTAAAACACGTATGTGCTAATTGATAAATAAACTTGCTAAGATTCTCTCGGCGAGTTTTTTCTTTCTCCTTGTCTTCTTTTGCTGTCATACAAAAATATTCAAATTAATATTGCAAAAATAAACATTTTTCTAGTACAAAGCAAGAAAAGTCTCTATCTTTTAGCAATATTTATCTTTTTATGATTACCTTTGCACCCATGAAACAACAAGAGTATATCATACATGTCAAGGAAGGATGCGAGATGAAGACAGCCCAGATGCTTGATGCGCTAGGCATTGAACTTCCAGTTCCTCATAGAATTTCTCCGTTTTTCTATCATCTTCTAAAAACTTCACATAAGTTAAAACACACTATTATAGTTTATTCACTACTTTTTCCAAAAGAGATTACAATGAGGAAAGAGTTGTTTTATCTTTATCCGCCTGCATTTTAAGCATTTCCATTTGGGATGTCGTTTCTTTATCTTTTAATAGGACATTTTGTATAAGACTTTCCACTTTCTTCTAATTCCAATAACTTCATCAAAACCCAATTCTTCAGGAATGTAAAGCCATTATCTGCAGTAGAACCACCAATATCAGATGGCAGTTTATTCAATATTTCATCAAATGCATCCATATCAACTTTCAGTGTTAAGAATTATACAGAAACTCAACTTTCTAATTCACCGAATACATATAATACTGCGCCATCTGGTAATCGAAGATGGTTACATTACCGGGAGAGTGTAAACTAAACTGTGTCAAGCTACAATAAAAGTAGTTTAACACAGTTTAGTTTACGCTCTCCCGTAAGCCAATCAACTTACAGATTGGGAATTATTGCTTATAAGTTTTTTATCAAGAATTTTATAAATTCATCCTTGACATTAGAGATTTCTCCCTTGTCATAGATTGTAAGAAGAGTTACATTCATACCATCCTCACTAACTTTTACATTAAGAGTTAGGATTCTTGCACCACCACTTTTGCCTTTACCCTTGTCAGCAATGGTCATTCTTATCTTACGAACGCCACCACCAAGGTCATCTCCAACAAGAGGATTCTTGTAAATTTCATCTAACCAAGCATCATAGTCAGATTTCAATGAATGATATTTTTTAGCCAAACGTTTAAACTGTCTTTTAAACTCAGAGCCATATTCAACATGTATTTTCATGTCAATCTTCCATTTCTAAATCTTTTAATAAATCCCTTGCATCTGGTAGTTTTCTTCCTTCCAACTTAGCAAGTTTCACTTCCTGCAAAGCTCTTGTCAAACTTTCCTTCACAAAAGCTTGCTGCTTCTGTGTCTTTGTCAAGACAGGCTCTTTTACAACTGTAGTTGACACAACACCACGAAGCATATTAATAGCCTTACGAATGTTTTGCAGAGGCTGGTTAGTATCTACCGTAACTAATATCTGTTTCATAATCTTCTCCTTTTAAACGTTTTACTGAATTAGGTTGCAAAAATACTTTTTTCCCCTCACACCGCCAAACTTCTTGCATTATTTTAACGTTAAAGGTCTATATTCCAGTCCATTCTTGTCATTATCATCAAACCATTTCTGAAAATCACATTATTATTTAGTTTATATAACTTGCCGCCAAAGTTACGCTTTTTTCTTCGAAACCACCAAGCAATTAACAAGAAATCTGTAAGTTATCAGCAAATAACCACGAAATCAATCGTAAACTATTAACTGTAAACTATAAACAGCTATTCCCTACCTCAGCAAGCTATGGTAAGGCGGTCCCAGCCCGCATAAACCTGGCGAAGACCTTTGATGGTCCGCCAACCTTAGAGCGTAGCGGTTCCGAGCACCGAGTAGGGCGGTTTCCCTCTTCTTCCCTGAGGGGAGAAGACCGAGATGAGAGGTGGAGCCCTCTTTAAGGGGAAAAAGCGATGCCAATGAGTGCAATGAAAGCTCGCTTTCAAATTGCCGAGTGCAGCTCGCTTTATCAAAAAAGAGGGACGGGGTGATTTTCGAAAAGAGATACCATTTAACGGTCTCCTCGATACCCTCCTCAAACTGCAGAGATGGCTCCCAGCCGAGTTCCTTCTGTAGCTTTCTAGAGTCAATAGCATAACGCATATCGTGACCCTTTCTGTCAGTTACATAAGTGATGAGATTCATATCCTCGCCTTCCTTTCTGCCGAGCAGAAGGAAAAGGTAAGATATAGTTTTCAACATCCTTATTTCAGATATTTCCTGTCATTATCCTCAAACCAGTCAGCCAGCGCTTCCTCAAAGCTCCACTTAAACTGATAACCGCAGTTCTTCAACTTCTCACCACAGATATTAGTAGAAATCTGGAGCTTCGTAAGTATCCGCTAAACGCCGTATTGCATATCTCAAAATAATGTTGTACCTTTGTACGGCGGCATCATTTTTCTAATTTTGAGACAAGAATACGCAATTTAGCCCCCCATCAGCACAAGCTAATGGAGGTTATACCTTAATTTGACTAAATAATAAATTCATTTTTATTGTTCCTCATCTTCCCAGAACTCAGGAAGAAGAGTATAATACTTATCCTCAGGCGTAGAATCTATGTGCTTCAACACATAACAAAGCCAACGCTCAGGATTTTCATCTAGCACCTTACATGTAATGGTGATATACAAAACCAGTACATAAACCTATATCCACTTATCCAAATAACATTTAAAATCCTCTATACCTATAACCTCCACTTTAGGAAAAGGAATATCTTCCAGGACCTTAAAGTGCTTGTCTTCTGTAACAATACACTTTGCATTTGCAGCAATGGCACAATCTACAAACTTATTGTCATCTTTATCTGCCTCAATTAAAGCAAAAGTATAATGAGGATCTTTGCGAATTACATTGGGTCTAGTCAATATAGCATAAACTATGGCCTCAGAAACTTGAGAAGATATATTACGAGATAAAACCTCTGAATACTCCTCTATTATTTCATTGGACACACAAAGGTTATAATCGCCTCTAAGAAAAGCATTCCACACCTTACGATACGGACTTCTAGGGGCGATTGACATAATCAAACTATTTGTATCCAATACAATATTCATAACCTAAAGATTATAATATTGGTTTATTGTATGGAGTACGTTCATGGAGATGCCGGAAACTCTCGATACGTTCTTCATTCAAGGTTCCTTCATTCCACATTCTATCTAATTCAGCATCAGCCATCTGAACAAAATAATCGGAGATTACCTTATTCAAATCTCGCAAAGCCTCAGGAGTCTTGATAAATGACAGCATATCGAGGATTTGCAATTGAGCTTGATTCATTGTTGCTACCTGTGCCATAATAATTCATTTTATTAATATCTAACCGCAAAAGTACACTTTTTCCTCGAAACCACCAAAAAAATCGAAAGAAATCTGCAACTCATCAGCCAATTACCCCAAAATCATCAGTAAACAGCAACCTATAAACTATTAATTGTAAATTATAAATTGCGAACTTCCCTCACCCGGCGGTTCCATCCCGCACAATCTGGCGAGACCTTTGATGGTCCGCCAACCTTAGAGCGCAGCGGTTCCGAGCGACGAGGAGGAGCGGTTACATCCCCTGTCCCCTGAGGGGAAAGGGGCTTGGGGAAAGCGGTGGAGCCTCCCTTAAGGGTAAGGGAGGACGGGTGGGTTTTCGAAAAAAACTCTTTGAATTGTTTCTCGAATATGAGAAACCAGTTCCCTTCTATGGGCAACAATCCAAACATTGCAATTGGAATGTTCCCTCAAAAACGATTCTACGACCGAAGCGAGTAGAACCGTTTTTCCCGTACCCGTTGGCATTTGTGCCATCACGGACCGATGAAGGCGCAACGCCTTCTCAATCCGTTCCT
>URLG01000017.1 GCA_900548535.1 Candidatus Segatella intestinihominis | reverse complement strand
AGAGCATGTTGGTCTTCACAGCCACACGCTGAGCATTGGCACATACGCAGGTACACGCCAATGCAAACATTAATATATAGAGTCGAAAACTCTTCATTCTTTTTCTCTTTTTTAATTAACAAATTGCCATACAACTCATCGTATATAGTTGTATGGTGAGTGTAGAACCTGTTTATTTATTTGAATATAAAAAAAATGATTTTTACTCCCAAAAAGAGTCTGAATGAAGAATCAAGGTCTTCTACACAGACATTTGGCTAGAATTTGCTTATTCTAGTGTTAATTTTGTGTTAAAAGAATCAAAAGAGCGTATTATTCCGATAATTATAAGTACTTTTGCATAGTCTACACTCACCATACAAATGTAGATATTTTTGAAAACTACATCACATTATCAGCCCCGCCAGCTGCGTGGCATCGAAGCACGGGCAGGCTTTCTGCACGCCGGGGAGGTCACGATGGCCCACTATCTCGTGGATGGAAGGGAACTGGCGCTTCAGGCGCAGGATGAGATTCTGCATCGACTGCTTCTGGGGTGGCGTGCGAGTATCCGCAAAATGGCCCTGAGCATCCAAGCCGCCCTCATAGCAGATGCCAATGGAATAGGCATTGTAGCCTCGGGCATGGGCACCCATGCGCTCTAGGGGACGTGTGGCTATCACCGTGCCGTCTCGGCGAATGTAGAAATGATAGCCGATGAAGCGCCAATGGTTCACCTCCACGTGGTCGTGATAGAGTTGCTCTACTGTGTAGTTCTGATTGCAGCGGGTAGCCGTG
This sequence comes from Candidatus Segatella intestinihominis, assembly GCA_900548535.1. GTDB lineage: Bacteria > Bacteroidota > Bacteroidia > Bacteroidales > Bacteroidaceae > Prevotella > Prevotella intestinihominis. The sequence goes on along the minus strand of URLG01000017.1, from coordinate 42,611 downwards.
CAATGCACTACGATCATGTTAATCTTTCTCATGTCTGTCAAAATTTTAAAGGTTAGTAATATGATTATAAATATATTTCTTAATCTATTATTCATTCTCCACTACCTCCCATAGAAAACGTGGGGAAGAAAATATCAGAACGTGCCGAGGAAAATAAATTTTTGTCCCGAGGAAAATATTTTTTCGTCGCCACCCCCTGTTTTCAGAGCCTCTGAGCCCGATTTTCCCGCTCCCCACTCTTCCGGAAAGATGTAAGGATTTTTCTTACAGTGCAAAGTTACAAAAAATATTTCATACCCACAAGGGAAATCAGGAATATCTGCAAAAGTGGGATTTTGGGGTACCCCAAAAACTCCCCTGCCCCCAAAAAGGTGCCCCAAAAGCCCCCCAAACCACTACCCATATACTTCCTTTAACTTTTGAAGGGTTACCAAGAATCCCACAGACATTTTTCTAGATTTCTCGTTTTCAAAAGGTTACCGGCATTTTTGGCGGAGACATAATATGAGTATATGAGTATAATAAAAAATAAAATGAGAAATGAGTGCGTGCGCGTGCGAGAAAAACCGTTTTTTTTGAAGATTTCGAAGGAAAAATACACTTTTTTGAAGATTTTTGAAAAATAATTGAGAAAAAGCTTGCATATTAAAAGAAAAAAACGTATCTTTGCACCCGAGTTGTGAGATATCCTTCGTCGACATAGGTTGACAGAAGCTCACTTCTCTGATTTTCGTGGAATAAGAATTTGCTAAGCAAAGCTAGTTCATTACGGAAGGCCGAATATCCGGAACTAAGTTTAAACACGAACAAATTCTGACAAGACATTCCATGCCAGATCTGAAGTAAAAAATCGTCAGCATCCGGCAGGAAGGAGTCTGGTCGGATGGTGTTCGTGTGTCATTACTTATCGGCCCTTTCTTGTAGCTGGCGGCATGTAAAGATGTATATGGCTTAGCATTTATCCCCCTCTCATACTTCCTGCTTTTATATAAATTTTTAACGAACAAACAAGATGAAGCAAGAAGAATGCCATCAAATCTTGGAACTTAACGTACAGAGCCTCTGTATCACGCCTTACGTTCAGTATGAGAACAAGCTTCTCATGAAGCTACTAGCCTCATTCCAGCAAGACATCAAGGATGCCATTGCACAGCAAAGGGAAGAGGGAGTGAAAACCGTGCAGTTTACAGCCGAAGAGCTGGATTCTGGCGTTAGACATCGCACGCTCCCACTCGCCATGCTGGAGCCCAACAAGGGGCACTACAACAGAACCAAGCTCGCCCTGACCGACATGGCGGAGAAAAAGCTATGGATTCCTTTCAACAACAAGGGAATCTTAGACTACGTTCGCACCCCTCCCTTATTCTCCGTCGACTTCGAGACTCGCCATGGGCGCATTCTGGTGAATCTCCACTTCTGCATCGACACGCTCCGCTACTACCTGAGCAATCAATTGGGCTACCATAACATCAACCTAACCACGCTACTCAGCTTCCAACGTAATGCCACCCTGCAGATGTATCGCCTGTATCATGGCAGTTTTTCACTGGGCTACACCACCATCAGATGTTGGAAACTAGGGCAACTGCTGGGCATGGGCAAGGCTTATCCTAACTACAAGAGCGTGAAGCAAGAGTTGCTGGAACCAGCCTGCCGAGAGATGGAGCAAGCCTTCTTCCAGAAGAAGTGCGACATACACTTCAACTACGCCATCTCCCAGAACCAGGATCGTGACGAGAGCAACATGAAGAAGCTCGTATTCAGCTTTTACACCGCCCAGGACGATCACCTATCCCCGAGCCGAGAAGCCGAGCTCATCGACTATCAGACGAAGCTCTGGTTCCGACTCAAAAACAGCTGGGGCGTGAAGGACGAGGTGGCTAGAAGCATGTGCCAGCGCATCAAGATATGGATGCGTGCGGAGCTGGACGACCTGATGCTCCACAAGCAGTGGTTTGCCGACAACATGAAGGTGAAGCAGAAGCCGCTCCATAATCCGGCAGGCTACATCGTGAAGCACCTCGGTGACTTCCTGGACAAGAAGGAAAAGATGGAGAGGCAACAAGAGGAGAAAGGCAGCAAAGGGTTACCCATAGCCCCCCAAACCTCACTTTTTCCGAAAGATAATGGAGAAAAAGCTTGATTTCGGCTCCAAAATTTTGTATCTTTGCAAATGAGAAATAAATAAAAATACTACTAACCTTTTAAAAGACAAGAAAAAGAAATGGCAATTAAAGTAAAAGCAATCGAGAGAAACCTATCGTTCAACAAGGACGAGAAGAACCCACGCTTCGGCTACGTGATGCAGGCAGAGATGTATAGCCAGCTAGCCCTGGACAAGGCGATAGAGCAGGCTTCGCTTGCCAGCGGACTGCCTAAGGCTGCCATCCAGGCTGGCGTCACCGCCTACGGCAACATGGTGAAGACCTGGTGTACCGAGGGGCACTCCATCCCTATCCCTGGCCTGGGCATCATGCGCTTCGGTCTCCGCTCCACTGCGGTGAGCGACGTGAGCAAGGTGAGCGCAGGTCTCATCACCTCCCGCCGCGTCATCTTCATCCCGAGCGTGGAGATTAAGCAGGCTCTGGCCGACACGAGTGTCACCATCACCTGCTACGACCGCGATGGCAAGGTGGTGAAGAGCGTTACCTCCAGCGACAAGGGCAACGTGGAAGACCCTGACGGCAACAACCCTTCTGGCGGCGGCTCAGACGGTGGCGGCACTACCCCAGGCGGCTCTGGCAGCACATCGGAAAATGGCGGCACAGGAGACTCTGGCAACGTAGGCCTGTAGGAATCATCCAAGTGATAATCAATCAATTAAAGCAATCCATTAAATAGAAAGAACATGAAGAAAGAAACTTGGAAATCCATCCTGCGAATAGTCATCTCTATCCTCACGGCAGTAGCCACCACGCTAGGCGTGGCAAGCTGCCGATAGAGATTAACCTTGAAGACAGAAAGGGTGCACCCATGAGATATGGGCGCACCCTTTATATTAGAAAGCGTATCTATTACCAAAGCTCAAGACGCTCGCTCTTTGGGATAAACATCTTATCACCCTGCTTTACACCAAATGCCTCATACCAGGCATCGATGTGAGGGAGAGCGCCATCTACACGCCACTTGCCCAAGGCGTGAGGATCGTTCTTAACACGCTGACGAATCTCCTTCTCGGTGATATTCTGACCCCATACACCGGCGTATGCGAGGAAGAAACGCTGCTCGGCAGTAAAACCGTCCTTGTTCTTCAATGGCTTCTTGGCGGTAGCGTTCTTGAAGGCATTGAAGGATACCATCAAACCTCCGTGGTCAGCAAGGTTCTCACCGAGGGTGAAACGACCATTGGCATTCAAATCAGGCAATACCTTGATGTTAGAGAAGAAATTAGCATAGAGATCTGCACGCTTCTCAAATCCCTTGGCATCATTGGCTGTCCACCAGTCCTTCAAGTTGCCATCAGCATCATACTGACGACCCTGATCATCGAATCCGTGAGTCATCTCATGACCGATAACCACGCCGATGGCACCATAGTTGAATGCCTCATCAGCCTTAGGATTGAAGAATGGATACTGCAAGATACCAGCTGGGAAGCAAATCTCATTGGTGGTAGGATTGTAGTAAGCATTCACGGTCTGAGGAGTCATGTACCACTCGTCCTTGTCCACAGGCTTGCCAGCCTTCTCCTCGATGCTCTTGGCAAGGCGGAACTTGCGGCATGCCATCACGTTCTCATAATAGCTCTTGCTAGGGTCGATGGTGAGCTTGCTATAGTCGGTCCACTTGTTAGGATAACCTATCTTGACATAGAACTTGTCGAGTTTCTTGTGAGCTGCCAGCTTGGTGGTGTCGCTCATCCAGGTCTGTGCGTCGATGCGCTGACCCAGGCTCACCTGCAGGTTCTTCACCAACTGCTCCATCATCTTCTTAGAGCTCTCTGGGAAGTACTTCTTGCAGTACATTCTGCCCAAAGCCTCACCCATCTGGCTCTGTACCTGATTAACGGCACGCTTCCAGAGCTCGTAGTCCTGCTGACGACCGCTCATGGTCTTGCCAAAGAAGTCGAAGTCGGCCTCACGAATCTCATCGGTGAGATAAGCTGATGAGTTCTGGATAACGCCCCACTGCATGAGAGCCTTCAGAGTCTGGGCATCCTCGGCAGCATTGAGCTTGTCGATGCCAGCGAAGAAGGCAGGCTGACCCACGATCATCTCCTGGATATGTTCGCTCTTGATGCCCTCGGCATTGCAGAGAGCCTCCAATGGAATGTTAGGATAGTTCTGCTGGAACTCCTTGAGGGTCATCTTATTGTAGTTGGCCTGAGGGTCGCGCAACTCGGTGCGGCTCTTAGAGATGAGGGCGATGCTGGTCTCGTGCTGGAAGATGCGCTGAGCATTCTGCTGAGCCTCAGCCTCTGAGAATCCATAGAGCTGGAACATCTTGGCGATGTACTTCTTGTAAGCCTCACGGATGGCTACGGTGGCAGCGTCATTGTTCATATAATAATCCTTCTGACCGAGGGTCAAACCGCCCTGGCTCAGATTGAGGATGTTCATGGTTACGTTCTTGTCATCGGCACCGATATAGGTATCGAAATCCACACCCAGCGACTGATCGGCATACTTCTGCTGAAGCTTGAAGAGATCTGCCTTAGTCTGGGCAGCAGAGATCTCATCGAGCATTGGCTTTACAGGAGCGATGCCTGCCTTGTTGCGAGCATCTACGTCGAGAGCCAACTTATAGAAGTCGGAGAGTTTCTGCTCGATGGTGCCAGTCTTGTACTTCTTCTTTTGCAACTCGGTCAGGATGCCATTGATCTGCTTGTTGTTGTTCTCAGCCAAGAGGTCGAAACTACCAAATCGGCTGTAGGCAGCTGGCAACGGATTGTTCTTCTGCCATCCACCTGTGGCAAACTGATAGAAGTCATCAGCTGGCTTCACGGTCTTGTCAAGATTGCTCATGACAAGTCCCGACTTGTTCTGAGCATCCACGCCCATAGGCATGGCAGCGATCATCATCATCGGGATAATCATTTTCATTTTCATTTTTGTCTCTTTATTTAATTATGGTTTATTATATTTTTCTACAGCAAGAAATACTGAGAGGGCAGGTTTATTACTTGCTGATTTCCTCCAATTCCTCGGAGAGCAGCATCCACTTCTCGTTTTCCTCGTCGAGGCTCTTCATCAGCTCGGTATATTCAGTCACCAGTTCCATGTTGGTGGCATTCTCGGGCTTCATCAAGAGGGCATCAATCTCCTTCTTTCTCGCCTCCAGCTTCTCTATCTTCGCCTCACACTCCTTCACAGCCTTCTCCGCCTTGCGTATCTTCTTCTGCTGCTCCTTGTGCTCGGCATAGCTGAGCTTGGCTGGAGTGGTTACATCAGAAGCTGAAAGAGATGCATCGGATAAACCTTTGGATGAAGAAGAACTATTGGATTCTTCACTCTTCACTCTTCTCTCTTCACTTAACGAAAGCGCCTGATTGATATTCTCGGCATTGTGGGCACGCAGGTAGTCGTAGATGCCACCCAAGTGCTCACGCACCTTGCCACCGCCAAACTCATATACCTTGTCCACCAAGCCATCGAGGAACTCACGGTCGTGGCTCACGATGATGGCTGTGCCGTCGAATGCCTTGATGGCCTCCTTCAGCACATCCTTAGACTGCATGTCGAGGTGGTTGGTAGGCTCATCGAGGATGAGCAGGTTCACAGGCTCCAGCAAGAGCTTGATCATCGCCAATCGGCTGCGCTCGCCACCGCTCAGCACCTTGACATACTTTTCTGATGTCTCGCCACCAAACATGAAGGCGCCCAGCAGGTCATTGACCTTGAGGCGCATCTCGCCAGTAGCCACATTGTCGATGGTCTGGAAGATGGTGAGGTTCTCGTCCAGGAGCTGTGCCTGGTTCTGGGCGAAGTAGCCTATCTGCACGTTATGCCCTATCTTGAGCGTACCGGTGAAAGGAATTTCGCCCATGATACATTTCACGAGCGTAGACTTACCCTCGCCGTTCTTGCCCACGAAAGCCACTTTCTCGCCTCGCTTGATGGTGAGGGTGACGTGGTCGAAGACGGTATGCTCGCCATAATCCTTGCGCACCTCGTCGCAGATGATAGGATAGTCACCACTGCGCAGGCATGGAGGGAACTTGAGATGCATCTGCTTGTTGTCCACCTCGTCCACTTCGATAGGCACTATCTTCTCCAGCTGCTTGATGCGGCTCTGCACCTGCACCGCCTTGGTAGGCTTGTAGCGGAAGCGCTCGATGAAGTCCTTGATGTCGGCTATCTCCTTCTGCTGGTTCTCGTAGGCACGCAGCTGCTGTTCGCGGCGTTCCTTGCGCAGCACCACGTATTCATCGTATTTCACCTTGTAGTCCTCTACCCTGCCGCAGGTGATCTCCAAGGTGCGATTGGTTACATTATTAATAAAAGCACGGTCGTGGCTCACCAATACCACCGCCTTGGCACTCTGCGCCAAGAACTGCTCCAGCCACTGGATACTCTCGATCTCCAGGTGGTTGGTAGGCTCATCGAGCAAGAGCACGTCAGGCTTCTGCAGCAAGATCTTGGCTAGCTCGATACGCATACGCCATCCACCGGAGAACTCCTTGGTAGGACGGTCGAAGTCTGTGCGGAGGAATCCCAGGCCGCTCAGTGTGCGCTCTATCTCAGCCTCATAATTCTCGCCCCCCATCATCATGTATCGCTCATGTTCCTGGGTAAACTTCTCCACGAGCTGGGCATAGCTATCGCTCTCATAGTCAGTGCGGTCAGCCATCTCTTGCTGCATCTTGTCGAGACGAGCCTTCATCTCGGTATTGTGGGCGAAAGCCTTGCGAGTCTCCTCCTTCACGGTGGTATCATCCTGTAGCTTCATCACCTGTGGCAGATAGCCGATGGTGGTATCGTTAGGGATAGCCACCACGCCATCGGTAGGTTTCTGCAAGCCGCAGAGTATCTTGAGCATCGTACTCTTGCCCGCTCCGTTCTTGCCCACCAGGGCGATGCGGTCACGGTCGTTGATGACGAAACTTACGTCATGGAAGAGTGGCTTTACGCCAAACTCTACTTTTAGTCCTTCTACTGAAATCATACTATCTTACTTTGAACTTTGAATTTTGAACTTTGAACTTTATGATTAGCAAAGCAAATGAATTCTTTACTCTTCGTTCTTCACTCTTCACTTTTCACTCTTCACTTTTTCTATGGGATGAGGAGGGATGAGTCGCCGTAGCTCAGGAATCGGAAGTCGTGAGCCAGGGCATAGTCATACACCTTGTGCCAATCGCCACCCTGCAAGAAGGCACTCACCAAGAGGAGCAGCGTGCTCTGAGGCTGATGGAAATTGGTAACCAGCATCTTCACAATCTTGTAGATATAGCCTGGGGCTATGATAATCTGCGTGCTGGAATGGAGAGCCTCCAGTCCGTTGCGGTCCAAGTAGTCGATGATGGCCTGGACAGCTTGCATCGGAGTGATGCCATCCACCAAGTTGCCGTCCTCGGAGAGCTCGTATGGGTCCCACTGGTTGACGTGCAGATCCTCCTCACTGGCACCAGGGTGCTTGATGAGATGCACGCCCATATAATAGAGGCTCTCGATGGTGCGCACGCTGGTGGTGCCCACGGCGATGACCTGGCACTCGTGATGGATGAGCTTCTCCAAGCTGCGGCGATGTACCACGATATACTCCGTATGCATCTGGTGACCCTCTATCTCCAAGCTCTTCACTGGCTTGAAGGTGCCTGCGCCCACATGGAGCGTTACCTCCTCACGGTCTATGCCATGGGCATCCAGGTCCTGGAGCACGGCATCGGTGAAGTGAAGACCTGCCGTAGGGGCTGCCACGCTACCCTTGATCTTGGAGTAGACCGTCTGGTAAGTGGTCTTGTCGCTCTCCTCGGTCTTGCGGTTGAGGTATGGAGGGATTGGCAACTCGCCCACAGCCTCCAGAATCTCGGCGAAAGATACTTTTTCGTTATCCCAGTCGAAGTCCACCCAGTTGTTGGTGCCTCCACCCTTAGCCACCATCTCCTGCGCCTCGGCAGAGAGTGCATCTCCACGGCGCATAGTGGCACGGAGGGTGAGCTTATGGCCCTTGATCTCGAAGTCACGCATCAAAGAGCCCTCCTTCCACTTCTTCAGGTTGCCTATCATGCAGAGCCAAGAGCAATGGCCAGCGGTCTGGAACATCAACTCGTAATCGGTAGGCTCGGCAGGCTCCATCAAGAAAACCTCAATAAGCGCACCTGTCTCCTTGCGGAAGTGCAGACGCGCTTGTATCACCTTGGTATTATTGAATATCATCAAGGCTCCCTTAGGGAGGTATGTAGGAAGATGAAAGAACACATCGTCGCTCACCTCGCCATGCTTATAGACCAAGAGCTTGCTGTGGTCGCGCTGGGCGATAGGAAACTTGGCGATGCGCTCATCGGGCAATTCGTAATTATAATCACTAATCTTTATATGTTTTGTATCCATTATATCTGAATGTTATTTTTTCTTTTTACTTACTTAAATACTGACACCTTTATTATATATAGGAAAATCACCTATTTATATATACTATGTCATCACCACGCCCCTAATCAATACATACAGCACGATGACCATCATGATGACCATCACCATGTCGATGTCATCGCGGTCATATCCCGTACTGGTATACTGATTGGAGATATACGTAATCTTAGGCGAGATGCGGCGATACATCTTGAGATAAAGCAGATAGACCAAGATGCCTACCACCAAGCCTAGGAGCAATCCGCAGACGATGTCACTAGGATAATGCACGCCCAGATAGAGACGAGTCCAGCAGTTGACGAGCGACCAGATGACGAGCGTAACCGAAAGCATCTTGCTCCTCACCAGCAGGGCAAAGAAGACAGCTATCGCCATCGTATTGGCTGCATGGGCTGAACAGAAACTGAAGCTCTTCAGGTTCATGCCCGGCAGCACCATGAGCGTATCCTTGACCATCGGGTCATTGAGCGGACGCATGCGCTCTGTGAGAGGCTTGATGAGTCCATCGGCAAGCCCGTCGGAGAGCAGCACGCAAAACAGCGCACCGCCCACCACCAACGCAATCTGCCCCATCGTCTCGTTGTTGCGAATCACGATGACGAAGAGCATGATGTAGAGCGGTATCCACGTGAAACCCGAAGTGAGCAACTGCACCAGCTGATCGAGCAAGAGGTGATGACTGCCATTGAAGAAGTGCAACACCTGTAAGTCTATGTCTTGTATTCCACTAAAATCCATCAAATGATTTATCCTCTATTATTTATTATTTATCATATTAAGTCTAGATTTCCTCCAAAGCCTTGGTTTCTATCCAGCCTTCTCTGCCATCTCCTACCTTGATGCCACGCCAGCCCTTCATGCCCTTGTCTGTGATATCCACACGAGTGCCCTCATGCAGCACGAAAACATCGGAGCTCTGCTTGGCTGGAGTCTTCTTCACATTCACCGATGGCGAGATGATGATGGCGCCAGTACGGTTCAGGAGCGTCTGCTTCTGCTGGTAAGCAAAGAGATTGCATACCAGGAACACCACGAAGAAGAAACTGCCACCGAAGAAGCCCACCTTGCGCAGCAGGATGTGCGGACCGAAGAGATAGACCAGCACGAGCACCAATGCCATGATGATGGCAAGGATGCCAGCCTTAGCCCAGTTGTCCACGCTGGTGAAGTTGACCAGTGCCTTATACCAGGTCACGAAGAACATCTCGCTCTCAGGCGTTATCTTGTCGATGGTCTTGCTGCGTGCAAACTGCAAGTTGAAGTTGATGTCCTCATCGCCTGGCGAGAGGAGGCGTGCTCGCTCATAATTGAGCACAGCCTTGGTGATATTGTCGGTGCGATAATAGGCATTGCCGAGGTTATAGTAAACATCGGCAGAGGCACCAGTCTTCAGCAAGTCCTCATAGTCGCGGATGGCCTGCTGGTAGTTGCCCTTCTGATATTCGGCATCGGCATTCTGCTTGGTGATGGCATCAGCCTCGGAGGTGAAACCGAGCATGATGGCGAGCAGTACCAAGAAGGAATAGCCTGCCGCATTCTTCTTGCGATTCTTGCGTGCCAAGTTGATGGCATTCTCTATCTTCATAATTCCTGTCATTGCCGATTCGAAAGTACGATTCATATTGCCCGCCGCATCGCCTGGGGCATAACGCTCAAACTCGCACTCGTCCAGGGCGGTGGTAAACTTCTCGATGGTGGCATCGTCCACATTGTGAGCCATCAATTTCTCACGGATGTTCTCACGGTTCAACTGCTCCACTGGCATATTGAGCTTGTAGCTCACATAGCCCCAGAGCGCACGGAGCACCTCATCGTAGAATTCTCCCTGCTTGCCCTTGAGCATCAGGAGGTGAGCCTTCTTCAAGCGCTTGGTGGCTATCTTGTTGGCCTTGTTGGAGCGCATCTTCACGATGTCGGCATTCTCGATGGCACGACGGCGGAAGATGATGAGCAGGGCGATGAAGGCAAGCAAAGGCACGAGGAGACTGGTCCAATAACCAAAGCTGCCATAGAACATATCGTCGATGTCGTGGAGCTTGCTCTTGCCTAGCTTCAGGGCGTGGATGTCCTTGTCCTGACTGCTGAAGTCGCTGCTCTCACTGCTACTGTTGCCATCGCCCTTATCCACGTTGAGTTCGAAGGCTTGGGTCTTGATGGTCTTGTAGCCATTGCTTGACGTATCATAATAAGTGAAGCTGACTGCCGGAATGGTATACTTGCCCTGGTTGCGTGGCACTGCCAGGAAGTCGTATATCATATTGCCCTCCACGCCGTTGGCGGTGAGGCGGGTCTTGTCGGTTACCTTGGCATCATACTTGTCAAAGTCCTTAGGGAAGTTGACGATAGGTTGCTTCAGGAGCTTGAGGTTGCCCACGCCGCCCACTACCACACGGAGGGTGATAGGTTCGCCTGCCTTTACTTCCTTCTTGTCGAGGGTGGCAGAGATGTTAAACTTGCCCACGCCGCCCGAATAGTCGGCTGGTCGCTGTGGCAATGGGTCTACCTGGATGCTGATGCCTGGCGCCTTGATGTCCTTGTGAACCTCCACATAGCCTGAGCCACCATTGAAGAATGCCTCCATAGGGTCCACGTTGCGATTCTGCTGCACCACGATGCCCTTGAAGGTGATGGATGGGATGTCGAGTTTGCCCGTCATCTGCGGATACATCACGTACTGGCTCCAGGTAACGCACTTGTATGGCTTGCCATTCACCATCTCCTTATGGAAGGTCTTCTGCTGTGGCAGAGGCACTTCCTGCGTGTGGAATCCCTTGAGGTCTGGCATCTTGCCTTCCAGCTGGGTGAGTTCCACCTGGGTATATACCTTATAAGTCAAGAGGATAGGTTCCTGCTCATGTACTCGCTTCTTGTTGGCAGAGACCTTGATGAAGAGGTCGCTGCCCGAGATGGCAGAACCCGCCTGGCGCATACGAGGCGCATCATAGTCGTCCTGTCCGTGCATGTTGGGAGCACCACCGGCATTGCGGGCATGGCCCGAGACGGTAATCTTGAGCGCACGAGACGCCAACTTCTTGCCCCCCACCAGCGCATGGGATGCACCGATGGAGAAAGTACCGTTCTTGCCTGCATAGAGCGTATAAGTGATGGTGACGGAGGATGACGACGAGGTATGCCCGTTGATCATCTGGTAGCTAGACTGCGATGAGGTGTAAGGACCGGCTATCACTTCCAGTCCTTCCTGCACGCCGCCCAACCTGAACTCCTCTACATCACGAGTGTTGATGGTATAGGCCACACGGAAGTTTTCGCCTGCCGCCACGTGCGACGGAGCCGAAACCGATATCTGCTGAGCCGCCACATGCACTTGGTAGCCCAGCAAGCCTATCAGCAATATCATATACCAACCTATTCTCTTCATTTTTTCTTTGAAATTTGAACTTTGAAATTTGAACTTTATGATTAGCAAGAGCAATCATTATCAATAAATAACATAAGCTATCATAATCAATCATCACTCATAACTAATCACTATCCCACTACCAATTCTTGTCGTAAGCCTTGCGCCTTGGCTGGCTCATGGCCTTCTGCAACTTCTGCTTGGTAGCCTTCTCCTGCTGAACGGCAGCCTGCAAGAGTTGCTCGGCGTTGTCGCGGCTCATCTTGTCTTGGTTCTGCTTGTTCCGCTGGTTGTTGTTATTATTGTTTTTGTTCTTGTCTTTATCTTGCTTGTCCTTATTCTGATCATTCTTGTTCTTGTCCTGATCATTCTTGTTTTTATCTTGGTTCTGCTTGTTCTTGTCCTTTTTCTTATCCTTATTCTTGTCGTTCTTGTTCTGCTGGTTCTTGTTCTGCTGTTGGTTCTTCAGCAGTTTCTTGCAGAGGGCAAGGTTATAGCGAGTCTCATTGTCGCTCGGATTGCATCTCAGGGCATTCTTATAGCAGCCGATGGCTTGGGCGTACTCACGGTGCTGCTGCATCACCACGCCCATGTTGTGATAGCTCTTGGCGCGGCGCAGCTTGTTGGGCTCCAACTTGGCTGCATGCTCAAACTGCACCATGGCGGCAGAATCCTTCTGCTGCATCAGCAAGGCACAACCCAGATTGTAGATGGCTTGCGGATTCTTCCCATTCTTGGAGATAGCCTTGCGATACTGGGTCTCTGAGGCTGCCCACTTCTGCCCCCTGAAGGCTCGGTTGCCCTGCCTTATCAGGTTGCGGTCGGTCTGAGCCTGCACTTCGGCAAAGCTCACGAGCAGCAACGCAACTATAGCTAAAATCTTAAATCTTAACATACTCTATAATTCTTACAGGTTTATGATTGCCTTCATACACTTATCATATATATACGTGTAATCCGCGTAATCCGTGCCTACTTCTTTACTCCTATTTTATTGAATAACTTAATGTTCTTGAGCAATGGATTCTTTATCTCATTGATGCAGATCTCGATGATGAGCAAGAGGATAACCAGGATGCCGACGGCTTGGAATTGCTCATCATAGGCGCTGTATACCACGCTCGTCACATCTCCCTTCTGGAGCTTGGTGATGTCGTCATTGAGCTTCCTCTCGGCATCGCTCGTATTGTCTACGTGGATGTACTCACCCTTGCCTGCCTGCGCCAGCTCGCGACACATCTGCTCGTTGAGGGCAGTCATCACGGTGTTGCCCGAGTGGTCTTTCAGATAAGAGCCGTCGCCCATCGGGATAGGTGCTCCCTGCGGATTGCCGATGCCCAAGATGAAGACGTTCACGCCCTGCTTGTTGGCTGCGGCGGCTGCCTCCTGCGCTCCCTCCTCGTGGTTCTCGCCATCGGTGATGACGATGATAGCCCTGCCCACATTCTCCTGCTGGGAGAAGCTCTTGCTAGCCAGGGCGATGGCCTCGCCGATGTTGGTGCCCTGCGTCTGGATAAGGCTCGGATTGATGTTTTGCAGGAACATCTTAGCCGATACATAATCTGACGTGATAGGCAACTGCACGTAGGCATCTCCTGCGAAGACGATGAGTCCTATCTTATCGTTGTTGAAGTTATCTACCAAGTTCTCTATCAGCATCTTGCTCTTGTCAAGACGCGATGGAGCCACGTCCTGCGCCAACATGGAGTTGGAGATGTCGAGACAGATGATGGTCTCGATGCCGTGGCGCTTGTCGTGCGAAATCTTGCTGCCCATCTGTGGGCGAGCCACCATCACAATGAGCAGTGCCAAAGCTGCGAGCATCAGCACAAACTTCACCGTAGGTCGATATTTAGATATGTTGGGCATCAACTGCTTCAACAGCTCAGGGTCGCCGAGCCTCTTCAGCTTTGCCTTTCTCCGTCTCCAGCCCACCAACCTTACCAGCACTAGCACGGGTATCAGCCACAAGAGCCAGAGATAACTTGGATCTTCAAATCTTAACATTTTTATTCTTTCTTAATTAATAACAGAAAAGAGTTTTTCATAAAGAAGCTGAAACAACTCCCAACTCCTAACTCCCAACTCCTAACTCCTAACTTTAAGGTATCCTGCGCAACCACGTGAGTCGCAGCAATATCTCTATGAGCAATACGATGAGGGCACCGAGGGCAAAAGGCTGATAGGCCTCATAGCGCTTGGCGAAGTGAGTCACGTTAAACTTGCTCTTCTCCAGCTTGTCGATGTCCTTATAGATCTTCTTCAGCTCGGCATTGTTGGTGGCACGATAGAAGTTGCCATCCGTGGTATGTGCGATGTCGCGAAGCGTCTGGGTGTCTATCTCCACAGGGATGTTGACATACTGCACGCCTCCTGCCACAGGCATTGGATAAGGTGCCACTTTGTTGGTGCCCACTCCGATGGTATATACACGGATGCCGAAGCTCTTGGCTATCTCGGCAGCGGTCATTGGCGAGATGTCGCCTATGTTGTTACTACCATCCGTGAGCAGTATCACCACCTTGCTCTTAGCCTTGGAGTCCTTCAGGCGGCTCACGGCGTTGGCAAGTCCCATGCCCACGGCGGTACCATCGTCGATGAGTCCACGAGCGGCTATATCGGTACGGGTATCGTGCAACAGGCGCAACAGGCTGGCATGATCGGTGGTCATAGGGCACTGCGTGAATGCCTCGCCGGCAAAGATGGTCATACCGATATTGTCGTTAGGACGACCGGAGATAAACTCGGTGGCTACGTCCTTGGCTGCCTCTATTCGGTTTGGCTTCAGGTCTTCGGCCAGCATGGATGTAGATACGTCCATGGCTAGCATGATGTCAATGCCTTCCACCGTTCGGTTGTCCCAGGAGTTATGGGTCTGCGGACGTGCCATGGCGATGACGATGAGCACATAGCTTACACATCTCAGCACCATGGGCAAGTGGATGAGACGCTGCCTCATGCTCTTCGGCGCATACCGATACATACGGGTATCACTCATGCGCATCGTAGGCTCGCCCTTCTTCCTGTACAGGAAATACCATAGGATGTAGGGTATCAGCAACAGGAGTAGCAGAAAATATGCTTTACTTGCAAATTCCATATTCTAATTCTTTATTTAATACACCAGCATTCAAACATACCAGCATATAATGACTTAATATACCAGCATATATGCGCTGAATATCACATAGCCCAGTATCAATGCGGCTGCCACGCTGCCTGCCAAGAGCAGGAGCTTGGTGAGCTGGCGTTGCTGCTGCGACTTCTTGTCTTCCGCACTCAGCGTTGGCACAATCTTCTCCTCCACTGGTTTCTCGTCGGTCTTCGTCTGGTCGATGAAGTGGATGGCGTTCACCAAGTTGGCATCGTTCTCATTGATATGAGTCTCGTACTTGGCAAACTTCACGAGGTCGGCTGTCTGGAAGAGCTCCTTCAGCTCGTCTATCATCTTCTGGTCGCCAGACTGGCGCAAACGGTCGATGATTTCGCCGCTGGTCATCTCCATGGCGTTGAAGCCGAAGCGGTTCACTATATATTCGCGCAGCGTATTGGTGAGCTGGGTGTAGTATTTCTTCTGGCTCTCCTGGCTCACGGTATGGTGCTGCTTGATCTCATTGATTTCGCTCAATGCCTTCTCGTGGGCTGGCACTCGTTTCACGATGCGGATGCGGGTGATGATAGGCTTGTTGTTCTTGAGCCTATTGCGCAGATAAAGCACACAGCCGCAAAGGATTAGCATCAGCAGGCTCAACCAAAACAGCGGGCTCCACTCTGCCCAGGAGAAAGGATTCTCCTGCACGGGCTTGGGAGGATAAAACTGATTGCTATGTACGGTATCCACCTTCACGGTGAGCACCTTCAGCGCCAACTGGTTGCCGTGATAGTTCTTGCCATTGATCTTCACGTTGAGAGCCGGGATGGCGTATACTCGCTCATCGAAGGAGGTGATTGTATAATCGCGCGTTACCTCGATGCGGTCGTCGCCTATCTGCTTGGTCTCGTCCTTGCCCTGCTCCACCACTTCTACGCCCGGCGTTATCTGCTGCTGGGGCTTGAAGGATGGCATCACCACCTTGGCTCCACGAGGCGCCGTCGCCTTGAGATGTAACAGAGTCTGCTCACCGATGAGCATCTGCAGGGAGTCGATACGCTGCTCCACGGTCTGCGCCTTGACACTAACAAGGGTCAATGACAAGCAAAACAGAAGTATATATTTTAAATATTTCATTTTATCCACGTTGTTTAAATAGCACGAGCAACTTCTTGGAGAAGTCCTCATTCGTAGCTATCGAAGTCCAGTCTACCTTGCTCTTAGCCAGGAGCTGTCTGAGCTGTTCCTGTCTCCACATCCAGTGCTGGGCGTGGGCTATGCGGAGCTTCTTGGAGCTGGTGTCGATGTACATCTCGTGTCCAGTCTCCGCATCCATCACCTTGAGCAGTCCCACGTCGGGCAGTTGCTTGGCTCTTGGGTCATACACTTGTATCGCCACCACATCGTGCTTCTGGTTGGCTATCTGCAGCGGGTGCTGATAGTCTTTCTCGTCATAGAAGTCGCTGATCACGAAGGCGGTGGTATGGCGCTTCATCATGCGGGTGAAGTATTCCAGTGCCATGCCGATGTCGGTGCGCTGGCTCTGTGGATGGAAGTCGAGCATCTCCCTGATGATATAGAGGATGTGCTTTCTGCCCTTCTTGGGCGGAATGTATTTCTCGATACGGTCAGAGAAGAAGATGACGCCTATCTTGTCGTTGTTCTGGATAGCACTGAAGGCAAGCGTAGCGGCTATCTCGGTAGCCAGGTCGCGCTTCATCTGCTTCGTAGTACCGAAATCGAGCGAACCACTCACGTCTACCAAGAGCATCACCGTGAGCTCTCGCTCCTCCTCAAACACCTTGACGAAGGGCTTGTGGAAACGGGCGGTCACATTCCAGTCGATGTCTCTCACGTCGTCGCCATACTGATACTCTCTCACCTCGGCAAATGCCATGCCCCTGCCCTTGAAGGCGGAGTGGTATTGTCCGGCAAAGATGTTCTGGCTCAGTCCGCGAGTCTTGATTTCGATCTTCCTGACCTTCTTTAATATATCTTGTGTATCCAACTTATTACTTTGAACTTTGAATTTTGAACATTGAACTTTATGATTAGTGAATCAAGCGAATTGGCTTACCCTTCGGTCGCCGAACGTTGTTTCTTCACTCTTCGTTCTTCACTCTTCACTTACCAAATCAAGGCACTTCCACCTTATTGATGATGCGGCTCACGATTTCCTCGCTCGTCACATTGCTAGCCTCTGCCTCGTAAGAGAGTCCGATACGATGGCGCAGCACGTCGTGTGCCACGGCTCTCACGTCCTCAGGGATCACGTATCCACGATGCTTGATGAAGGCATAAGCTCGGGCTGCCTTGGCCAGTGAGATGCTGGCACGTGGGCTACCTCCGAAGGTAATCATCTCCTTCAGCTCGCCCAGTCCGTAGCGTTCTGGATAACGGGTAGCGAACACGATGTCGGCTATATACTGCTCTATCTTCTCATCGATATATACCTCGCCCACGATGCTGCGAGCCTTGAGTATCTCTTCGGCTGTAGTCACAGGAGTTACGGTAGGCAGCGAGCCCTGGATGTTCTCACGGATGATGAGCTTCTCCTCTTCGATGCTAGGATAGTCGATGATGACCTTGAGGAGGAAACGGTCCACCTGTGCCTCCGGCAACTGATAGGTACCCTCCTGCTCCACTGGATTCTGTGTGGCCATCACGAGGAATGGCTTAGGCATCTTGAAGGTCTCGTCGCCGATGGTTACCTGGTGCTCCTGCATCGCCTCGAGCAATGCACTCTGCACCTTGGCTGGCGCACGGTTGATCTCATCTGCCAACACGAAATTGGCAAATACAGGTCCGCGCTTCACATGGAAAGCCTCGTCCTTCTGCGAATAGATTTGCGTACCGATCACGTCGGCAGGCAACAAATCTGGAGTAAACTGGATGCGGCTATAATTGGCGTCGATGAGTTGTGACAATGTTTTGATTGCGAGAGTCTTCGCCAAACCAGGCACACCTTCCAAGAGGATATGACCATCTGAGAGAAGACCGATAAGAAGACAGTCTACGAGGTGTTTCTGACCTACGATGACCTTGTTCATGCCCATTACCAAATTGGTAACAAACTGACTTTGTTGTTCTATCCGTATGTTCAATTCACGGATATCAATAGCTTCTGCCATAATTGTAATATCTTTGTATTTTATACGTTATTTTCTTATTTTCAAACGCAAAATTACAGAATTATGGGGAGAAAGGCGAATTTGTCTATCTAAATTATATTAAAAATGTTTCAGAAAAGCTATTTTTAGAAACTTTTAATGAATAGCTTTCCCAAAACATCGATGAATTCATATATTTTAGCGATTTCTGAGGTACTTCCATCGCCATTTGTTTCCGATTGGGCTATCAGAAAGGCCTATCAGATGGGGCTATCAGAAAGGTCTACCTGTTGCGGTGCTTCATGTACCATGGATGCACCAGGAAGTTATATACCAGAAGACTTACCAGCAGGATGCCCAGGCACAGGAAGATAAGCGGATGGTCTATCTTATCCAATACTGGCAGCGACTGCATGAGCACTTTAGGCGAAGGGTGGTCAGCCAGGGAGAACCCCAGAAAAAGTCCTAGGCTCAGTCCGCCTTCCCAAGACAGGAAGAATGAGCTCATGCTGGTACCACGCTGGCAGTGCTTGGCTAGCTTAATATAAAAGAGGAGAAAGCGACTGCCTATGATGCCTACGCCCAAGCCCAACAAGACTGGAGCAAAAAACTCAATACTACTCTGCGAAGAATGGCTCAGTGCCACAAACAGCGCAGCCCCCATCATGATGAGACCAGCTATCACCTCGCTCTTCAGGTCGGCATCGGCAAAGGCATACTTCTCTGCGATGACAGCAAGCACCATACCAGCCATCATCGCGAGATAACAAGCCAGAGAATGGGGAAAACTCAAGATGATACCCACCACCGTCATAATCATCACGATATTGACGAAGAGCGGGAAACCCTGCGGCAGGAAGAAGCGGTCCAAGCTCCACTTAGGCATGTGCTCGGCAGGCGCCTTAAAAGGAAACTTGGCGCTCATGACTAACACGAAGGCTATCAACGCCGTAACCCCAGCAACGGGGAAAACATACTTATAGTCGAAGCTATCGCCCACAGCCACAGCCACTAAGGGACCAATGGCTAGAGCGAAACGAGCAAACCAGGAAGTGATATAGTTAGCCTCTGTACGCTGAAACGACTCGCAAGTATCAATGATGAGCGTACTGGCAAGCGTCATCTGTGCCAGTCCCAGACAGGCACCCAGAACGATGCGTACAGCTATCATCATCCACAAGTCCACCTTCAGATGCGAGAACATCTCCAGATAATAAAACAGGGCGATGCACACGACCACGCCCAAGATAGCCCATTGGCAAACATGATTTCTCCGATAGCGCTGCACCAGATAAGAGCAGCAGCCACCCAGCAAGAAGATGCCGATGCCATAAGCACCTAACACCTGCCCCACGCTCTGAGAGTCATAGCCCTCAGAGAGCATATAGCTAGGTATGCCCACTATGAGCATATACACACTTGACATCAAGAGCAGATTGGCAAAGCATAAGCGCCAGAAGTCTCTATGCCATAACTTGATGTGAATGGGCGTATTCTGTGTATCCATATTCTTGAATTAAGAATTTATAATGAAGCCTCCCCCTCTTAGTAGCTTTCTTCTACCGAAGGATATTCCACTTTCTTCACAGCGTCGATGTAAGCCTTCACGCCCTTGGTCATCTCCTCGCCCACCTGTGCAAAGTGGCGCAAGAACTTAGGCTTAAATCCATGAGTCATGCCCATGGCGTCGGCATATACCAGTACCTGACCGTCGCAGCCATTGCCTGCGCCGATGCCGATGGTCACAGCCTTCACCTGTCGGCTCACCTCAGCGGCAAGCTTGGCTGGCACCTTCTCCAATACGATAGCAAAACAGCCAGCCTCGTCCAGTGCCTTGGCATCGCTAATCAGCTTCTCCGCCTCAGCATCTTCCTTGGCACGGATGCCGTAGCCGCCAAACTTATTGACGCTCTGTGGTGTCAGTCCCAGATGTCCATGCACGGGGATGCCAGCATTTACCAGCGCTTTCACTGTGTCCACGATTTCCACGCCACCTTCCAGTTTCAGGGCGTCCACGCCCGTCTCCTTCATCATGCGGCAGGCATTGCGCAGAGCCTCTTCCTTGCTCACCTGATAGCTGCCAAATGGCATGTCGCATACCACGAAGGCGTGCTGGCAGGCTCTAGCCACGCTGCGAGCATGGTATATCATCTGGTCCACGGTGATGGGCAGTGTGTCTGCATTGCCTGCCATCACATTGCTAGCCGAATCACCTATTAATATACTGTCGATACCAGCAGCGTCGATGATGCCCGCTGTGGTGTAATCATAAGCTGTAAGCATGGTTACCTTCTCGCCCGCTGCCTTCATCTCAGCAAAGGTCTTCACGGTAACCTTCTTTTTATCCGTTGATAAATATCCCATTTTTTGATGTTATATTTTGAAAAATCCTAATTTGCTAAGTAGATTTCCATCTGCTATCGTTTTCTCATTTGCTGACGATTCTCACCAGTTCATCGTAGCTCAAGCCCTGATAGTCATTGATCACGTAGTCGCTATATGGAGCGATGGATTCTGGGCTATTGGTGGTGGCGAGGCCTAGGGTGAAAGCCCCAGATGCACGCACAGCCTTCAGTCCGTTGAAGCTATCTTCCAGTCCCACGCACTCCTCTGGCTTGGCACCAAAGCATGCCGCCCCCTTCAGATAGCAGTCAGGATCTGGTTTGCTCTTGGCGAAGTCCTCGCTGGTGAGCACTCGGTCGAAGTAAGACTTAAACTCAGGATGCTGTTCATATACATTGAGCATCTTGGCGATATTGCTACTGGTTACCACAGCGCACTTCACGCCGTGCTGCTTCAAGTCCTGGATGAAGTTTTCAAATCCCTCAATATAAGGATACTTCATGTTGCGCTCAAATTCATCCAGGCGGGCAGTGATCTTCTTCTGCTCGTCCTCTGGGGTGGTATATCCCTGGATATGAGCGAATACGCTATCGTCGCTAAAGTACTTGCCATATATCTGAACCAAGGTCTGTCCCTTGATGCGATGAGCGAAGTCAGGCATCTCAGGATGATATTCCTTGCCTATCATTCCCCAGAACACGGTATACTGAGTTTCCGTCTCGAAAACGACCCCATCGAGGTCGAAAAGTGCTGCTTTTATCATGTCTTTTCGTTTTCTTTTCTATTTACGGGTGCAAAATTACACAATTTTCTCCACATACGTGCGAAAAGAGAGGAAAAAGTTATGATAAAACCATATTTAAGAATAACTTCCGTTATTTCTTGTCCCAGCATTGCTCCCTGCCAAGTAGTGGACAGAGGCTTCTGCATCGATTCTGATAAGTAAATATTTTTCATAATATTATTCTCCTTTATATTACACGATAGAAAAAACATCGGGAAGAAAAAAATCCAACGGCCCGAGGAAAATAATTTTTTCTCGCGAAGAAAATATTTTTTCCTCGGGACCCTGGTTGAAAAAGACGAAAATGCCCGTCAATTCGGGAGATTACCGATTGACGGGCATGTAATATTTTTTCCTAAAAGGAACAAGGGGTCCTAATAGAAACAAGGAATCCTAATAGAAATGAGGATTCCTAACAGAAACAAGGGTTCCTAAAGGAGATAGCTTTCCCTCTATGAGATTACTTCTCCTCTGGTACCAAGAACTTATCGCCAGTCTGCTTAATCAGCTCCTTGGCATACTGCTCTGGATAACCAGGACGCACTGGGCGAGCACCCAAGCCCTCCTTGGTCTTCTCGAAAGTACCATTCTTATCTGTAGGCTTGATGATCATATCATTGTACTTCACAGTGATAAACTCGAAGAGCTGCTGCCATCGAGCCAACATCTGCTGAGCCTTCTCCACGCCATAATCGTTGAGATACTTCACAGCAGACTGAGGATCCTGCTTGTAGAGTTCCTGAGCCTTAGCCTCTACCTGAGACTGGGCAGCGAAATAGCTATTGTCCAAACTATCACGAACCTCCTTCAAGCTAGGGAACATGAGGCTATAACGAGGATAGATCATGTTGCTCACCATGTTGCAAACCCAGTAAGCATTCTTCATGCTGAAGTGAACGGCATCGGCACCAGGGGTATTATATGCCTCAGGGCGCTCGGTAGATGAGCAATACACAGGAGTGAAAGCCACCATGTTGGCATCGTCGTTACCAAACCACAGCACGCCGCCAATCTCTCTTGGCAACCAAGAGCGCATCTGGCTCACAAAGACAAAGCCACTCTGCTGGGTGCTCACAGGACGCTCATTGAAGCACTGCTTGCCATCCACCTTAAACATCAATGGTGTAGGACGATATGGCATCTGCCAGATACCGCCACCGATGTCTGAGCCATCAGCCACTGAGAGCGGTGTGCCCTCATAGTGGTCACGCATCACGTTCTCCACGTCCTGCACGCTCACCTTCTTGTCTGGCACTACCCAGAGAGGCATATCCTTGGCATTTGGGTCCTTGCCCAATGCCCAGTCCACATACTGGCTCAGGTCCTTGAAGTGGTTCATCATAGCCCAGGCACGAGCATCGCAGAAGCGACGACCAGAGAAATCAGGCTTGGCGTATGCCATCTTCCAAGAGAAGTCGGCATCCTTGCCCTGATACCAGCCCTTGCTGCGCGCAAAGCTTACCACATCCTTGGCATACATCACGTTCTGCTTGTCCTTCATGTTGAACTTACCGATGCGACTCTGGTTGGCGTGGGCGCAGATGGCATCGTCTGGTATGCGCATAGCCACCCAGACAGCTCCCTTAGCGCCAGGTCCCTTGCCCATCATCTCCATGATCCAAGCCTCTTTAGGGTCGCAGATGGTAAAGGTCTCGCCCTCAGAGTTATAGCCATAGGTATTGGCAAGCGTGGTCATCACCTTGATAGCCTCACGAGCGGTCTTGGAGCGCTGGAGGGCTACGTAGATGAGCGAACCATAATCCATGATACCAGTGGAATCCACCATCTCCTCTCGACCGCCGTATGTGGTCTCGCCGATGGTTACCTGCCACTCGTTGATATTGCCTATCACATTATAGGTCTGGGCAGCCTCTGGTATCTCGCCATGATACTTATTGGTGTCCCAATCAAAAATCTTGCGCATATCGCCCTTGGCATGCTTAGCCGCAGGATAATGGCAGAGATTCTGGAACATTCCGTAGTCGTCGGCACTGTAAGAACAGATCACCGAACCATCGGCAGACGCCTTCTTGCCCACGATGAAGTTGGAGCAAGCTTCTGCCTCGATGGTACTAAAAGAAGCGGCAGCCACGAGAGCCACCGCCAATATATTCTTCTTCATTTTATTTTTGAAAAACAATTGAATTCTTCACGCTTCGTTCATCATTTACTCGCACGCCTTGAAGCTCATATCCAAGCCCTTCACACTGTGGGTCAATGCACCTACAGAGATGAAGTCAACGCCCTGCTCTGCATAGTCGCGGATGGTATCGAAAGTGATGCCACCAGATGACTCTGTCTCGTACTTGCCAGCGATGATGTCCACTGCCTTCTTGGTATCAGGCACAGAGAAGTTATCAAGCATGATGCGGTTCACGCCACCGTGCTTCAACACCTGGTCGAGCTCATCGAAGCTGCGCACCTCAATCTCTATCTTGAGGTCCAAG
This sequence comes from Candidatus Segatella intestinihominis, assembly GCA_900548535.1. Lineage (GTDB taxonomy): Bacteria > Bacteroidota > Bacteroidia > Bacteroidales > Bacteroidaceae > Prevotella > Prevotella intestinihominis. The sequence continues at coordinate 18,944 of URLG01000017.1, read as the reverse complement.
CCCTTCTCCTTGAGATAGGCATGGCAACGGTCGATGGCATTGTCGATACCACCAGCGAAGTCGATGTGGTTGTCCTTCAAGAGAATCATGTCGAAGAGACCGATGCGGTGGTTCATACCGCCACCTATCTTCACAGCCTGCTTCTCGAGCATACGAAGACCTGGAGTGGTCTTGCGAGTATCAAGGATGTGAGTCTTGGTACCCTCCAAGCGCTTCACATACTTGGCAGTCATGGTAGCGATACCACTCATGCGCTGCATGATGTTGAGCATCAAGCGCTCGGTCTGGAGCAAAGAGCGAGTCTTACCCTCCACGATCATGGCGATGTCGCCCTTCTTCACTTGAGTGCCGTCCTGCATCAGCACCTCTACCTTCATGGTAGGGTCGAAGCGAGCGAACACCTTCTTAGCCATTTCTACACCAGCCAACACGCCATCTTCCTTGATGAGCAGGTGGCTCTTACCCATGGCGTCCTCTGGGATACAACACAAGGTTGTGTGGTCGCCATCACCGATATCCTCAGCAAATGCCAAGTCTATCAACTTATCTTCCAATTGATCTACGCTTAACATATTCTTATCTTTTTATGATTTATCGTTTATAATTTGTCATTTATAATGTCTCATTCCTCCACGTGGCTCGGAGAATGCCTTCCTCGTCTCTCGCCACGCTGATTTCGCCGCCCAGCCATTCGGTCATCGGCAGCTCATCCCTAAACTCGTAGTAGTTGACCACTCTGCCCTCTTCCACTTCCACCACCGCTTGGGTGAGTTGGCTTCGATCGGGCAAGCTCACTACATGGGCGCCGCATCTTCTCATTTCCATTCAGATATTTCAGTCTTTACTTCGCCTTCATCATTCTGATAGGAGGTGCGGGAGTGCCCTCCTTTGGGAGATTAGGACGAGGACCAGACGCTGGCGGAACTGGAGCTCCTGATGGAACACCAGGAGCTCTAGATATTGATGGAGCGCCTGAAGCACCTGTTGGAGCACCGGATGGACCAGAAGCCGAATCAGGACGAACACCGCCTAGAGCAACAGTAGATGGCTCACTAGGAGCCACTGGCTTCTGAGCGTGCATGCGAATGAGCTTCACGTGGTCCAAGAACATCAGCTTGAGTGTGGTCTGCGAGCCCATATCTGAAGAGAAGCCGCCATTGGAGAGCAAGAAGTAGCCCTTCACGCTCTTGATGCCTAGGCTATCATTATCAGCCAGTTGCACTGAATAGTGCATAGAGCTGGAGATATGAGTAATGGCTTGCGCCACACTGTCATTCTTAAACTCGATGGCAAGCAGTGCGATACCATCTCGCATACCATCCTGGTAGATGAACTGAGACTCAAAATCGAGCATCAGCTTGTCGCCCTTATGGAAACTACTGTCGGCGTCTATCTTGAAGCTAACCTCATTGAATGCAGGTTGTGGTGCCAAGACCATGGAGCTAGCCTGATTCCAAATATTGGCAGTATCGCCCGTAGCCGAGAGATTGTCAAATTCGCCAGTGCTTCCATTGCCACCCAGTGCCACAGTCTCATTGCTCATGCGGTCGGCCAGGTCCTTATACACAGCTTCGAGCAGTTCGGTGTGGCGCATGTAGTAAACCATCGACGAGTCAAACTCAGCCGAAGTAACATCATGCTTCTTGAGCACAGCCTCACGGTAAGCGATAGCCTTGCTGCCATCGCCAGCGCCACCCACCTCAGAGCGAGCCATCGCCAAAGCCAAGTGGTAGTCGAAGAGGATGTCGGTCATCTTGCCCTTCGACAGCACATCGCTAGGCAGCGAAGGCTTGCAGGAAGCCAACATCAGCGCCATGCCAAGCACCGTCATCATACAGAGAAATGCCTTCTTCATCGCTTAGTCCTCCTGCTTTTTATCTCCAGTATTATTGCCATCGGCAGCCTTAGCCTCAACAGCCTTCTCCTCTTTCTTCTTCCTGCTCTCTCCCAGCTCCTCTAGCTCAGGACGGCAGAAGAGCAACAGGGTGATGATGCCCACCGACACGCAAGCATCGGCAAAATTGAACACGGGATCGAAGAATGTGCCGTGCTGACCTCCGAAGAATGGTACCCAGTCTGGCCAAGTATAGCTGAAGAATGGGAAACGGAACATATCTACCACCTTGCCCATCAGGAAGGGCGCATAGCCTTCACCAAACGGTACCGAGTAAGATACATAATAAGGTGAGGAAGCGGTAAACATGAGTCCGTAGAACATCGAGTCGATCATATTGCCCACAGCACCCGTGAGCACCAGCGCCACCAAGACGACATAGAGCAGGCGATGCTTGCCCTGGCTGATGATGCGGTGCAGATACCAGATGAGCGCCACGATGGCGGCAGTGCGCAACAGGCTGAGCCAGAACTTGCCGATAAACGACATGCCCCAAGCCATACCATTGTTCTCTACAAACTCGATGTAGAACCAGTCAGTAACACGAACAGACTCGCCAAGGCAAAAGTGGGTCTTGATGTACAACTTGATGATCTGGTCGATAACCAAGAGCACTATCACCATTGCCGTGACGAGCCATCCGATATGTAATTTTCTTGTTTTTTCCATTTATTTATGTTTTCTAGCCTCCTTGGAAGCTACACTCAATGTGGCGTGAGGTACGGCGCGCAGACGCTCCTTAGGTATCAACTCACCCGTTTCGCGGTCGATGCCGTAAGTCTTGTTCTGTATACGGACCAAGGCGCCTTCCAATCCCTTGATGAACTTCTGTATGCGGTTAGCCATCTGGATGAGTTCTTCCTTGCTCTGTGCTTCGCTGCCCTCTTCGAGAGCCTTGTAGGTAGGTGAGGTGTCTACCACATCATTGCTGTCTGAGTGGTTTAACTGTGTCATCATCTCCTTGTAGTTCTGACGAGCCACTTTCAATTTCTCATTAATAATAGCGCGAAACTCCTCGAGTTCCTCATCGCTATAACGCAGTCTTTCGTTAGCCATAGTCATTAATAGATATTATTGTTATAAAGTTTGTTTATTCCGTTATAAGTTTTTTGTAATTGTTTATTCTAGATGCAGAAAAGCATGAAAAGGCAGCAGGACTTAGAGTAGCCCTACTGCCTATCTCTATTTCACTTAGTTCTTTTCTACAAGAATATTCAACTTAAATTCATCAAACTCGGTCTCCGCGCCTGCGTTCTCACCGATTTCGATAGAATCTGCCAATACCTGGCCCTTGATGTAGTCGCCGAATGCCTCGATAGCGGCATTGGTCTCATCGTTAGGAGCCACGGTTACCTTGATGCGGTCGGTAATCTCCAGACCTGTCTCCTTACGGAGGTTCTGAATACGGTTGATAAGCTCACGAGCCATACCTTCCTTCTTCAGTTCTGGAGTCAACTCTACCTCAAGGGCCACAGTCAAGTTGCCATCGTTAGATACCAACCATCCTGGGATGTCCTCAGAGATGATCTCTACGTCGGCTACCTCTACCACAGCCTCCTGGCCTTCTACGTTGAGCGTGATGGTACCAGCCTGCTCGAAGGCAGCAATCTGCTCCTGGTCGAGGGCTGACATCTGGGCTGCTACGCCCTTCATCAACTTGCCAAACTTCTTACCCATCACTCTAAAGTTACACTTCACCTTCTTGACCAGAATACCCTGACCCTCAATGAAGTTAACCTCCTTCACATTGACCTCGTTCTTCAGCAAGTCAGCCACTGCCTCGATGTGTGACTTCTGGGCTGCATCTACGGCAGGAATCATAATCTGCTGGAGTGGCTGGCGCACCTTGATGTTCACCTTGCGGCGCAAAGCCAATACCATAGAGGTAATCTTCTGGGCGATGGCCATGCGCTCCTCCAAGTCGTGGTCGATAGCAGCCTCATCAGCTACAGGGAACTTATCGAGGTGTACGCTCTCCAACTCGCCACCCAAGTCGTGATACAACTCATCGGCATAGAATGGAGCGAATGGAGCCAAGAGCTTAGCCACTGTCATCAAGCAGGTGTACAATGTCTGGTATGCGCTGAGCTTATCCTCGCTCATCTCCTTGCCCCAGAAACGTTTGCGGTTCAAGCGAACGTACCAGTTAGAGAGGTCGTCATTGACGAATGCGTCGATCAAGCGGCCTGCACGAGTTGGGTCGTAGCCTGCCAATTCCTTATCCACACCCTTCACCAAGGTATTGAGTGAAGAGAGGATCCAGCGGTCTATCTCTGGGCGCTTCTCCAATGCCACCTGAGCTGCCTGTGGGTCGAAACCATCCACGTTGGCATAGAGGGCGAAGAAGCTATAGGTATTATATAATGTACCGAAGAACTTGCGACGAGTCTCGTCCACACCATTAGGGTCGAACTTGAGGTTGTCCCAAGGCTCGCTATTGGTCATCATATAGAAACGTACTGGGTCGGCACCATACTTATCGATCATCTCGAATGGGTTGGTTACGTTGCCCACGTGCTTACTCATCTTATTGCCCTTGGCATCGAGTACGAGACCTGAAGAAATCACATTCTTGAAGGCTACGCTGTCGAATACCATGGTAGCGATGGCGTGCAGAGTGAAGAACCAACCACGGGTCTGGTCTACACCCTCGTTGATGAAGTCGGCAGGATAGAACTTAGGAGGAATAGCATAACCCTCGTAAGTGCTGTGAATGAGTGCATTGCGGTCGGCCTCTGTGCCACGTGCCATCTCACCCTCGAATGGGTAGTGGAGCTGGGCGTAAGGCATAGAACCTGAGTCGAACCAAACGTCGATCAAGTCGCTCTCACGATACATTGGCTTGCCCTCGTCATTGACCAATACGATGTTGTCTACGTATGGACGGTGGAGGTCTACCTTATCATAGTTTTCCTGACTGTAGTCGCCAACAACAAAGCCCTTGTCCTTCAATGGGTTGCTCTTCATGATGCCAGCAGCCACTGAGTTCTCGATCTCAGCATAAAGCTCTTCCAAGCTGCCGATGCACTTCTCGCCACGGTTCTCGTCACGCCAGATTGGCAATGGAGTACCCCAGAAACGAGAACGAGAGAGGTTCCAGTCGTTCAAGTTCTCAAGCCAGTTGCCGAAACGACCTGTACCGGTGCTCTCTGGCTGCCAGTTGATGGTCTTGTTCAACTCTACCATACGCTCCTTGCGAGCTGTATCCTTGATAAACCAGCTATCCAATGGGTAATAAAGGATAGGCTTGTCGGTACGCCAGCAGTGAGGATAGTTGTGTACATGCTTCTCGCTCTTGAATGCCTTGCCCTCCTGCTTCAACTCGTAGCAGAGCACGATGTTCAGGTCCTCTGCCTTGTCAGAAGCCTTCTTGTCCCAAACACCATCCACATTAAACTGTGGATCGTAAGCATTCTTCACGTAGTCGCCTGCGTGGTGAGCGTAAGCCTCCTTGTTGACACAAGCTGCCACGAAGTTGGCATCGAGGTCTTCCAGGAGGTAGAACTTACCCTGGAGGTCAACCATTGGGCGGGTCTCGCCCTTCTTATTAATAAGGTATAGGGCTGGGATGTTGGCATCCTTAGCCACCTTGGCATCGTCGGCACCGAATGTAGGTGCGATATGTACGATACCTGTACCATCGTCTGTAGTAACGTAGTCGCCGAGGATTACGCGGAAAGCCTCGCTCTCCATCTCCACGAACTGGTCGCGACCATCCTCTGATGTAAACACCTTGTCCTTGTGAGCTGCCGCATAGTCAGTTACAAACTGAGGAGCGAACAGGTCTACCTTCTCGCAAGGCTTTACCCAAGGGAGGAGCTGCTCATAGTGCATGCCCTCGAGGTCGGTACCCTTCATGTGGTCGATGATGCGCCAAGGGCACTGCTTCTTCTCCTTGTCGAATGGCAGCAGGTCGCCCTCCTTGCACTCCTGGTCAGCCTTCAAGTAAGAAGTAATCAGGCTCTCTGCCATGATGAGGGTCATAGGCTCACCATTGTAGAGATTGTATGTCTCGATGGCTACATAGTCAATCTTAGGACCCACACAGAGAGCCACGTTAGATGGCAATGTCCATGGGGTTGTGGTCCATGCGATGAAGTATGGTTTGCCCCACTTGGTCCACTCTGCCTTAGGATCCTTGATGAGGAACTGAGCTGTGGTGGTGAGGTCCTTCACGTCACGATAGCAACCAGGCTGGTTCAACTCATGAGAGCTCAGACCTGTACCTGCACCTGGAGAATATGGCTGAATGGTATAGCCCTTGTAGAGCAAGCCCTTGTTATAAAGCTGCTTGAGGAGCCACCAAAGAGTCTCGATATACTTGTTGTCGTAAGTGATGTAAGGATGATCGAGGTCCACGAAGTAACCCATCTTCTCAGTCAGCTCACGCCACTCGGCTGTAAACTTCATCACATTCTCACGACACTTGTGGTTGTAGTCCTCTGTAGAGATATACTTCTCAGAAGCCTTGTTGTCAATATCCTTCTTGGTGATACCGAGTTCCTTCTCTACTCCCAACTCCACAGGCAGTCCGTGGGTATCCCATCCAGCCTTGCGGTGAACCTGGAAACCCTTCATTGTCTTGTAACGATTGAAAGTATCCTTGATGCTTCGAGCCAACACGTGGTGAATACCAGGGTGGCCATTAGCTGATGGAGGACCCTCGAAGAAGATGAACTGAGGGCATCCCTCACGCTCATCAATAGACTTGTGGAAGATGTCATTCTTCTCCCACTCTGCTAAAACGTCATTGTTGGTCTTTGTCAAATTCAGACCATTATGCTCGGCAAATTTCTTAGCCATATTCTATTTATTTATTTTTATTGTTTTTACTTTTGGGCGCAAAGTTACTAAAAAAATATGTTTTACCCAAATATAACAACGATTTTTTACAAATCCTCTGCTTCTTGCAGCCAAATGGTTGAGGCGGCATCCGATGGCATGCGCCAGTCGCCACGAGGGCTCAGACTCACACTTCCCACCTTAGGGCCATCTGGCAAACAGCTGCGTTTGAACTGCTGATTGAAGAAACGACGGACAAAAGTCTTCAGCCATTTCTTGATGGTATCCTCATCATAACTATCTGGGTCGTTGTCGCTTATCTTAACTCGTTCAACCCTTGTATCAATGAATGCCTTCTTGGCAAGCATGTAGATCTTGGCAGGACGGAAACCGAAACGCAAGAAGTAATAGAGGAAGAAATCATGGAGTTCGTATGGTCCCACGAGGTCTTCGGTCTTCTGCTTGATGTTGCCATTCTCATCGGCTGGTATCAACTCAGGACTGATAGGCGTGTCGATGATGTCACGCAGGGTGATGCGGCTCTGCTCGTCCACTCCACTCTCTGCCACATAATTCACGAGATGACGGATGAGAGTCTTTGGGATGCTGGCATTCACGCCATACATGCTCATGTGGTCACCGTTATAGGTGGCCCAACCCAAGGCTAGCTCAGAGAGGTCGCCCGTACCGATGACCATACCGCCCATCTTGTTGGCAAGGTCCATCAATATCTGCGTGCGCTCACGAGCCTGTGAATTTTCGTAAGTAACATCATGGACGGAGGCATCATGACCGATGTCCTCAAAGTGCTGGGTCACAGCCTTGGCGATGCTAATCTCCTTGATGGTGATGCCGAGGCTCTGCATCAGCGAGATGGCATTATTATAGGTACGGTCGGTGGTGCCAAAACCTGGCATGGTGACCCCCACAATGCCCTTGCGATTCATCTTGAGCTTATCAAAAGCCTTGACGCAGACGAGCAAGGCAAGGGTGGAATCCAAGCCACCACTGATGCCCACTACCACGGTCTTGGCATGGGTATGGACGATGCGCTTGGCAAGTCCCATGAGCTGGATATTGAATATCTCCTCGCACGATGCATTCATATCGCTACTGGTAGGAATGAATGGATGTGGATTCACCTCACGCTCCAATACGAAGTCGCGCTCATTCTCCACGGGCGATGCATCGATGTTGCGAATGTCAAACTGTCCGCCAAGCTGCGAATACTTGATGTTGCGCTGGGCGTTGACATAAGTGGAATTGGTACGACGCTCCGAGCGGAGTTTCTCCACATCCACCTGAGCCTCAACCATCTGAGGGTCCAATGAGAATCTCTCGCCCTCGGCTAGCAAGGTACCATTCTCATAGATCATGGCATTGCCGCCATACACCACGTCCTGGGTGCTTTCGCCAAAACCACAAGAGCTGTAGATATAGCCCGTCATGGTGCGCGCACTCTGCTGGCTCACGAGGCTCTTCAGATACTGATGCTTGCCTATCAACTCATCGCTTGCCGAGAGATTGAAGATGAGGTCAGCGCCTGCCAAGGCAAGCTTATTGCTAGGAGGAGCGGGTGCCCATACGTCCTCGCATATCTCCACGCCAAACTGCACCCCATCGTAGGTGCGGAATATCTGCACATCTGGGGTGAGCCTTACCTTGTGTCCGGCAAAGCGTATCTCGCAATTGCGAAGGTCTTGCGCTGAGGCAAACCATCGCTTCTCATAAAACTCACTGTAATTAGGAAGATAAGTCTTTGGCACAATGCCAAGAATCTGACCATGCTGGATCACGATGCCACAGTTGAGCAGCAAGTCGCCTGCCACTACTGGTGCGCCCACGATGCTGATGATGTCGAGTTTTCTGGAGAAATCGAGCAGCATCATGATGGCTTGCTCAGATGTCTCCAAGAGCATCTGCTGGCGGAACAAGTCCTGACAGGAATAACCTGTGATGGACAACTCTGGGAAAGTGATGATCTCCACGCCCCTGCCCTCTGCCTGGGCTATCTGGTCTTCTATCTGCTGGGTATTGAAGATGACATCGCCCACCTTGACGGCAGGGATGGCACTCGCCACCTTAATAAATCCGTACTTCATTTTCTTTTTGAAAATTGAAAATTGAAATTTATGATTACTTAATCGTTACCTGTGTGGCACCATAGCCATACTCCTGGAAGGAAGCATCCTGATAGGTGCAACTCTTATAGCGATAATTGAGCTCATGGATGATGGTTTGGCGAAGCACTCCCTCGCCCTTGCCGTGGATGAAGATAATCTTCTGTCCCTTCTTCTTACGGTTCTCATCCATTGTCTTCTTAAAGATATCCATCTGATAATGAAGTATATCTGCTGAGTTCATTCCTGCTGTGGTTTCAAGCACCTCATCGGCATGAAGGTCTACTACGAGCGTGCCATCATCCTTCTTGCTCTTCTTCTTGCTGGTGTTAGCCACCACCTTCTCTTCCTTGTACATCTGCTCCTTGAGGCGCTTGGCATCCACTACCAATGGGCGAGCCACCTCATCATTCTCCACGATGGTATACATGAGGGCAGGTGTCTCGAAGAAATCATTCTCCTCAAAGAGATGCAACTTGTAGAACTTCACTGGGTCCAGACGGAACTGTACGTCAGTAGTAGGCTTCAAGAGGAACGACTTGTCACGCTTGAAAGCTATCATCTGGATGGCTACGTGCTCCATCTCATTGAGTGCATCCCTGCCAAACTCCTCCACGAAGAGCTTGGTGTTTGGCTCTATCTCGCCCTCTGCCTTCAGCGTCCAGGCATTGCCCTCGGCTGTGAGGTAGGTATAGTGGAGATAGTAGTTGCTATCATTCACCAGATAAGTCTCAAAGCGAGTGTTGGTCACATCCTTGATGTCGATAGGCACGAAGGCGAGATAGGCGCTGAGCTTGTTGCCGCCCTGGCGCTCCTGTGCCTGCGCACGATAAGTAATCTCACGGTCGGCAGCATCATATTCCTCCACGTTCATGTCCACATCGGCGTCATGCTCGTTGAGGATAGCCTTGATACTGCGGCTGTCATTGTGAAGTTCGGTATCGGCATGTTCGGCAGCTTTCTTCTGCGCATCCATCTTAGCCGAGATCATCTTGCTCATGGCGTAGTCGTCCTGTTCTACCACTACCACCTCGTTGATAGGCATAGGAATCTCAAATCCATCCTCATCCTCTACCAACACAATATCTTTGCCCTGGAAGCCAGCAACCTTTCCGCCGCCCACTTCGCTCAGGAATCTTACTTTGTCACCCTTTTTCATATCATTATTATTTAAATAGGATGCAAAGATACAAAAGATATTCCTTATCTCCTTTCTTTTTTACCTTTTTTATAACAAATAAGGAGGATTCTATCCCAAAATTTTGTATCTTTGCATCATCAATTTTTAAACTACAAGAATATGATTACATTTCCTTGCGCCAAAATCAATCTTGGCTTAAACATAGTTAGCAAGCGAGAGGATGGTTACCACAATCTGGAGACCGTATTCTATCCTATACCTCTCACCGATGCCCTCGAGATTAAGCTCATGGGCGAAGAATTTCCTAGTGAAGTGGCATGCGACCTGAAGGTAACGGGCAATGCCGTGGACTGTGACGAGCAGAAAAACCTGGTAGTAAAGGCTTACAACCTGCTTGCCGCCGACTTCCAGATACCTCGCATCCATACCCACCTCGTAAAGCGCATTCCTTCACAGGCTGGTTTGGGTGGCGGTTCGGCTGACGCAGCCTATATGATTCGTCTGCTGGATGAGCGATTCCGCCTCAACATCGGCAATCCTGAGATGGAGCGATATGCAGCCAAGCTCGGTGCCGACTGCGCTTTCTTCATCTCTGCCAATCCTGAAGATGGCGACACCGCCTGCTATGCCGAGGGAATCGGCGAGCAACTGATGCCAGTAAGCGGTCCTAACGACAACCTGCACGGCTATCACATCGTCATCGTGAAGCGTGACGACATCGCCGTGAGCACTAAGGAGGCTTACGCTGCCATCACCCCTAAGAAGCCTGCCAAGTGCTGCCGCAACATCGTGCGCCAACCTATCGACACTTGGAAGGACGAACTCATCAACGACTTCGAGGCTCCTATCTTTGCCATGCATCCCGAACTGGCAGAAATCAAGGAAAAGCTCTATCAGCTCGGAGCCAGCTATGCAGCCATGAGCGGAAGCGGAAGTGCCATCTTTGGCATCTTCAAGAACAAACCTGCCCATATCGAAGAGCAGTTTGAGGGTATGTTCTGCAAATCTTTGAAACTATAAAACATGTTCTGCACTACATTGAAAAAATAAAAACAGAATAATGAACGAACAGACACATCAGAAGTTAATGGAAATCAAGCGAAGCTTTCGCTTGTTGATGAATGGTCCCGGCTCGCAATCCATGCGCGAGAAGGGACTGGGATATAAGATCAATTGGGGCGTTCCCTTCACCGAACTCAAAAAGATGGCTGAGGAATATGGAAAGGACTATGACCTGGCCATCGAGCTATGGAAGGAAGACATCCGTGAATGCAAGATTCTAGCCACATTGATTATGCCGGCAGACAAAATGCTGGCTGAGATTACCGATCTCTGGATGGAGCAGGTCAACAATCAAGAAATGGTTGAAATGCTGGTATTCAACTTGTTGCAAAACGTGGAGTATGCGCCCGTCATCGCCTATCAATGGATAGCCAGCGACAAGCCGCTCTACGAGATGGCAGGATTCCATCTGCTCTCCCGCCTCTTTGCCAAGGGGCAAGAGCCTAACGAGCGTGGCATCAATGAGTTTCTGGACCAAGCTGCCGCCGTGCTTCAGGGCGACAACATGGGTGTGAAGCATGCTGCCATCAATAGCGTGATGCGCTTCTGTGATTTCGGAGAAGACTTCGAGAAGATAGCTCGTGGTGCTCTCAAGGGAATCGTGGAGATATAAATATAAAAATCATCGGAACTTAGTCGGATTTTAAACGGAAGAATCATTTATGTTCCGATTTAATTCCGACTAAGTTCCGATGATAAATTTATGATGTTATACAAAGTACTTGCGATATTCATTTTCAAAATTAGGAGTGAAGACGTCCTTGCCCATATTGTCAAGGATTTCTTGCTTAGACCAGAACCTGCCTCCAGCAAGTTCTTCCTCGCTCGGCTTCACCTCGCCATTGTATATGCAGCGATGCACATACACCAACTCTTTCTCTCGCTTGCTCTCAAAGACGTAATGTCCCAGAGACTCTGGCTCAAAGTCGGTGATGCCCAGTTCTTCTCTCACCTCTCGGTGCAGGGCTTGCTCCACGCTCTCGCCTAGATCCACATGACCTCCACATGCCGTGTCCCATTTATCGGGCTGAATATCCTTCCAGGCTGGGCGATGCTGCAGATACAAATCTCCCTGGCTATTGAATACATGCAAGTGAACCACTGGATGCAATATCTTGCTCCCATCGTGGGCATGACCTCGGGTGATGGCACCCAAGATATTGCCCATTTCGTCCACGACAGGAAACTCTTCGTTCTTATTATCTATCATAACTTAAAACTCCTAACTCCTAACTCCTAACTCCTAACTCCTAACTTCTAACTCCTAACTTACAATGTTCCGTATTCCTCAGAGTAGCGCAGCATTTGCTCTGCGTAACCCTCTTCATAACTTACCACTACGTCCTTCACATCATTCTGCTCATCGAATACCAAGTCCATCTTTGGATTGATGAATCCCTTGTATGGAGCCAGATTGAGTTTCTTGTAGCGAGCCAGGATTTCACGATGCAAGTCAGGGTCAATGTTGACGGCATACTTCTCCACCAACTGGCGGGCAGCCTCGTAATCGCCCTCGCTCTTGATGCGCTGTATCTCGGCCAGCAGTTCACCGAAGAGATGGCGGAGCTTGGCGTAATCATTCACCTTCACATAGGTACGAGTAGAGATGATATTGCCTTCAGCATCCTTCAGCGCCTCATCGGCAGAAGCATAGCTCACTTCTTCCTGAACAAGCTCAACGGCTCCCTCGGCATGCTCCAAGGTCCACCAAGCTATGAGGGCACGGTTTCTCATGTGCGCCTCCTCTATCTTGTCGCCCTCCTTGATGCGGATGGTCTGGGTGAGCAAACCATTCATCAGGTAGGTGTAATATTGAGCCTTATATGCCTCGTCGTTAGGGGTAAGACCAAGCTCCACGAGTTTGTGGTCAGCTACATAATAGAGACCAAAGAGGTCGGCACGAGCTTCCTCTATGGTATTGCCGTATGCTTTGAGTGCATCTGGGTCGGTGCCAGGCAAGAGTTGTCCGCTGCCATGCCCCAAGCACTCGTGCAGGTCGGTGTGCAGGTCGTCGGTGATGTCGCCATACTGATTGATGAGGTCGATGGTAGGCTGGTCGATGACAAACTCATCTCTGAATCCATTGCCCTGCGCCGCCTTATTGTAAGCATCGGTCAGATTGCCGATGGTAACGCTCTTCGAGCCATGTTCCTGTCTGATCCAGTTGGCATTAGGCAGGTTGATGCCGATGGCAGAGGCTGGATATTCCTCACCCCCTAGCATGGCAGCGCAAATGACATTGGCTGTAACGCCCTTCACCTCTGGCTTGCGGAAGCGTGGGTCTACTGGCGAATGGTCCTCAAACCACTGCGCATTCTGGCTGATGGTCTGGGTGCGCTTGGTAGCCTCCAAGTCCTTGTATTCCACGATGCCTTCCCAAGTACCCTTCAGTCCCAATGGGTCGCCATATACTTCGATAAAACCATTGATGAAATCCACCAGTCCTTCGTGCTGCTGTACCCAGGCAATGCTGTATCTGTCGAAGTCGGCAAGGTCGCCCGTGCGATAGTATTTCACCAAGAGGTCGATGATATGCTTCTGTCCCTCATTCTCCGCAAACTTCTGCGCACGGAGCAACCAAGCCACAATCTCCTTGATGGCTGCACCATAGAGCCCATCTTCCTTCCAGGTCAGCTCCACCATCTCGCCATTGCGCTTGGTGAGTTTGGAGTTCAAGCCGTAGGAAGGAGGCGTAAGGTCGTCGGCATCTTTCATCTTGGCATAGAAGCGTTCCACCTCTTCCTGCGTCACATCCTCATAGAAGTTGCAGGCTGATGTCAGAACCAAGTCCTCGCCATCGGTCTGGTTCACACGCTTAGGCTGAATGGTTGGGTCGAAGATGACGGGTACAAGCTCATCGAGCAAGTCTTCCTTGTTCTCCCCTCTCTTCAGCGGCAACTTGTCGTCGGCGATGCCTTCTACCAAATGATAGAAATATTCCTCGGAGAATCCAGGTACAAACTTCTCGCAGCCATAGTGGTGATGGATGCCGCTGGCGAACCACACACGCTTCAGATAGACCACGAAAGCCTGAAACTCCTCACTCTCTCGGTTACCCTGATAATGCTGGAAGATAGCCTCCAGAGTCTTTCGAATGCGCAGATTGTACTTGCCCTGCTGATCGAACGTGATGTCGCGTCCCATCAGGGTAGCCTTCGAAAGACAGTAAATATACAATTTCTGGTTGAGCGACAAGTCCTCAAATCCCTTCAACTCATAGCGGAGCATCTGGATGTCGGCAAATCGCTCATGGGTGTTCACATTACATTTTGCCATTTTCTAAACCTTTATTTCTAGCGCAAAAGTAATACAAATATTTCAAACTACAAACTTTTTCGTCCACTTTTCGTACTTTTACTCACGCAAACATAACATTTCTCACCATTTTTTATTACCTTTGCAATAATAATAAAAGAAAAAACGATGCAAATCAACGAAATATTAAAGAGTTATTTTGGCTATGACAGCTTCCGTCCCAACCAAGAAAACATCATCAGAGAGGTGATGCAGGGACACGACTGCCTGGTGCTGATGCCTACGGGTGGCGGCAAGAGCCTTTGCTATCAGGTGCCAGCACTGGCGATGGAGGGTACGGCTGTGGTCATATCCCCACTCATCAGCCTGATGCACGACCAGGTGGAGGCACTCAAGGCGAATGGCATTCCTGCCGAGGCACTCAATAGCAACAATGATGCCACCGACGAACTCATCATCCGTCGCCGCTGCGAGGCAGGCGAACTGAAGCTGCTCTACGTTTCGCCAGAGAAACTACTGAGTGAGATACCCTATCTATTCAGCAACATCAAGATTTCGCTCTTTGCCGTGGACGAGGCTCACTGCATCAGCCAGTGGGGGCATGATTTCCGTCCGGAGTATTCGCAACTGGGCTTGCTCCACGAGAAGTTCAGGGGCGTGCCCGTGATGGCACTGACCGCCACTGCCGACAAGATAACCCGACAGGACATCATCCAGCAGTTGCATCTCCAGGGGCAAACCTTCATCAGCAGTTTCGACCGCCCCAACCTGAGCCTCTCCGTGCGCCGAGAGAGCACCAAGAAGGAGAAGCTGAAGTTCATCTACCGCTTCATCATGAGCCATCCCGACGATGCAGGCATCATCTACTGCCTATCACGCAAGAACACAGAGATGGTGGCTGAGGAGCTCAAGGAACATGGCATCAATGCCGAAGCCTATCATGCCGGACTCTCCGCCACGCAAAGAGCATCGGTGCAGGAGCGTTTCAAGATGGACCAAGTGCAGGTGATTTGCGCCACCATCGCCTTCGGCATGGGCATAGACAAGGGCAATGTGAGATGGGTTATCCATTACAATATGCCCAAGAGCATAGAGAGTTTCTATCAGGAGATAGGACGTGCGGGACGTGATGGAGCCCCAGCCGACACCATCCTCTTCTATTCGATGGGCGACATCATCACGCTGCGCTCCTTCTGCGAGGAGAGCGGACAGCGAGAGGTGAACCTGGAGAAACTGCGCCGTATGGAGGAATATGCCGAGTCCAGAGTATGCCGTCGCCGAATCCTGCTCAATTACTTTGGCGAAACCACTGACTGCCAATGCGGAAACTGCGATGTTTGCAAGAATCCGCCTCGCACCTTCGATGGCACCATCCTCACGCAGAAGGCGCTGAGTGCCATGGTAAGAGCCGAGGAGAAGATACATGTGGGCACCTGCGTGGAGATACTCAGAGGTATGCAGACGCCTGCCGTGGTGCGCAATCACTACAATGAGTTGAAGACATTCGGTGCAGGCAGGGATACCAGCGTGCGCGATTGGCAAGCCTATCTCCTGCAAATGCTACAAATGGGATTCTTTGAGATAGCCTATAATGCGCACAACGAGATGAAGGTTACGCCATTGGGATGGCAAGTGCTGAAGGGAAATCACCATGTTTCGCTAGCCTATATAGAGCGAGATGAGCAACAGCTCAAGGGCAAAGGCAAGACTCGCCGCGGTCAAAGCGTCACGGCAGAAGGTGGCGTGCCAAGAGTGCATGCCACTCGCATCCACTTTGCTGGCGAAGAAGAGATGACTGCAGATGTACATACAGCTGGCAAGGAGGCACAAAACAAGGAGGATAAGACGCTCTTCGAAACCTTGCGCAAACTACGTAAGCGCCTGGCCGACGAACAGGGTTACCCTCCTTATATCGTACTTTCCGACAAGAGCCTTCACGAGCTAGCCGCCATGCGACCTACTACGCTCGAGGCATTCGGATTGATCCATGGCATCGGCGACTTCAAGGTAAAGAAATACGGTGAAACCTTTATCCGAGCCATCAAACGTTACTTGGAGCAATAGCTCTCAGATGAATGAGAAGCATCACTTCGTTCAGTAACTCATAGATGTGAACAAGAACTCTACAAACATAGAGATGAACACAATCCAAACGAATTTGATTTTCTTTTTTGTGTTATTCATGATCTGATAATAAATAAAAAAGGTTTATAATATAATCATTTAAAAAGTGTTCATAGTATAATATGAAGGCGAGACGTATCTCCTCTAACGAGCTACATCTCGCCTTTTATAGTCTTCTGAAAGGAAGCGATAAATAACAATCAAGAACAAATCATTAATTATTAATTCTTAATTATTAATTATTAATTATTCACGCTTCCTCCCACGATATCGAGCAATTCATTAGTAATGGCCTGTTGACGACTCTTGTTGTACTGCAAGTTGAGCGTACGCAAGAGTTCATCGGCATTATCCGTAGCAGTCTGCATGGCAACCATACGGGCTGCGTGCTCACTAGCCTGGCTATCGAGCAAGGCTGTATAGAGCATCAGATGCAACTGCTTAGGAATCAAGACACCAAGAACCGTCTCCAAGTCTGGCTCCACGATGAAGTCATCATTCAGCGGCTTAGCCTCCGAACTCTGGCGCTCATCTTCTGCCTCCTGCTTCTTGCGCAAGTATTCCTGCGCCTTGGCAGTAGCCACATTCGTAGTCAGGTCGCGGTCATTGTCCTCGCCGATGGCCTCAGTGCTGAGGTCGATAGGCAAGAATGTCTTGCGTGTGAGAATCTGAGAACCGGCACTCTTGAAGTGGTGATAGATCATCTCCACCTTGTCCAGCTCGCCGGCAGCATACTGCTTAGCCAGGTTGCGGGCGATGTCGGCGCAGTCAGAAGAGTTTGGCTTGTCGGCAAGCTCGGTGTAGTCACCAGCCACCTTCAAGCCCAACTTCTGAGCCTTCTCAGCTACCTTTCTTCCTATCGGATATACCGTGATGTCGTCAATGCCTTGAGCCTTGTACTCGTCCACCGTCTGCATCATCATCTTGATGACATTCGAGTTGAATCCACCACACAGGGAGCTGTTGGAGCTATATACCACGAGCGCCACGCGCTTGGTTTCAGGATGCTCCACCTCCAGTTCACACTGGATGGAAGGAGTGCTCACCAAGAAACTCTTGAGGATATGCTCCAGCATGTTCCCATAAGGCAGCATATTCTGGATAGCTACCTGAGCATGATGCAACTTGCTCGAAGCCACCATCTTCATGGCACTCGTAATCTTGCGGGTGCTGTTGACGCTGGCGATGCGAGTCTTAATCTCTTTCAACGACGGCATAGGCTATTACGCTTTATATTGTCCTGCTACATTTGCCATGGTAGCCTCGACAGCCTTGATGGCGTCGTCGGTGAGCTGACCATTGCCCAAAGTCTCGATGACATCGGCATGCTGACTGCGCATAGCGTCGAGGAACTGGTCCTGGCACTCACGCACCTTGTCCATTGGCACCTCGTGCATCAAGCCGTGTACACCACAATAGAGGATGGCCACCTGCTCGCCCACTGGCATTGGGCAATACTGAGGCTGGATGAGGAGCTTGTCGTTCTTACGACCACGGTCCAAGGTCATCGCAGTCACAGCATCCATATCGCTAGAGAACTTAGAGAAAGCCTCCAACTCACGATACTGAGCCATATCAATCTTCAGTGTACCAGCCACCTTCTTCATACTCTTGATCTGAGCCGAACCACCCACACGAGATACGGAGATACCTACGTTGATGGCTGGACGGAAGCCCTGGTTGAAGAGGTCGGTCTCCAAGAATATCTGACCATCGGTGATAGAGATCACGTTGGTTGGGATATATGCAGAGACGTCACCTGCCTGGGTCTCGATGATAGGAAGAGCGGTCAATGAACCACCACCCTTCACGTGGCCCTTCATGCACTCTGGCAGATCGTTCATCTGCTCAGCTACCTCCTGCTGGTCGTTGATACGAGCTGCACGCTCCAACAGACGAGAGTGGAGATAGAACACATCACCAGGGTAAGCCTCACGTCCTGATGGACGACGGAGGATCAAAGATACCTCACGATAAGCCACAGCCTGCTTACTCAAGTCATCGTATACCACGAGAGCAGAGTAACCACGGTCGCGGAAGTACTCACCGATGGCTGCACCAGCGAATGGTGCATAGTACTGCATGGCTGCTGGGTCGGCAGCGGTAGCACTTACGATGATGGTATATGGCAGTGCGCCATGCTCCTTGAGGTTCTGTACCAATGCTGCAACGGTAGAAGCCTTCTGACCGATGGCTACATAGATACAATATACTGGCTTGCCTGCCTCATAGAAACTCTTCTGGTTGATGATGGTATCGACGGCGATGGCTGTCTTACCTGTCTGGCGGTCACCGATGATAAGCTCACGCTGACCACGGCCGATAGGAATCATAGAGTCTACAGCCTTCAGACCTGTCTGCAATGGCTCCTTCACTGGCTGACGATAGATAACGCCAGGAGCCTTGCGGTCCAATGGCATCTCGAAGGCACCAGTCAGGTCGATGTCGCCTTGTCCGTCGATAGCCTCACCCAGAGGGTTAACGACACGTCCGAGGAAGTTGTCGTTCACACGGATAGAAGCGATACGGTGAGTACGCTTCACGCTCTGTCCCTCCTTGATGCCAG
>URLG01000016.1 GCA_900548535.1 Candidatus Segatella intestinihominis | reverse complement strand
TTCTCTCCTTGCTTCCATTTACATAGAAGACTGTCTTGAAAGTGCATCTCATAATTCTTACTTTTTTGTTCGGTGCAAAATTAAACTATGAGAGTTGCATGGCAAAACCAAAACCTATGCAGAACGGAGAAGATTGAACCGACACCGTTAAAAATGCTTATTAGGGCGTTTCCATTGGGTAATGATTTGAAAGCGTTTCTACTTCTCTAATCTTCTTTTTCATCATTTCCTTGTCACTGCCAACTAAAGCCAACGACTGCCACAACCACTTGAAACTCAAAACAAATGCTCTATTTTGCTATTTTTTGCCTTTTTAGGCGTTCTTTTTTTATAAAAATGCTTACTTTTTATATCATTTCTTCATTATTTTGATGTTTTTTCTTGTTAGTTTCATTTCTTTTTCTTATCTTTGAAGCCAGTTGTTAAATAACAGAGATTTCACAAGTGAATGATATGGAAAAGATTTGTTTTTATACCTTAGATGATGTAAAAGATAAGCAGCTTGGTAAAATTGGTACACCTCATCGTGACCAATATGAGGCTGAGTTGAACTTTTTTCTCAAGAGAGAGAGGCTATAAGCTAAAGTTTTGTAATAAAATATTAAAAAATAAGATATGGATTCTTTATTGATATTTATGAGTGGTATGGCGATTATCGCCGTGAGTTTGGTTTAGGACTAACTCAAAGTATAAATCAAAAAAATCGCAACCTGGAGGCAAGCGGATATGTTATCTTGCCCTAGGCTGCGATTTCTTTTTATTTACAGCTTTGCACGCAGAAGGTGCTGGCTACGGCTGTAAGGACGGTGATAAGGAGATTGATGATTTTCTTAATTACTTCTTTCTTCATAGGCAAAAATTATTCATTATAAATTATTCATTATAAATTATACATTATAAATTATACATTATAAATTAAACTTCGCTGCCGCATCAAAGCAGGGACATGCCTTGGGCGTGGTGCCTGGCAGGTCGCGATGACCCACTATCTTGGCCTTTGGGAACATCACCTTGAGCTTGATGAGCAGGCTGCGCATGGCATCATACTGCGCACGGGTCAGCGTGTCCATAGGGCGACCCTCGTCGTCCAGTCCGCCCTCGTAGCAGATGCCGATGGAGCAGCGGTTGTATGGGCGGGCATGGGCTCCCACCTCCAGCAACTTGCGGAATTGCACCTGGGTGCCGTCCTTGCGAAAGTAGAAGTGATAGCCGCCTGTGCGCATGCCGCGAGCCTTGTGGTCACGGATGAGCTGCTTGGCGGTGTAGTTGCGGCTAGCCTTGGTGGCACTACAGTGGATCACCAGGAACCGTACACTCTCGGGCGAGTCCATCATCTCGCCGCTCTCATAATTGTGGAGTAGGAGGTGCTCTGTGAGCACCTCCTCGCCTCCGATGGTCATAGGAAATCTTTCTGTTACCATAACTCTTTGTTGATTAGTTCTGTTGATTACAAGCCTACGTTGCCGCTGCCACCTTCAGATGGTGTGGTGCCAGAATCGCCAGAGCTGCCTGAGCCTGTGGAGCCGCTGTCACTCTTCTTTTTCTTTGCTGCCACGGTAGTGGCCTTGGTGAGCGTGGCATCCAGGTTGAGGTTGGCGTAGTTGAGCTCGCCAGTGGCACGAGAGCGAAGGCGCACGCCGGCTATGTTCTTGGAGGTGGAAAATTCCTCCTCTGTGGCGGCTCCCTCCTTGTTCTTGATGCCGATCGAGAAGATGGCGAGGTTGTCCAGCTTCACGTTGTAGCCCAGGAGCAAGATTTGCTTGATGCTCTTCACCGCATCGGTGAGGATACCCTTGATGGCTCCTGCCGAGAATGGTGTGTTGCTGTCGTGCAAAAACTCTGCGAGATAGTCGATGCCCTTGGTCTCGCCTGGCTTGGGCTTGGCATAATACTTGCCGTAGGCCTTCACGTTCTTCTTGTTGTTGTTCTTTGTCAAAATGTACTCCATACTGATCTTAAATGTGTTAGGTTAGTAAATGTTTCAATGAGCTCATATCATGTGATCCTTTCTGAATCACAGTGCAAAGATACAACATTCGGAATCGGGAATCGTACGATAGGTGTACGATGGGTATACGATGGCCCTGAAAATCGGCATATCCTGTTTATGGCTCGCCTATATACTCGTATATCAGCAGGGTTTGGCGCACGGTGAGTGTCTTGTTGCGATGCTTGTATCCCTCTAGCCGAAGGGCTTCCAGCAGGGGCGGACAGTGATTGATGAGGCGCATCAGGTGGTTCACCGCCACATGTCGAGACTGCCCGGGAAAGTATTCCCGGGCTAGTTCGAACTTATTGTAAATCTTGATTTTCATTTGATTCTAGATCTTTTATATGTAAAAATATATTGATTCTTAAGCTTGAGAACGTCATTGAGACTTACTCAAGACGTTGTTTGCGAGTCGTCAAGACGGCATTTGCGAGGTCTCAGGACGTTGTCCACGGATAGTCAGAGCGTCAGTTCCGATGGCGAAACTATGGCTTCTGAGTTTTGCTCCCCCTCTTGCTTCTCTATGACGATCCATCCATTGCCAGTGGAGCGGTGTACTTTCTTGAATCCCAGGTTGGTCATCACTGTGTTGAGGTTTTGGAGCGAGAGGTGGCGACTCAGGGCTGGGCAGTAACCTATCTTCTCCATAATCTCTGAGGAGTAACGGAACTTCATAAATTTCGTGTCTACATCAGGTTCTGGCACACGGTAGAAGCGCATGATCTGGTCTTCCATGAAGTTGGATACCATAAACATCTTGTTGTGCTCCTGCATTTGCTTAATGTCATCCTGTGTGAGCCAGTATACCCATCCCTCTTCGCCTCGCTTCTTGCGCTCCGTTACCTCCTGTCCCAGCGCCACGGCTTGGGCATAGAGTTGCTGATAGGGCAGTGGGTTCTCGTTAGGGTTCACGATGCTCTCCACGAGCCATGGGGAATAGCGGCGGTTTTCCTCGTCGGTGATAATCTGCGTGTGGTTGCTGGTGCCGCAGAGGGCTGCTCGATGCATCAACTCTGAGCGATACTTATCGTAAGGACGACGGATGGAGAAGAAGAGCTTGGTGACATTGCTCTTGAAGGCACTCAGGCTCTTGCCGAAGGCGCTCTCCATCTCGTCGAGGTTCATCAGTGCCTTGCAGGAGAATGCCTCCATATAGTCCTTGTCGCTATAGCAGGATGTGCTTTCGTTGATGTAATAATCCTTGAGGCATGGGGGCAGGATGTTGTTGAAGAAGGTGGTCTTGTAGATGCCGCCCTTGCCGATGAATATCATGATGTTTTGGTTTACCACCTTGGGTGACACCCATGCCACCACCATCGCCACAAACCATTTCTTGAAATAGTATCGGAAGTCTTCTTGCGTGTGGTGAAGACCTGTGGATGGAGCCAGGACGATGCGGTTGGCTAGCTGCTCTATATAGTCCACCTTGCCGTCCCACTGGGGTAGGCTTCTCAGATAATGGTCCAGCGGGTCGAAAGGCTCGCTAAAGTTGCTGTTGATGACGGCATGCAGTCGGTTTTGCTGCACGTTGAGCCCGTCTTCGTCCATGAGAGCCCAGAGGGTGTTCTCGATGTTGTCGTCTATGCGAGTCCAGTGTGGCAATTTGCCATGCAGAGGGTCTCGGCTCTTGATCTCGTAGAACCCCGTCACCTCGTTGTGGTGGAATTCGTATCGCATCAATAGCCACTGCTTGATGCACTTCACTGATGGGTGCTTGTCATAGCTTTCGCCCTTGCGATAGAAGTGCCAGGTGCCAGAGCGCTCCGTGTGCTTGTAGCATTGCTTCATCACGCGGGCGGTGTCGGGGTAGTCGCTGCTGAAGTGTTCCTGGGCATACTGCATAGCCTCCTGCTCCGCGATGCCATAGCGCACGCATACCTTGCCGAATGCCACCACATACTCATTGTGGTGATGACTCTCAAATTGGAGGTTCCACTTCTCCAGCAGGTTCAGGATGTGCTTCTCAGCCTCCTGCATCGAGGGCACGCCCTTGGCTTGCTGCACCATCTTCTGGCTGGTGCGCTTTCTGCGGGTGCTGCCAGTCTTGGCATACTTATCGCGGAGCGCCTTCTTGGTGTAGAGCGCCTTGAGGTCTTGCAGGTCCAGGGTGAAGGGCTCGGCATCCCAGTGAAAGTAGGCTGAGGGGTCGTGGGCGATGCCGCACATGCGAGTGATGTCCACGCATTGCTCATCGGCAGGCACGCCCAGCACCTGACCATAGTAGGCGATGATCTTATGGATCATCACGTCGAAGAGCTCCAGCAGGCTCACCTCTTCGTCCTCGATGGGGGTGTAGCTTACGAGCAGGCGGATGCCCTTGCCACTCACGGTGATGTAGCGAGCCATCACGTGAGGATCGGCATCGGCACGCTGTATCACCTCTTGCAGCTGCTCCTTGGGAATGTTGTCTACATCCACGGCTGCCCAGTGGGTGCATTTCACGAGGTTGCGCAGCTCCTTGCCCGATCCGTCCATCTGGGCGGAGGCGGTGATGCCTGGCATCATGATCTTCACCTCTCGGGCCAGGTCCTTGCTGATGGCGAGGCGGTGGCGATACTCGATGGTGCGGGCCTCTACCAGAGGGTCGTGTACGATGAGTCGCTCCAGCTCCTGGAGCTTGAAGAGTGGCTTACTGTCGCGTGAAGCGATGGTGCAGAAGAAGGAGGGCATTGTGCCCGCCTCTGAGTCTTCTAGTTGTTGATTGTAGTTGTCTTGTTTCATCTTTCTAATATAAAAAATTTAAATGTTTATTCATTACGATCGTGACTTTTCCTGGCACGGTGCAAAGATAGAGGAAAGTTTTGAAACTGCAAAATCAAATTTTTCAAAAAGTACTGATTTTGGTACATTCCTTTAAAATACTAGAAAAAAAGAATCAAAGCAAAGCTACAGTCTGCTTTTATGCACCTGGTCTAGGTGTGAACCACTAGTCCGTGAAGCCCTGAAGTGTGAACTATATAGCAGAAAACTTGCGTTAAAACAGTGTTAAATAGTGCATGTAACTATTTGGTAATCATTTCTCTTTATCTTTTGCACACGCTGTAATATCAAAGAAGATATACTATATGGTTCACACTGCTTAGGGAGGAGGGGGAGAAAATGAAAAATCCCGACTCAGAAAAGGGGCTTGGATGCCATGAGGTATCGGTCTCTCTCTGAGTCGGGATATATTATATATCTTGTGATAAGGCTAGTCTTTCAGCAGGTCGTCGAGGAAATCGTCCAGGTCGTGGTCCAGGCCCTCCATCAGGTCGCCACCCACTATCACGGTGTCGTCATCTGCCAGATAGAGCTCGCCCAGGTTCTCCTTGTCGTCATCCTCCAGCACAAAGCTGTATGGCTTCAGAATGCCTAGATGATCCACGATGTTGGCATTCTTGCGCAGCAAATCGCGCAGCGCCTTCGCCACCTCGTCATAGAAATTCTCATCCTTGTTGTCTATCCATTGCTCCACCACACAACGGGTAATCTCGTTGTCGTCATCATCGAAGGCTAGCAGCTCGCCGCTCTCCTGGGTTACACACACATGGATGTCGGTCAGCACCGAAGTCTCGTCTTCTGACTCGGGTGTTGGAAACTTTTGAGACACTTTTCTGATGAAGCGCTCAACTTGCTGGATTGTTTGTTCTGTTATTTCCATACTTCTTGTTTTAAGATGATGCACAGATATACTATGCTTTTGCAAAGGTACACAAAAAAATGTGATTGCAAAAGAAATTGTGAGAAAAAATGTAATAATGCCTACAGATTTATCTCAAATTGATAAAATCGGCACTTAAAGAAAACGTTTACGTCTCTTTTTAATCAAAAACTTTTTGATATTTTTGGGTATTTTCAAATAATATAGTATCTTTGCATTCGATTAGAATTGCTAACTCGACTTTGCAATAAGCGGGGTGGAGATTGGCGCATTATGAATGGAACAAGACAAATGAACAATAAGATAAAACATTCGGGCATCGTGGACCATGTGGAGGGCCACTGCGTGGTGGTTCGCATCCTGCAATCATCGGCGTGTAGCGGCTGCAAGGTGGCTGCCCACTGCAATGCATCGGAAACCAAGGAGAAACTGATAGAGGTGACCGCCGGCCAGGCTGATGCCTACCGTCCAGGCGACCACGTGGTGGTGGCAGCCGATGCCTCGGTAGGCTTCAGAGCCAGCCTTTATGGTTATCTATTGCCGCTAGCGGTGATGGTGATAGCCCTGGTGGCGGTGCTCAGCATCACGCGGAGCGAGGGGGCTGCGGCGCTCTCTGCGCTCGGCATCCTTATACCTTATTATATAGGGCTATATCTGCTGAGGGGCAAGATCAAGAACAAACTACAGTTTGAAATATTAAAAAAATAATTAAAATACAAACAATTATGAATTTCATTTTGATTGCAATCTTGGTACTCGGAGCCATCGCGCTGATTGCGGCGCTGGTGCTCTTTGGTGTATCCAAGAAGTTTGCCGTCGAAGAGGACCCTCGATTGGGACAGGTGGGAGAGATTCTGCCGGATGCCAACTGTGGTGGTTGTGGCTTTGCCGGATGTTCGGGCATGGCTGCGGCGCTGGTCAAGGGTGCCGATGCCGGCAGCATCGAGGGGCTGATGTGCCCTGTGGGTGGTGCCGAAGTGATGGGCAAGGTGGCTGACCTCCTGGGCATAGCTGTGGCTAACACAGAGGCTAAGGTGGCAGTGGTACGTTGTAATGGCTCTTGCGAGAATCGTCCTCGCATCGCTGAGTATGATGGCTTGCACACTTGTGCTGCCATGAATGCTTGCGGAGCGGGCGAGACGGGCTGTGGATTTGGCTGTCTGGGCTGCGGCGACTGTGTGGCTGCCTGCCAGTTTGGAGCCATCGCCATCAATCCTGAGACGGGCTTGCCAGAGGTGGATGAGGACATCTGCGCTGGCTGTGGTGCCTGCTCCAAGGCTTGCCCTCGCCACATCATCGAGATCCGCAAGAAGGGTCCGAAGGGCAGAAAGGTCTATGTGCAGTGCGTGAACAAGGACAAGGGGGCTGTGGCTAAGAAGGCTTGTAGCGCTGCTTGCATCGGATGCGGTAAGTGTCAGAAGGTGTGCAAGTTTGAGGCTATCACCATCGAGAACAATGTGAGCTACATCGACCCAGAGAAGTGCCGCATGTGTACCAAGTGTGTGGATGAGTGCCCAACCGGTGCCATCATCAAAGTTAATTTCCCTGTAAAGATAGCGAAGCCAGCTGCCGAGGCTGCTCCTGCCGTAAAGGTAGAAGAGACTGTAGCTGCTCCTGCTGAAGAAAAGAAGGAGGAACAAGCATGAATTTGAGAACATTTAGAATAGGTGGAGTTCACCCAGACGAGAATAAGATTACTGCCGAGATGGCTACCCAGGTGGCTGCCCTCCCTAAGCAGGCCATCTTCCCACTAGGTCAGCACATCGGTGCGCCTGCCAAGCCTGTAGTGGCCAAGGGCGACAAGGTGAAGGTGGGCACTCTGATCGCGGAGGCTGGTGGATTTGTGAGTGCTCCTATTTATAGTTCCGTATCTGGAACCGTACTGAAGATTGATACTTCCATCGATGCCACTGGCTACAGAAAGCCTTGCATCATCATCCATGTGGACGACCAGGACGAGTGGGAGGAGAGCATCGACCGCTCTGACAAGTTGGAGACCGTGGAGGCTCACCCTGAGCTCACCCCAGAGGAAATCGTGAACCGCATCAAGGTGGCTGGCGTTACCGGTATGGGTGGCGCAGGATTCCCTACCTTCATCAAGCTGTGTCCTCCTCCTGGAGCCAAGGCTGAGTGCGTCATCATCAATGGTGTGGAGTGTGAGCCTTATATCACTGCCGACTACCGACTGATGATGGAGCATGCCGACGAGATACTCGTGGGCTTGAACCTGCTGATGAAGGCAGCCAAGGTGGAGAAGGGCTACATCGGCATCGAGGACAACAAGCCTGCTGCCATCAAGCTCTTCGAGGAGAAGACCGCGGGCGACAGCCGCATCGAGATAGTGCCACTCGCCAAGAAGTATCCTCAGGGAGGTGAGAAGCAGTTGGTGGATGCAGTGATCAATCGTCAGGTGCCTGCTCCTCCTGCCATCCCTGTCAATGTGGGTGCCATCGTGCAGAACGTGGGTACAGCCTTCGCCGTATACCAGGCTGTGATGAAAAGAAAGCCTCTCTTTGAGCGTTACACCACCGTCACTGGTAAGCAGGTGAAGAACCCTGGCAACTTCCTGGTGCGCATGGGAACACCATTCTCTCAGATGATAGAGGCGTGCGGTGGACTGCCAGAGGGCGACAACAAGGTATTGGCTGGTGGACCTATGATGGGTAAGGCTGTGATCAGCCTCGACGTGCCAGTGACGAAGGGTACCAATAGCATCACCGTGCTCACCGACGCCGACGCTCACCGCAAGAAGCCACAGCCATGTATCCGCTGTGCCAAGTGTGTGGAGGCTTGCCCTATGGGACTGGAGCCTTACCTGCTCGCTACGCTGAGCGTGATGAAGGATTATGAGCGCCTGGAGGCAGAGGAGGTAACCTCTTGCATCGCCTGCGGCTCATGCCAGTTTACCTGTCCTTCTCATCGTCCTATCCTCGATAACATCATCCATGGCAAGGGCGCAGTGATGGGCATCATCAAGGCACGCAATGCGAAAAAGTGATTTTAAAGGTAAAAAGGTAAAAAAGTAAAAAAGTAAAAAGGTAAAAAAGTAAAAAGGTAAAAAATATTCTAACCAAATACTTTGATAAGTAAAATGGGAAATTTAATAGTATCATTATCGCCACATGCCCATGGCAATGAGACGGTGGAGAAGAACATGTATGGCGTCATCATCGCCCTCGTGCCTGCTATCCTCGCCTCTCTGTATTTCTTCGGGCTGGGGTCAGCCGTCGTGCTGGCTACCTCTGTGGCTGCCTGCGTCTTCTTAGAGTGGGCTATCACTAAATATATCTTGAAGGAGGAGACCTCTATCCTCGATGGTTCTGCCATCATCACGGGTCTCTTGCTCGGCATGAACTTGCCTAGCAACCTGCCTCTTTGGATCATCCTCATCGGCGCTCTCTTCGCCATCGGCGTGGGCAAGATGACATTCGGTGGCTTGGGCAACAATCCTTTCAACCCTGCGTTGGTGGGTCGCTGCTTCTTGCTCGTGAGCTTCCCTGCACAGATGACCTCTTGGCCAGTGGCAGGACAGATGCTCAACTATACCGATGCCACCACGGCAGCCACTCCGCTCGCCATCATGAAGACTGCCATCAAGACGGGCGACAGTTCGCTCCTGAATCAGTTGCCAGACTCCATGAGCCTGCTCTTCGGTGCCACAGGCGAGGGCTTCGGTGCCGGTACCACCGGTGAGGTGTGCGCCATCGCCCTCTTGCTGGGCTTGGCCTACATGCTCTGGAAGAAGGTCATCACCTGGCACATCCCTGTGAGCATCATCGCCACTGTCTTCGTGTTCAGCGGCTTGATGCATCTCGCTAACCCTATCTATGCCAACCCATTCGCCGAGATATTGAGCGGTGGATTGATGCTCGGTGCCATCTTCATGGCTACCGACTACGTGACATCGCCTATGACCCACAAGGGACAGCTCATTTATGGTGTATGCATTGGTCTGCTGACCATCATCATCCGCAATTGGGGTAGCTATCCAGAGGGTATGTCGTTCGCCATTCTCATCATGAATGCGTTCACACCTCTTATTAACACATACGTCAAACCAAAGCGCTTCGGTGAGAAGCCTGCTAAGAAATAAGGAGGACTGAAGAATGCAGAAATTAGAATCATCATTGAAGAACATGGTCTTGATGCTCGTTGGCGTAGCCCTCATCGTGGGTGCCATCTTGGCATTGGTGAACCATGTCACTGCGGGTCCTATCGCAGAGAAGGCTGAGAAGAGCCTCGCTGCCGGCATCAAGAGCGTGATGGGGACTGACGACCTTCAGGTGGCTGAGCCTCAGGAGGTAATGCAGCAGATGGATGGCAAGGAGGTAAGCTTCACCATCCACAAGTGTTCGGATAAGAGTGGCAAGGAGCTGGGTGCTGCCGTGGAGAGTACCACTGGCGGTTTTGGTGGCGACCTGAAGGTGCTCGTGGGCTTTGACCCTGAGGGCAAGATATTGGGTTACACCGTGCTCCAGGCTTCTGAGACTCCTGGACTGGGTGCCAAGTGTACCACATGGTTCCAGAAAGACGGCAAGGGTAGCGTGATAGGCAAGAGCCCTAAGGACGGCGACCTGCACGTGAGCAAGGACGACAAGAGCGGCAATGCCGTGGATGCCATCACTGCCAGCACCATCACCAGCCGTGCCTTCCTCAAGGCCATCAACCAGGCTTACGCTGCATACAGCCAGAAGGCTGTGGACGGCGAGAGCGGTGCCTCTAAAGTAGAACATAACGAAAAGAAAGGATAAGCCGATATGAGTAATATGAAAATTTTGATGAACGGACTCATCAAGGAGAATCCAACCTTCGTGTTGTTGCTTGGTATGTGTCCTACCTTGGCTACTACCACTAGTGCCATCAATGGCTTGTCCATGGGTTTGGCTACTATGGCAGTGCTGATTTGCACCAACTTCGTGATCTCTTGCATCAAGAAGATTACGCCAGATATGGTGCGCATTCCTGTGTTTATCGTAGTGATTGCGGCGTTCGTAACCATTCTGCAGATGTTGATGAGTGCCTATGCTCCAGATAGCATCAACCAGGCGCTGGGTATCTACATCCCGCTGATTGTGGTCAACTGTATCATCCTGGGTCGTGCTGAGAGCTTTGCGGCTAAGAATTCACCACTTGCCAGCCTCTTCGATGGTCTGGGTTGTGGACTCGGTTTCACCCTCGCCCTGACGCTGCTGGGTTGTGCCCGCGAGATATTGGGCGCAGGCAGTGTGTTTGGCATCGGCTTGTTGCCAGAGACCACCAACATCTTGGTGTTTATCTTGCCTCCAGGTGCCTTCCTCACATTGGGTTATCTGATTGCTATATTTAATAAAGTTAGGAGTTAGGAGTTAGGAGTTAGGAGTTAGGAGTTAGGAGTTAGGAGTTAGGAGTTGGGAGTTGGGAGTTTTTCCTGCTTAGGCTTTCTGATTCTTTTTAAATAGAAAATGTAAAATGGAATATTTATTGATATTTATCTCTGCGATATTCGTTAACAACATCGTCTTGTCGCAGTTTCTCGGTATCTGTCCATTCCTGGGCGTATCGAAGAAGATTGATACAGCCATCGGTATGGGTGGTGCCATCGCCTTCGTATTGACTTTGGCTACCATCATCACATGGTTGGTGCAGAAGTATGTGCTCGACCCATTCGGATTGCAGTACTTGCAGACCCTGTCGTTCATCCTCGTGATTGCGGCATTGGTTCAGATGGTGGAGATTATCCTGAAGAAGGTTTCTCCTGCCTTGTATCAGGCACTGGGCATCTTCCTGCCATTGATCACTACCAACTGTGCCGTGCTGGGTGTAGCTATCTTGGTGATCCAGAAGGACTTCAATCTGCTCGAGAGTGTGGTCTATGCTTTCTCTACCGCCCTGGGCTTTGCGCTTGCCTTGATCGTATTCGCAGGCATCCGTGAGCAGCAGGCTTTGGTTCGCATCCCTAAGGGTATGCAGGGCATGGCAATCGTGCTGGTTACAGCTTCTCTCCTGAGTCTTGCCTTCATGGGCTTCTCTGGAGTGGATGGTGGCTTGAAGGCACTCTTCGGTTTGGAGTAAGAGATTACTTCGGAATCATTTACTATTGATATAGATTGATATAGTGGGCATTTATTTTTACAAAAATAGATGCCCATTTTTTTGTTCTATAAATTCTCTATGACTTTTATAGTACAAATGCTGGGAGGGCAGGTAACAAACCTGCCCTCCCAGCATTTGTGATAAAATAAAAAAAGCAGCAACCCTATCGGCCTTAGGTTGCTGCTTTTCTATTGGATTTTGACCAATCCAAAACCAAACTTCAGGTTGTGATTCCGTTGGGGTTCGAACCCAAGACCCACAGCTTAGAAGGCTGTTGCTCTAATCCAACTGAGCTACGGAACCTCATACCAACGCCTGCATTTGAAAATTTCAGTTTTCCCCAGGCTTATTTGATTTTGCGACTGCAAAGGTAATACTTTTTTGTGAATCTACCAAATATTTTGCTAACTATTTTGCTTTTTACTTCATTTTACTTAAATAATCAGCTGCACGGGTATCTCCCAGCTCCTGCGCTTTCTTCAGATTCTTGATGGCTTCATCCTTCAAGCCCTTCTCCTTCTGCAGGAGACCGAGGAGCAAGTAGCCATCGGCATATTCGGGTGCTAGCTCGGTGCAGTGGGTGGCTGCGCTGATGCCCTCATCATAACGCTTCACACGGAGATCCAGACTTGCCCATTCTGCAAAGAATGTAGGCTGCTTAGGGGCCAGATAGCAGGCACGGGCGATGTCCAAGAGGGCAGGCTGCCACATGCGGAGCTTGGTCTCGCACTGATAGCGGGTGTAGAAGAAGCTGGCATCCACCGGGCGAGCGATGGAGTCATACATGTTGTAATCCTGGATGGCACGGCGATACTGGCCCTGCTCGTTCAGGAAGTTGGCACGTGCCAAGTAGTAATTGCCTGCCATGCCCGTGCGAGCGCCCACGCTGATGGCGCTGTCCAGTAATACCTCTATTTCCTGAGCTGGCGCCTTGAGGTGGGTCTTGGCCTGAGCTGCCTCAAAGTAGAGTTCACCACCATTCAGATTGCTCTTGGTCAGGTCTAGGAACATGTCGCAAGCCTTCTGGTAGTTGCCCTTGAGGAAGTAGATCTGTGCCTCCTGGTGCTTGTATACCGGCTGTGGCTTGGCAGCGTATGCCTTCTGTGCCTCGTCTATCGCCTTGTCCAGAGTCCAGGCGGTGTAGGTGCTGTCGCCCTTGTAGGCTATCTTCTGGTAGATGAGGTCGGCATAGTTGGAGTGAGCCTCGTCCTTGGCTGCGCTCTTCTTGATGCCTTGCTCCATCAGTTTGGCTGCCTCGTCATACTTCTCCTGGTCCACGAGATAGAGGGCTTTCTCCTTGTAGCCAAATGCTGAGGTAGGGAACTTGTTGATAAACTCCTGGGTGTATTCATTGTATACATCCACAGGTATCTGTCCCTTCTTCAATGTCATCATGGTGATGGCATCTTGCTCGGTATCAGGCAGGGCGGTGCGGATGCCCGTCTCGCGGAGGGCTGCATCGAGGGTGGAAAGTCCAGTTACCTTGAGCTGCTTGGCGTAGTTGGCGTCGATGGCTGTGGTCTGACCATTGGTGTGCATCAGTCCGATGACCTGTCCGTTCTTATTGACGAATGGGCACCCCACGGCATTCTCAGGCACGCTAGTGGAGAAGATATAATAATTATAGGTGGTCATGAAGTTCTCCACGCTGCTGATGTCTTCCTGCTGGAATGGCGACTTCTTGATGGAGTATGGCACGAGCCATACCTTCTCGCCTGCCACGGATGCCTTGCTGGCGATAGGGACGGCGGTGGTGGCACCTATGATTCTGAACTTAGCCACATCGTAGAGCTCATCGGCACCGAGGATGGCATCTACATTCATCGACTTGCCCGAGGCATCCACGATGCTAGCCTTGGTGGCTCCCACGAAAGGCTTGAAGGTGCTGATGGCGGTACCCTTGTTGTCGATAAATACTCCCTGTGTAGAGGCGATGATGCCTCCGTCCTTATTGAAGGTGGTGAGCGTGAACACACTCTTTGAAACCTTCTGTACTGGACCCGGTTGCGCCATCAGGCTGGATGCGCACAACACGAGGGTCATGATGATGATACTTATTCTTTTCATTTTCTTTTATTCGTATGTTTGTGGAGCAGTTCCTTGGCATTGGCAAGGGCTGCCTCCGTGATGTCGCTACCGCTGAGCATCTGCGCTATCTCCTGGATGCGCTCTGGCTCGCTGAGCTCTCTCATCTGCGAGATGGTGCCATGGTCGGTCTCCTCCTTCAGCACCTTATAGTGGTGGCTGCCCATGGCTGCTATCTGTGGCAGGTGGGTGATGGAGATGACCTGGCGCTCCAAGTTGCCCATCTCGGTCATGATCTCTGCCATCTTCTCGGCTATCTTGCCGCTCACGCCCGTGTCTATCTCATCGAAGATGATGGTAGGCAACTTCACGGCTCCGCTGATCATCGCCTTGAGCGAGAGCATGACGCGCGCTATCTCACCGCCCGATGCCACCTGACTGACAGGCTGCAATGGGGTGGAGCGGTTGGCACTGAAGAGGAAGTTGACCTTGTCTATGCCGTCCTTGCTCAGTGGTTTCTCGCTGAAGGAAATCTCGAAGCGAACATTCGGAATGCCCAGTGGCACAAGTCGTTGCTTCATCTCTTGCTCTATCTTCTTGGCTGCCTGCTGGCGCACGGTTGTGAGCTTCTTGGCTGCCTGCTGAGCTTTCTCGAGCGATAACTTCACGTCTTGCTCCATGCTCTCGATGTCTTCGTCGCCATGGTCGATATTCTCCAGTTGTTGGGCTATGCGATCTCTCGTGGCGATGAGGGCGGTGATGTCCTCAACATGAAATTTCTGCTGGAGGGTGTAGAGCTGGTCTATGCGCTCATTGATGGTGTTCAGGCGTGCTGGGTCGAACTCCACACGGTCCACGCTGTAGCCTATTTCCTGGGCGATGTCTTTCAGTTCGATGTAGCTAGACTGCATTCTCTCTGCCAGTTCTGCCACGTCGGGATATACTTCCTTGATATTGTCCAGCTGGTTTTGGGCGGTGCGCAGTTGCTCCAGGATGCTCTTGTCTTCTCCCGAGAGGGCATTGTCGGCAGTGTAGAGAGCCGTCTTGATGTCCTCGGAGTGGCTCAGCATCTCTGATTCTTGCTCCAGTTCCTCGAGCTCGTTTTCCTGGAGCTTGGCGTCGTCAAGCTCTTTGTGTTGGAATCTCATGAACTCCTCGTTCTCTCGGCTCTTGGCGATGTCTGCCTTGAGTTGCTCCAGCTGGTTCTTCTTCTGGGTATACTGTTTGTACTCCTGCTGGTAGGCATGGAGCAGAGAGGCGTCTTGCGCCAGAATATCTACCACATTGAGCTGGAAGTCTTCCTTCTGCAGCAAGAGGTTCTGGTGCTGGGAATGGATGTCTACCAGTTGTTCGCCCAGTTCTCTCATGCGGGTGAGTGGCACGGGCGTATCATTGATGAAGGCTCGGCTCTTGCCCGCCGCTGTCAGTTCTCGGCGAATGATGGTATCGCTGGCGTCATAGTCGATGTCATTGTCGTCAAAGAAGGCTTGCATCTGGTATTTGGAGAGGTCGAAGTGGGCCTCGATGATGCAGCGGTCCCTGCCAGACTTGATCGACTTGGTGTCGGCTCTGTTGCCCAATAGCAGACCAATGGCTCCGAGGATGATACTCTTGCCGGCTCCCGTTTCGCCCGTGATGACGGAGAAACCCGGATGGAGCTGGATGTCCAGTTCGTCGATGAGCGTGAAGTTCTTGATATATAATTGCTTGAGCATGATCTTTTTATTCCTTTATTTGATCCCAATATGAGTTTTGCGAAGGGTTGATGCCGAAGAGCAGTTCGTAGATCGACTCCTTCTCTTTCTGCGTGCCATGACCCTTGTAGATGTTGGCTAGCTCGTCCTTCTTATAGTCTGTCCATATCTGTGGCAGCAGACTCAAGGGGCGGTCTTCCCTGGCTTTCTTGAGCAGCGTCTCCAGGGCGGTGGTTATCTCGGTGCGTCCTCGCTCGGCATTGTTTGCCATCTCGTCCAGTCCCTTGCGATAGTAGTCGTATTGCAACTGGCGGAAGGGTGCCATCGCTCCGTCCAGATAGTCGGAGATGATGGCGTAGCGATTGCGATTGTCGGCAAATGCCTTCCAGCCCGGATAGTCCAGATTCTGCGCATTGTTGGTCAGGTTCATGCATCTTTGCAGCACGTCCTCTCCGCCATTGGGCGCAAAACTGTCCAGGTCCAGTCCGATGATGAGATAAGCATAGTAGGCGAAGAGGGCGGTGAGCGGATTGTCTATCTGCTCCTCGTTGAACTCCAGCTGGTCGAACTCGGCAAACTTGAAGGTGAAGTTGTCGTCCACATTATTATATAAGGTGGAGGTGTATGCTGAGTTATACACCGGGCGGTTGGCTTGTACAATGGCCTTACAGGTAAAGAGGTTGTTGGCCTTGTCATATTTGCTCACGGTGATATTGAAGTTGCAAATGATGCGCTCGTTCTTCTGAAACTGGAGATGCGTCCACTGCCTGTCGTTGACAAACTGCTCCAGGGTTTGCTGCAAGTTATCGAATACGCTGTTTTCCGTGCCCGAAATCTGGGCATGGTTGATGGTAATCTTGGCCTGCAACTCTTGTGCTGACGCAGAAGTTCCACTAAAGCAGATGAGCCAGCTCGTCAATAATGTCGTGAGCCACCTCTGTCTTTGGTTTCTTCTCATATTCTTTCTTTCCTTCTTCCGAGATGATGGTTATCTGGTTGTCGTCTGTGCGGAATGTGGTGCCTGGATTGCGGGTGGAGTTGAGCACGATGAAGTCTGCGTTCTTCTTCTTGCGCTTCTTCTGTGCATTGCTCTCTTCGTCGTTGGTTTCCAGGGCGAAAGCTACGATGCGTTGATGTTCTTGTTTCATCTTGCCCAGGGCTGCCGCTATGTCGTGGGTTGGCACGAGTCTGAGCTCCAGGTCGTCCTTCTCTCGCTTTATCTTCTTGTCGGCTACCTCACCCGGGCGGAAGTCGGCTACGGCAGCACAGAGTATGGCTGCATCGCTCTGCTCGAAGGCTTGGGTGGCAGCCTGATACATCTCCTCGCAGCTCTCCACGTCGATGCGGTGGATGTCGGGGCTGCAAGCTAGCGATACAGGACCGGAGATGAGCGTTACCTCAGCTCCACGCTTGGCACATTCCTCGGCGAGGGCAAAGCCCATCTTGCCCGATGAGTAGTTGCCGATGAAGCGCACGGGGTCTATCTTCTCGTAGGTAGGTCCGGCTGTGATCATGATCTTCTTGCCCAGCAGGTCTTTCTCCTCGAAATATCTGTCCAGGTAGTTGACGATGATGTCTGGTTCCTCCATGCGTCCCTTGCCCTCCAGTCCGCTAGCCAGGAAGCCTACTTCAGGTTCTATGATCTGGTTGCCATAGCCCAGAAGGGTCTTCATGTTGGCTTGGGTGGAAGGATGCTTGTACATATCGAGGTCCATGGCTGGAGCGATAAATACAGGCGCCTTCATGGAGAGATAGGTGGTGATGAGCATGTTGTCGGCGATGCCGTGAGCCATCTTGCCCATGGTGGATGCGGTGCAAGGGGCTATGAGCATGGCACCTGCCCAGAGTCCCAGGTCTACATGCGAATTCCAGGTGCCATCACGCTGCGAGAAAAACTCGCTCACCACGGGTTTGTGGGTAAGGGCTGACAGGGTGATGGGGGTGATGAACTCCTTGCCGGCTGGGGTGATAACAACCTGTACCTCAGCACCGCGCTTGATGAGACCGCGGATGATGAGGCATGACTTGTAGGCTGCTATCGACCCAGTGATACCCAGTACTATTTTCTTTCCTTTTAACATCTTTCTCTTGTTGCGTTATCTTCCCATTCGCTTGTTAAACTCACGCAGGCGAATGCGAGTCAATACTTGCTTGGTGTTGTTGGTGAAGTCGCTGCCCAGTACCCATGTGAAGTAGCCTGGGTCGCGATTGAGCACCTCAGCCACATCCCATCCTTTGTACTTGCCAAAGTTGAATACCTCGTGCTTCTGTGGCTCGCCCTTCTCATTGGTTACCACATTGCCATTGGCATCCTTCACTTCCTGCCATACGATGCGACCAGCAAAGTCTACATTGTCGTTCTGTTTAGAGAACTCAGCCAGCTGGTCCATGTCATTGTTGAGCACGCGCTCTGGCTCCTCCTGTACGCCAGGGGCATACTTGTCGAGCTCGCCCATCAATACGCGATAGGTGGCTTCGGTGTCCTGGTCGGCACGGTGAGCCTCGAAGTCTTCCTCCATCTTTCTGCCGCAATAGAACTTATAGGCGGCAGCCAGATTGCGGCGTTCCATCTTCATGAAGATGGTCTGGGCATCGATGAGACGGCACTTGGCAAAGTCGAAGTCGATGCCGGCACGCAGAAATTCCTCGGCGAGCATAGGCACATCGAAGTGGTTGGAGTTGTAGCCAGCGAAGTCGCAGCCCGTAAACTCCTTCTCCAGTGTGGCAGCCAACTGCTTGAAGGTAGGTGCGTCCTTGACATCCTCATTGCTGATACCGGTCAGGGCTACTACCTCGGCAGGTATCTCCTTCTCAGGATTGACGAAGAGGTTCTTTCTGTCTTCCGTTCCGTCAGGACTTACCTTGATATATGAAATCTGTATGATGCGATCCTTGACCATGTCGAGACCTGTGGTTTCGAGGTCGAACACGATTAGAGGTTTTGTTAAATTGAGTTTCATTGATTCTTTTTGTTTGTTTTACTCGATAGGGGTTAGCCTATGGCTCCTTAGTCATTAAGGAGCATAGGCATGATAAGCATGAGCACATCTTCATCTTCTGGCTGCTCGGCAGGAACGATGATGCCTGCGCGGCTAGGGTCAGCCAACTGGAGGATGATGTTGTCGCTAGTGAGATTGCTCAAGATTTCCATCAAGCTGCTACCCTTGAAACCGATGCTCATAGATGAACCCGTGTATTCGCAAGCCAACTGCTCCTTGGCAGAAGTAGAGAAGTCGATATCCTCTGAAGAAACCTCGAAGCGTCCTGGCTCGATGCGGAAACGGATGAGCTGGCTGCTCTCGCTGGCAAATGGCAATACGCGGCGCAATGCACTCTGCAAGCCCTTGCGGTCTACGGTTACCTCGCATGGGTTGTTGGCAGGGATCACTGAGTTGTAGTTAGGATAGCGACCATCGATGAGACGACATCTCAACACGCCATCGCTGAACTGAATCTCTGCGTTGCGATCATCAAACTTGATGACAGCATCGTCGCCATCCTTGCTCAGGATGTTCTTGAGCAGAGAGGCTGGCTTCTTAGGGAGATTGAAGGCAGCAGGAGTCTCGCTCTTGATCTTGAAGTTCTTATTGCGAACCAACTTGTGACCGTCGCTGGCTACGATGGCGAGCGAATCTGGTGTCAAGTCGAAGTAGATACCATTCATCACTGGGCGCAACTCGTCATTGGCTGTGGCGAAGAGTGAGCGAGATATGTTGTCGATGAGTACTTCTGTAGGGAGGCTGATGGTGGTGCAAGCATCGTTCATAGCCTGTGTGCGTGGATACTCTTCAGCATTCTGACCTGTGAAGTTGTAAAGACCGTTCTGGTAAACAATCTTGATGGCGTAAGTATCGCCCTCTGTGTCTACATCAAAGTGAAGTGGCTGCTCTGGCAACTCCTTGAGTGCATCAAGGATCACGCGGTTAGGAACGCAAAATTCACCCTCGCCCTCATTGTCGGTCAATGGGATGGTGCTCTTGATAACGTTGTCGTTATCGCTTGCGGTGATAGACATCTCTCCGTTGGCTACCTGGAAGAGGAAGCAGTCGAGAATGGCCAGCGAATTCTTTCCGCTGATAACCTTTGAGAGCATATTGAGCTTGCTGCTCAATGCTGAACTAGATACTGTAAATCTCATGAGTATTTATTTTAAATTATTCTTTTCTGTTATTGCTTACCTTATTATAAAAGCGATATTCGCAATTATGAGCACAAAAATACAAAAAATATTGCTGATAGACAAAAATAATTGCAGAAAAGTTTCAGTTTTAGAACTATTTTTCGTAATTTCGCAGTTGAAAAGAAAAACTTTATAAAAATTAATATGGAATTACAAGGAAAGGTTATAGCCGTTTTGCCTGAAAAAAGCGGCGTTTCTGCAAGAGGTGAGTGGAAAGCTCAGTCATTCGTCATCGAGACACATGAGCAGTATCCTAAGAAGTTGTGCTTTGATGTTTTCGGTGCTGACCGTCTTGCTCAGTTTAATATCCAGAGTGGTGAGGAACTCTTGGTTTCTTTCGACTTGGATGCTCACGAATATAATGGTCGTTGGTTCAATAGCGTTCGTGCTTGGAATGTACAGCGTGTAGATCCTAACGCCGTAGCTGGTGCTATGGGTGGTATGCAGCCTGGTGCTCCATTCCCTCCAATGGGTGCAGCTCCAATGGGCGCTCCTGCCGCAGCTCCTGCTGCTACAGCTCAGCCTGCTGCTGGTGCGACAGCTCCATTCCCACCTGCTCAGCCTGCAGCTCCAGCTGCTGAGGGTGGTAGCACTGACGATCTCCCATTCTAATCTATGGAGAAGAATTAGCAAAAAATAATCCCCGAAAGATTTCTCTGTCTTTCGGGGATTTTTTTTCATTTATTCCCTTTATTCTTTTCTTCTTCTTGATTCAAAGAATCGCTTAGAGGCAGCGAAGAAGAGGATGACTGCTGCGGCATTCTCGATGGCTACCATCCAAAAGGTGCCGTTGTATCCTGCATGTTCTGCTACCACTCCGCCCAATAGGCAGCCGATACCGAAACCTAAGTCCCATCCCGTGAGGATGCTGCTATTGGCTGTGCCTCGCTGGTCGTGGCGCGCCACATTGATAAACATATTGAGGAAGGCAGGGTAGAGATGGCCATTGCCCAAACCGATGAGTGCTGCCGATAGGTAATAAGCCACCGGATGCTTGATGCCCACGAAGATGGTGAAACCGATGAGCGAGATCAGCATTCCCTCGGCTGCATTCTGTGCCAACTTGCCTTGGCTCAGTGCTTTGCGCCCTTGCAGTCGACTGAGAAACAGACCCATGGAGAGGATGGCAAAATAGGTGCCCGTGCCTCCGGTGATGCCCAACTCCTCCTTGCTATAGATGGCGAGGTAGTTGCTCAATACGCCCCAACAGAAGCCAAACATGGCGATGTTGATGGCTAGCAACCAGGCTCTGGTCAGGAAGAAGCGGTCCAGGGAGAGCTTCTCCTTGTTCTTGATGATCTCCTTCTCGGGCAGTTGGATGGTGCCGGCTATCAATACGGCTGCCACTGCCACGATGAGGGCTATCCAGAAGAGAGCCATATAGCTATCCAGCAAGTTGTGTATGTAGATGCCAATGGAAGGTGCCAAAGCCATGGCGAAGTTGTTGCTCAGTCCGTAGAGCCCAATGCCTTCGTTGCGCCTGCTGGCTGGCAATACGTCGATGGCGCAGGTGCTGTTGGCTACCGTTACTGCGCCAAAAGGTCCGCCATGCAGGGTGCGGCAGATGGCAAACATCAGGATGGTGCTTGCCGCTATGTAGCCAGCAAAGAAGACGGCGAATGCGGAGAGGCATATCATCAACACCTTCTTGCGCGAGAATCCATCTACCACATATCCGCTGAAGGGTCTGATGATCAGGGCTGCCACGGTATATCCACTCAGCACGATGCCTATCATGTCCTTGGAGGCTCCAAACGTCTCACTCAGATAGAGTGGGAGGAGTGGAGTCAAGAGATAGAAGGCAAAGTACATCAGGAAGTTGGTGGTCATCACCTTGATGTAATTGGCATTCCAAAGCTTTTCTTTCTGCATCATATTTAATCATATTAATAGGAGCCATATTTTATACTGTAATTAGGAACTCCAAACTCCTAACTTCAAACTCCTAACTTCAAACTCCTAACTCCTAACTTCAAACTCCTAACTTCTAACTCTCTTCCAGCCAAGCGTCGATGAGTCGACGGGCGATGGATAACTTCTCTGGGAGGACAGGCAGGTTGTCCTTGCCAAACCATTTGCCTCTAGAGAGCTCCTCCTTCTGGAGATGAATCTCGCCATCCACATAGTCGGCTGTGAAACCTACCATCAGTCCGCTAGGGTATGGCCATGGCTGGGAACCGAAGTACTTGAGATTAGTAATGGTGAGACCTGTCTCTTCCATCACCTCTCTGTGAACAGCCTCTTCCAAGCTTTCGCCAGTCTCCACGAATCCGGCTACCAAGCTATCGAAGTTGCCCTTGAAGTTGCGGGCATGAACCAGCAATACTTGGTCGCCCTTGTGGATGAGCACGATGATGGCTGTGGCGAGCGAAGGCCATACCGACTTGCCGCACTCGGTACACTTCTTGCTGATGTCGGTAGACATCTTCATCGGTGCGCCGCATACCCCGCAGAACTGGGTGTTCTGGTCCCAGTAGTTCAGCTCATTGCACTTGCCTGCCTTCTGGTAAAGCTCTGGTGTGAGCTTATAGAAGCTAGGGCGCAAGCCACACATCTCATACTTGGGGTTGTCGGTGACGGGCTCTGGGATGGTGAATGTCTTTACCTCTGTGCCATCTGCCATCGGGGTGATGTTGAGCACATGGGTCCAAGGCTTCAGCTCGATAGGACTTTCTTCACTGCATGGAATGGTATAGGTCCCATCCGCTTTCTTTTCGAGCAAGAGGTCGGTCTTGCAGAATATAAACCAATATTTCATTTTTCTTTATCTATCTAGTTTTTTCTTATTTTATGTTTTACGGAAGAGTCTTCGGTAGCTTATTTCTTCTTGCCGAAAAGCAGCTGATAGTCGCGCTCAGCGGCAGGCTTGGTCCATGCCTCTGGTACAAACTTCCAGTTGTTGTTGGCTTTCGCCTCGATGGTGTCCATCTTCTCTATTGCCTCCATCAGATAGTAACGCTGGTCGCGCTCGCTGCGATAGATGATGCGGCTGTCCAGACTGTCCTTAGGAATGCCTGCACCCTTGGTAAGGAGCTCGCCACCGCCATTGCCACGATAGCTGTTGATGGCTACGGTATACCATTTCTTCTCATCGAATGGCTGACCATTGCTCATCTTCAGTATCTTCACCTTCTCGCCATTTGGCTTGGTTACATCTACCTCATAATCAATGCCTGCGGCACTGTCAAAGTTGAATGAAAAGTTCTTGAATCCGAGTCGCTGCTGGTCGCCCCATGTCTGGTTGTCGAGCAGGAGGAGATGATCGTCTGGGCTCTTCATCGTGTTCACCCAGAGGTCATAGCTCATTTCGAGATGCTTTCTGATTTCTTCGCCTGTGAGTCGCATCACGTAGAGCTGGTTCTCATACTTGTAGAGATTGAACATGTCGCTCACGTAGATAGGACCAGCCTTGATGGTGGCGTCAAACTGCAAAGGAGCATTGAATGCCACGTCAGCCTTGGTTATCTGTAGCTCCAGGTTGAGGATGAAGTCATTGAAGGCACTGTTGCCAAAGTAGGACTCACGGCTATGGAGGGTGTTCTTGAAAGTACCAATCTGCTTGCCGACATACTGGTTGATTTCAGCAATCTGTGGTTCGAATGCCTTCATGAAGTCTTCGTCGATAGGACAATCTGTCACATCTTGCACCTTGCCACTTATTTGCTTGTCGGTCACCACGTATTGCTTCTTGCCGTTTACCTTCTTCTTGTCCAGTGTCAGTGTGATTTCGGCATCGCTCACGCTGATGGCGTTGTTGGCTGGGTCCAGGCAGAGCACCTTCTTGCCTGCCACATTGGTAACGCTCTCATTGCAGCGGGTATGGTCATGACCGAAGAGCACGAGGTCGAAACCTGGCACTTCTTTAGCTACCTTGAAGGATGCATCTTCGTCATATTCAGGAGTTTGGATGCCTCCCTCCTTGCCGCTGTGGAAGATGCCAATCACTACGTCTGGCTTCTCGTTCTCCTGGATATACTTCATCCATTTCTTGGCGCTGGTCACCATGTTCTCAAACTTCATGCCGCTCCACAGATTCTCTGTCAGCCAGTTAGGGATGGCTGGTGTCAGCATACTGAGCACTGCCACCTTCACGCCCTCATGGTTCAGGATGATGTATGGCTTTACGTATGGCTCACCAGTCTTGGTGTTGATGATGTTGGCGCCGAGCACTGGGCAGTTGAGCTCCTTGATCCACTTGTCATATACGGCATGGCCTGTCTCAACGTCGTGGTTGCCAAAGGCTTCTGCGTCATACTTCATGTAGTTTACCACGTCGGCAGCCACATTGCGAGCCTGGGTGTTGATGTAGTTGTAATAGTAGCAGGTAGGCTGTCCCTGCAGGATGTCGCCATTCTCCAAGAGTATCAAGTTGTCCTTATAGGTCTTGCGGAGTTCGTTGACATAAGATGACACGCGAGCCAGACTTCCTGCCATAGGCTTGCGATTGATGAAATCGTAAGGGAAGAAGGAGCCGTGAACGTCACTTGTTTCTATAACTCTCAGTTTTACGGTACGTTGTTGTGCCATAGCTTGTGAATTGAATGTTAGCGCTAAGAGAAGCGCAGCAAAGATTTGTTTCATATATATTTAAATTGTCTTTTTGGTGAATATAATATCGGGTGATTCCACCTTATCTATTAATGACCCTGCAAAATTACAAAAAATATAGGAAATACGGCATACTTTTTGTTGGATAATTTGAAAAATAAATAAAAATAGGAGGCAAATATTATGGCATTTGTAGATTACTATAAAATTCTAGGCGTTGACAAGAACATTCCTCAGAAGGATGTGCGTGCAGCCTACAGAAAGCGTGCTAAGCAGTTTCATCCTGACTTGCACCCTAATGATCCCAAGGCGAAGGCTAAGTTTCAGGCATTGAATGAGGCTTATGAGGTCATCTCTGACCCTGATAAGCGAGCTAAATATGACCAGTATGGTGAGCAATGGAAGAATGCGGATGCATTCGGAGGCGGCGGTGCTGGTGGTGCCGGCGGCTTTGGCGGCTTTGGTGGCGGAGCTGGTGGAGGCAATCCTTTTGAGGGATTCGACTTCAGTAGTTTTGGCGGCAATGGAGGGGGATTCTCTAGCTTCTTCGAAAATCTCTTCGGAGGCAGAGGCGGTTCTTCTAGGGCTGGCGGCTTTGGCGGTGCTGGTTCATACGGTGCTGGTGAAGGCTTTGGCACGGGTGGATTTGGTGCTGGTCAGCAGTCAGCTCGCAACAGTTCGGGCGAAATGAACATGAATGTGAACATCGACATGTATACCGCCCTGCTGGGTGGCGAAGGCATCATCAAGCTGAGCAATGGTTCCAAGATCAAGCTGAAGATCAAGCCAGAAACGCAGAATGGTACCAAGGTTCGTGTTCGTGGCAAGGGTTATGACAGGGGCGATGGCACATTTGGCGACTTGATCATTACCTATAATGTGAAGCTGCCAACTGGATTGAATGATCGCCAGAAGGAACTCCTTCGCCAGATGAAGGAAGCGAAGTAAAGAAAGCTCCGAACTATAAGGTCTTTATGTAAAATAAAAGCTCCGATGTGTTGGAATCACATCGGAGCTTTTTTGTTAATTATCAATTCTTAATTCTTAATTCTTCTTATTCTCCAACATTGATCTTCGACATATTAAATGAAGAAATCTTGCCGGCTGGAGATACTACGCTAGTGATGCGGAAGAGGTTCTCCTTCTTCGAACCATCAGTCTTGTCTACATCCTGGCGTGCAGAGAACTGTACCTGGTATTCATAATCCTCATCACCCACCTCGCGCTTCTTGATCTGGTAGTCATTGTTGATGCGCCAGTTCATGTTGGCTACATCGTCCTTATAGAGCTTGTCCATGAAGGTTACCACATCTGCCTTGGTGGCTGAGTTCTTGCCCAGCAGGGATGAGAGGATGTCTTCGCAAGTGGCTGTGAGTCCGTCGCTATTGCGAGAGTTGATGCTCTGGAAGAACTGGCGGAACAGTCCGCTTACCATCTGTTTCTCCTCTGGTTGCAGGTCGCGGCTCTTCACTTTCTTCAGTGCGTTTTCTGCCTCCTCAATATGGGAGCCGTCGGTGTGGGTGTTCAGATAGTTCTGGTATGCCTCTGCTGTGTCTTCGTTCTTAGCCACGTTCCAGTCTATGGAGTCTATCTTGTTCCATGCCTCTTGCTTGTGAGGGCTGTTAGGATACTTTTGCAAGTAAGCCTCCAGTGCTTCCTTCGAACCGCTCACCACGGCATTGGTCCAGTCTTGGTCAGTCTGCTTGAGCATTTCGAGATGCGACATGATGGAGTCTCTGTGCGCCTCGTCGGCATCCTTGTAGGTGTCCAGATAGCTCTGCAATACCGTAGGGTCGCTGCTCTGCATGGCATACTCGTAGGCATCTTGCTCCTT
Source organism: Candidatus Segatella intestinihominis (assembly GCA_900548535.1). GTDB lineage: Bacteria > Bacteroidota > Bacteroidia > Bacteroidales > Bacteroidaceae > Prevotella > Prevotella intestinihominis. The sequence continues at coordinate 18,090 of URLG01000016.1, read as the reverse complement.
CTGTTTGTTGGCAGAATCGTAATAATAATAGAAGATACCGCACACGATGACTGCAAAGATAAATGAGAAGATGAGAATGCTGCGATTGCTTTTCTTCTTTTTCTCAGGCTCTTGGTTGTTGCCATCATTGCCATTCCCATTGCCGGTCTTGTGGATAGGAGGTACAGGAGGGGTAGGGCTGGCTGGGCGCTGCACTGGGGGTGGAGTCTGTGTAGTTGCAGCTGGTCTTGCAGGCTCAGCTGGTCTTGCTGGTGCTACAGGTTGCTGATAAGCCTCTACTTGCTGTCGAATAGGTGCGGCAGGCTTAGGAGCGCGAGCTAGCGATGGGTTGAGCTCATGGCAGTTAGGGCACATTTCAGAGTTGTTGAAATATACCTCTCCGCAATGAGGGCATTTGATCACCTTGCCTGCTATCTCTACGCCACAACTAGGGCAAACGGGTGCTTTGTCACTGATTTGGTGTCCGCACTCTGGACATTTTATAATAGCCATAATACTTTTGTGTAATATTTAATGTTTTATCTATGTCTGAATCTTATTTCTCTCAGTCGGTGTCTGCCCATGAATCGGCTCTTGTCCACATAGCCATTGATGCCGTTGAGCCTTCCCTTACCGGTATACTGCCACATCTCGATGTCTCTACCATCCTTGAGCACTGGCTCGCGCTTGGTGTATTGGGCTATCATGATTTTGTAGCTGTCCAATTTGCCGAGCAGGTAGTGGTCGTAGAAGTTGGCTCCCGTGTAGATGAGGGGCTTCTGCTTGTAGGCTTTCTCCACGAGATGCAGGAACTTGAAGAGTGAGTCACAAAACTCCTCTGTGGCCATGCCGCTTTTGGTCTCCACGTCTATCATGGGCAGCAGGTCTTGGTCGCCAGGGCGGCATTGCGCCATGAAGTTATCCAACTGGGTTTGCTGTGGGATTCGGGCACGATAGAAGTGGTATGATCCTACTTTGAGTCCATACTTATGTGCTAAGTCTATATTTTGCTTGTATTTGCTATCCACGTTGGTACCGCCCTCGGTTGCCTTGAGGTAGACGTAAGCCATCTTGGTGTTGTCGCCCACAGTTTCCCAAAACACATTGCCTTGGTAATGGCTCAGGTCTATGCCATGTACGTGCTGACAGGTGTCTTCGCATTGTACCTGGGCATGGAGTCCGAGTGCAAATATAGACGTGATGATACTGATAATGATTCTTTTCATAAATGCAAAGATACAAAAATCGTCTGACATAATTGCCAGACGATGCCTATTTTTATATATATTTTATATTTCTACTATTTTCTTCTTGTATTTTTAATGCAGAAACCTTCCTTTTTCAGGATAGTCTTTCCTTAGTTTTATTCCTCTATTTCCGAGAGCGAACGGAAGAATCCATTGAGGAAATTGCAGATGGTTTCGATTGGGGCATACTGCAAGTAGCGGAAACTTTGGCGCAGATTCTTGCGCATGGTGCCGCCCGTGGTATGTACGAATCCCGATGAACTCTGCTTAAACTGGATGTCTTGTTGCTCCTGTATGTTGTAGTAGAGTGAGCGCAGGGTCAGGGCATAGGCTCCTCTCTCCACATGATGCACGAATGGCAGCTCGTCCTGCTCAAAATCGAAGAAGGTGATGAGCACACTTCCCTCTAGCTGTGCCATGCGCTGGATGCGCAGCTTGGCGAGCCATTTGTCCAGTTTCACAAAGTCTACCTTGTCGCCTCTGGTGCGGAGGTAATCGCCCAGCTGGATGATGCCCCTCAGGTTGATGCCGTTGGAGAGCATACTATTGACGTTAGCCACGATGAGTCGCAGCAAGTATAGTGTCTCTACTGATGTGTCGATGGCATGGCGCTCGTCATTTTGAATCTTGTTCAGCCTGCGGTTCAGAAATCCCGTGCTCATCTTCACCTCACCGGCAGGTATGTCGCTGAGGTTCTTCATCATTTGGGCTATCTTCTTTCTCTTGAAGGTAGTCATTGGCTCGATTTCCTCTTTGGTTCCAAAGTGGTCGGAGCGCAACTGTGTGAAAAGATTTCTTTGCAAAAAGTCCATCGTATGATTCAATTAAGAATTAATAATTAAGAATTAATAATTGTGGCTGGCGGCTGCAATTATTCAATTCTTCTTTCTAACTGTATCTCTTAGGGTATCTCAGGAGGATGGCGAGTAGGGCAGCGATGCCTATTGCCACTGGATAGTAGAGATAGGGCAGGATGTCCATAGGGCTTACGCCCGCCAGTCCGGCTGCCAAGAGCATCTGCACGCCGTAGGGTATCAAGCCCTGCACGGTACAGGAGAAGGTGTCGAGAATGCTGGCAGCCTTGCGGTTGTCCACACCAAACTTGTCGCCTATCTTCTTGGCTATGTTGCCTACGGTGAGGATGGCTACGGTGTTGTTGGCGGTGCAGATGTTCACCATCGATACGAGGGCAGCTAAGGAGAGCTCGGCACCTCGCTTGTTGTTGACGTGGGATGTTATCTTGTCGATGATGAAGTTGATGCCACCATTCTCACGGATAATCTCCAGCATACCTCCAGCCATCATGGCTATGATGACGAGTTCGCCCATGCCAGTGATGCCATTGCCCATGGCAGAGAACCAGCCAAAGACATCGTAGGATTGCTCTGCGCCCAGATAGTGGGATGCGATGCCTATGATGCCGCAGAGGATGGTGCCCAGGGAGAGCACTGCCATCACATTGATGCCGGCGATGGCGGTGATGAGTACTACGAGATAAGGCACTACCTTCCAGATATCTACCGATGCCACGTGGGTAGGAGCCTGATAGCCATAGCCCATCACGCCATATACGATGAGTATCACGATGGCGGCAGGTATCACAATCATGGAGTTGACTCTGAACTTGTCGCTCATGCGGCAGCTCTGCGTTTGCGTAGCCACCACAGTGGTGTCGGATATAAACGAGAGATTGTCGCCAAAGTATGCGCCTCCCACAATGATGGCCGTCATCAGTCCGATGTTGGCGTCCATGGAGTGGGCTAATCCGGCAGCTATCGGAACGAGTGCCACGACGGTGCCCACACTGGTTCCGATGGATACGGAGATGAAGCATGCTGCGAGAAACAATCCCGGCAGAATCATGTTGGCAGGCAGCACGTTGAGGGCTAGGTTGACGGTGGCATCCACAGCCCCCATAGCCTTAGCCGATGCAGCGAAAGCACCTGCCAGCACGTATATCCACAACATGAGCATCAGGTTGTTGGCACCCGCCCCCTTGCTATATGTGTCGATGCGCTTCTTGATGGGCATACCCCCGGATATCGCCACGGCATAGATACTGGATATCATGAATGCCACGGTGAGCGAGAGCGTGCTCCCCTGGTCGCCGCTCTGCACCGAGTAGATGGTGAAGAGGGTGATGAGTGCTATCAATATAATCAGTGGTGATAGTGCCAACAATCCTTTTTTGTTACTCATGTCTTATTTTGTTTTTTTTTACTATGTTACTCCTTTTCTGGAAGATGGAAGTTACAGGGTAACTCCATTCTTGAAGATGGAAATTTCGCGATAGCCGTTATACTCATTGCGAGCTTCCTCGCCACTTGCCACGGCTATGATCTTGTCGATAAACTTGCGTACCAAGTCTTTCATCTCGGTGCCTTCTACCAGTTCGCCAGCATTGAAGTCTATCCAGTTTGGCTTGTTCTTAGCCAAGTTGCTGTTGGTAGAAATCTTCATGGTTGGTACGAAGGTGCCGAATGGGGTGCCTCGACCGGTGGTGAAGAGTACGAGCTGGCAACCTGCTGATGCCAGTGCGGTAGCTGCCACGAGGTCATTGCCTGGGGCTGAGAGCAGGTTGAGTCCGGTAGTCTCCAGACGGTCGCCATACTGCAACACGCCGCTCACTGGGGCACGTCCACACTTCTGGGTGCAACCCAATGCCTTGTCTTCGAGGGTAGAGATACCACCTGCCTTGTTGCCTGGTGATGGGTTTTCGCCCACTGGCTCGCCATGGCTCAAGAAGTACTCCTTGAAGTCATTGATCAGGTGAACGGTCTTATCGAAGAGCTCCTTGTTCTCGCAACGGTTCATGAGGATGGTCTCTGCGCCAAACATCTCAGGCACCTCGGTCAGGATGCTAGTGCCGCCCTGGGCTACGAGCCAGTCTGAGAATTCACCTACCAATGGGTTGGCGGTGATGCCGCTGAATCCGTCTGAACCGCCACACTTCAAACCTACACGGAGCTTGCTTACTGGCACGTCTTCACGCTTATCCTCCTTAGCCTTCTTGTATAGGTCACGAAGTATCTTCATGCCTTCTTCCAGCTCATCGCCCTCTACCTTCTGGGTAACGAGCAATTTGATGCGGTCCTTGTCATAGTCGCCGAGCATCTCCATGAAGGCATCTGGCTGATTGTTCTCGCAGCCCAGTGATAGCACGAGTACAGCACCTGCGTTAGGGTGCAGACAGATGTCGCGGAGCACCTTGCGGGTATTCTCGTGGTCGCCAGAGAGCTGAGAGCAACCATAGTTGTGGTGCCAAGCGTGGATGGCGTCGATACCCTCGCAGCCAGTCTCCTTCTTGAGCAGTTCCACCAGTTTCTCAGCCACGCCATTCACGCAGCCCACGGTAGGCACTACCCAGATCTCATTTCTTACACCTACCTCGCCATTCTTGCGCACATAGCCCTTGAATGTACGGTTCTCCTGAGCGATGCTGAGCTGCTCGTCCACAGGGTTGTAGGTGTATTCCAATGTACCGGCAAGATTGGTCTTCAAGTTGTTCTCGTTGACCCATTCGCCAGCCTTGAGGTCCTGCTTGGCATGACCGATAGGGTAGCCATACTTGATGATGTCCTTACCCTCTGGTGCATCGTCGATGAGCACCTTGTGTCCTGCAGGAGTGTCCTGCAACAGGGTGATGGTCTTGCCATCTACCTCTACTGTTTCGCCCTTCTTCATGGGGCGCAAGCAAACCACTACCGAGTCGGCAGGGTTAATCTTGATAAAGCTTGATTGTTTCATCGTAGAATGTTTTTGTAATTTTCTTATATATTATATGAATGTATCTTTTAACTCCCAACTCCTAACTCCTAACTCCAAACTCCTAACTTTACAGCTGTGTTCTACGGTAGAAGTCCACGTTCTCCTTCATCAGGAGTTCGATAGGCATATAGTTGACAGGTGTTACTTTCTTCTTGAGCACGATGGCGCGGAAGAGAGTCTCTACGCAAGAGTAGCCCTGCATGTAGGCATGCTGTGCGATGAGGAAGGAGATGCTTCCCTCTCTGAGGCAGCGGGCGTTCTTCTCCACCATATCATAGCCCATGATCTGCACGTCTCGGCGGTTGGTCTTCAGCAGGAAGTCGCCCACGATGTGTGCCTTGGATGTCATGGTGATGCAGTGATGGGTGTTGGGATGCTCGGCAAAGTACTTCTCCATCATCTTGGTGTATTCTGCACGGGTTCCGCTCAGAGGCAGGTCCAGGTCGATAATCTCCACGCTGGGGAAGTGGTCGTGCATGTAGTGGCGGAATCCCACCTCACGGTTGTCCTGCTGCTTGCTGACCACTCTGCCATCCTTGGTCTGTCTCATCAGCATGATCTCCGTCTCCTTGGATGCTATCATCATGAGCATCTTGGCAGCGAAGAAACCAGAGCAGAAGGAGTCCTGACCGAAGAAGGACAGTGGGCGCAAGTCGGGCATATAGGAGTCGAGGAGGATAAACGGAATGCTATTCTTGTGAAGGTTCTCCGTAAATTCTCGGGTCACGGCAAGAGAGGATGGCACCACGATGACGCCCTCTGGGTGGGCCTGGAGTATCTCATTGCCCATCTCTCTGAACGATTCCTCGTTGGAGCGCTCGTAGAATCTGATCTCCACGTCGATGTGGAAGTCCCTTCTTGTGTCCTCGCATTTTCTGGCACCTTCCTCTATCTCTTCCCAGTAAGCCTCAGACTCGTGCTTAGGTATGAGTAGATAGAAGGTATACGACTTGTTGTATGCCAGCGCACTGGCATACATGTTAGGTTGATAGTTCATTTCCTTGAGTGCCTTCTCAACCTTCTCTCGAGCCGGCTTGGATACGTTGGGGCGCTCGTGAAGCACGCGGTCCACGGTTCCCACTGATACGCCAGCTCTTTCGGCGATGTCCTTAATTCTAATTTTTTCGGCCATTGTTTTAAGTGTTTGCTAGCTTTGCTCTTCGCGCGTACATTATATTATATATTCCCTGGTTGTGTTGGGACTGTGCTGTGCGTTGTGCGTTAGCTTTTGATTTATATTGTTTCAGAATGTGCGCTGCATCATTTGCGAATGTGTGCGACCACAAACTTGTATTTTCGGCACAAATTTACAACATTTTTTTGAATTGTGCGAATGCACAGCAACTTTTTTGTACGAAAACTAAAAAAAAATGCGATTTTATTTCGTTATTCGAGAAATTATGGTTATTTTTGCCACATCATTTGGAAGTTTAACGACTGAATTCAAATAAACAAACAATAAAAACAAGAAATTAAAACTATCAAACAATGGCAAAGATTGTAACATTAGGTGAGATTATGCTTCGCTTATCTCCAGAAGGTAATGACCGTTTCATTCAGAGTGATTCATTCCGTATCATCCCTGGTGGTGGTGAGGCAAATGTGGCAGTGAGCGTGGCCAACTATGGTCATGAGGCTTACTTCGTATCTAAGTTGCCTAAGCATGAGATTGGACAGATTGCTGTCAATGCACTCCGTCGTTATGGTGTGAATACCGACTTCATCGCTCGTGGTGGCGATCGTGTGGGTCTCTATTATGCAGAGACAGGTGCTTCTATGCGCCCATCCAAGGTAATCTACGACCGTGCTCATAGCGCTATCGCTGAGGCTGATCCATCTGATTTTGATTTTGATAAGATTATGGAGGGTGCTCAGTGGTTCCACTGGAGCGGCATTACTCCTGCCATTAGCGACAAGGCTGCTGAGCTCACCAAGTTGGCTTGCGAGGCTGCTAAGCGTCATGGCGTAACAGTGTCTGTAGACCTCAACTTCCGCAAGAAACTCTGGACTTCTGAGAAGGCTATCTCAGTGATGCGCCCATTGATGAAGTATGTAGACGTTTGCATTGGTAATGAGGAGGACGCTCAGCTCTGCTTGGGCTTCAAGCCTGATGCTGATGTAGAGGGCGGCAAGACTGATGCCGAGGGTTACTATGGTATCTTCCAGGGCATGATGAAGGAGTTTGGCTTCAAGTATGTGGTTTCTACTCTCCGTGAGTCTCTCTCTGCTACTCACAATGGCTGGAAGGCTCTTATCTATGATGGCAAGGAGTTCTATCAGAGCAAGCACTATGACATCAACCCTATCATCGACCGTGTGGGTGGTGGCGACTCATTCTCTGGTGGCTTGATCCACGGTCTCCTCACCAAGTCTACCCAGGCTGAGGCTCTCGAGTTTGCAGTGGCAGCTTCTGCATTGAAGCACACTATCCCTGGCGACTTCAACTTGGTATCTGTTGATGAGGTAGAGAGTTTGGCTGGTGGTAATGCCAACGGCCGTGTGCAGAGATAATCTTACAATGAATAATTTAGAATTAATAATTAATAATTAAAATGGCAAAGTTTAGCAAAATGCAGGTCATGGCAGCCATGAAAGAGACTGGTATGGTGCCTGTATTCTTCAATAAGGACGTAGATGTTTGTAAGAATGTAATCAAGGCTTGCTACGAGGGTGGCGTGCGCGTATTCGAGTTTACCAACCGTGGTGACTTCGCTCACGAGATTTTCGGCGAGTTGGTAAAGTGGGCTGACAAGGAGTGCCCAGAGTTGATTCTCGGCGCAGGTACAGTGATTGATGCTGGTACTGCAGCTCTCTATTTGCAGCTTGGTGCCAACTTCATCGTAGGTCCTAACTTCAATCCTGAGATTGCTCCTGTCTGCAACCGTCGCTTGGTGCCTTATTCACCAGGTTGTGGTTCGGTAACTGAGATCAACAATGCCCAGGCAGCTGGTTGCGATGTAACCAAGGTATTCCCTGCTGGCAATGTAGGTGGTCCTTCATTCGTCAAGAACGTGATGGCACCATTGCGCTGGAGCAACATTATGGTAACAGGTGCGGTAGAGCCAACAGAGGAGAACCTTACTCCTTGGATCAAGGCTGGCGTGCTCTGTGTAGGTATGGGCTCTAAGCTCTTCCCTAAGGACGTAGTGGCTGCAGGCAACTGGGCAGCTATCACAGCTAAGTGCCAGGAGGCTCTCGGCTATATTGCCAAGGCACGTGCCTAATCATCACTTTATGCATGTTATCTATTAAACATACATATTATCATTATGGCATCGCCATCATCTCTATGATGGTGGCGATGTTTCTTTTTTCAGCTTGTACGCCTTCGCATAAGGGCGAGGTAGATAGGCTGAATCATCTTTCTTATGCTTTTCATTATCGCAACCTTGATTCTGTTAAGGTTTTAGCTGATAGTGCTTTACACTTATCTTCCGATTATTCTGCAGGATATGCCGAGGCATGCAACAACTTGGCTTTCGTGGCTACTGCCAAGATGGATTATAAGCTAGCCAAGCGATGGCTCAACGAGGTGGAGGCAAGCACCGACAACCAGATAGAACTCCTTATTGCCGACGTTCAGAATATGCGACTTTGCCAGCGTGAAGCCCGCAACAAGGATTTTTATGCTTATCGTGAGAGTGCCATGCGTCGTTTGCGCCGTATACAGGAGGAGTATGACGATTTGCCCAAGAGGGAGCGCCAACGCATGGTGTATGCACGCTCCGAGTTTGACATCGTGGCTGCCACTTATTTCTATTATGTGCAGTTGGAAACCCCGATGATGCAAGCTCTCAATGACATCGACCCTGATGTTTTGGAGCAAGATACCGCCCAATATCTCAATTATCTTTATAATTTTGGCTCGGGTGGCGCCATCCAGCGCAATACGCCCAATGAGGTGGCGCAGGCTGAGTTTGACAATCTCATCCAGTGCTATATGCTGGCAAGTGGCAGCAATCCTTATCCTTATTGGCAGGCGAATGCACTGCAAGCCATCAGCGAGCATATACAGGATGCACAGCAGCGCGACTTCTTGGTCAAGAACAATCTGCCGGCTTTTCTGTATCTCAATGTGGAGCAGATGCCGAGCCAACTCCTGGCAGGTAACTTTGCCCAGCGTGCGCTCAATCTCTTCATGAAGTATGGCGATGTATACCAGACGGCAGGTGCCTATCGTACCCTCTCGGAGTGCTATTGGGGCATACAGGATTATGCCTCTGCCGAGTCGTGTTTGCAGCATGCGCTCCATGACAACAAGGCTATCAGCCAAGCTCCTGACTTGGTGGCTTCCATCCGCGAACGCCTCTGCTTGGTTTATTCGGCGGTAGACGACAAGCCTAAGAGCGACTATAACCGCAACATCTATCTCGACCTCCAAGACCAGTCTCGCCAGGACCGACAGTTGGAGGCTCGTGCTGCCCAGTTGGACACCAATGCCGTGCAGCTCAACTTGATGATTATTGCCGTGCTGGGTATGATCGTCTTGGTCATCATCTTGCTCTATGTCTTTGACAGGATGAAGCGCAAGAATTCAAAGGCGAATAATATGGATGCACTACTTCAACCACTGCGTGAATGGAATAAGGATAACGAGCAGTATATCAGTAATCTGCGAGATAAGAAGGAGGAGGTGGATGAAGCCCGCAATATGACGCTGCTTCACATCGAGGAAAACAGAAAACGCAATCTGGAACAGCGTGCCAAGATATCGCTCGTCAATAGCATCACCCCATTCATCGACCGCATGAACCATGAGGTGGAGCGACTGATGGATGGCAAGGATGATGAGCAGGTGAGGGCAGAGCGATTTGCCTATATCTCAGAGCTCACCGATAAGATCAATCAGTACAACGAGGTGCTCACCCAGTGGATACAGATGCGTCAGGGAGCCCTGAACTTGCGTATAGAGAGTTTTTCGTTGCAGCCACTGTTTGACATTGTGAACAAGGGTAAGTTTGGATTCCAAATGAAGGACATCCAGCTCGTGATAGAGCCTACCGATGCCGTGGTGAAGGCAGACAAGACGCTCACCCTCTTCATGATCAATACCATCGCCGATAATGCCCGCAAATTTACGCCAGCAGGTGGAACCGTCAGGGTGTCGGCTCAAGTGGCAGGTGAGAATGGAGGAAGCTATGTGGAGATATCCATCACAGATGATGGCAAGGGTATGGACGAGGAGACTTTGAGCCATGTCTTCGACCGAACCTATACGGGTGGTCATGGATTTGGACTGCTCAATTGCAAGGGCATCGTAGAGAAATATCGCAAGATAAGCAGCCTCTTCTCCGTATGCCAGATACATGCCGAGAGCGAGGTGGGCAAGGGTAGCCGCTTCTCCTTCCGTTTGCCTTGTGGCGTGAAGCGACAGATGATGATGCTTCTCCTCTTGCTGGTTAGTGTAGTGGGCATGGCAGCTGGCTCTCATTCTGCAGCCAGCAAGAACCTGGCAGCCGAGTTGAGTCGGGCTGCCAGCTATGCCGACAGTGCTTACTTCAGCAATGTGAATGGCACCTACGAGCGCACGCTGGTCTTTGCCGACAGTGCCCGTGAGTATTTCAATCGCTATTATCTAGCCCAGTACCCGGAGGGCAAGTATCTCATGGTGCGCCATCCTAAAGTGGGCATGGCGGCTGAGTTGAGATGGCTGCGCGATAGTTTGCCTATCAATTATAATGTGATACTCGATTTGCGCAATGAGAGTGCCGTGGCTGCCTTGGCACTCCACAAATGGGACCTCTACGAGAGCAACAACAAGGTGTATACCCAACTGTTCAGAGAGTTGAGTGCCGACAATACCCTGGGCGACTATGTGCGCACCATGCAGGTATCTGAAAACTCCAAGATGGTGGCTGTGGTGCTGCTCATCCTCTTGCTCCTGCAGTTGCCGCTTGCTTATTATCTGCTCTACTACCGCCATGTCATCAATCATCGCCTTGCCGTGGAGAAGGTGAATGCCATCAATCAGGTGCTGCTAAGCCCTGATACAGAGCAACAGAAACTACAGCAGATAGACCAGATATGGAAGGGGCACGGCAGACTGAAGGCTGACTATGCCCAACTGGAGGATGTGGTGGAGCGCATACGCCAAGCCCTGCTCCAGAGCCAGGAAATGCGAGGTTCTGAACACCTGCAGCTGGAGATGGCAGAGGATGAACTGAGCCGAGTGGAGTATGAGAATGCCCGCTTGCATGTGGCGAATGCCGTACTCGACAACTGCCTCTCTGCCCTGAAGCACGAGACGATGTACTACCCATCTCGCATCCGCCAGCTCATAGACCAGCACCCCGACGACATTACCTCGCTTGCCGAACTGGTAGACTACTACAAGTCGCTTTATCAGATGCTCAGTGCGCAGGCGATGGAGCAGGTGAGCGCCCCCGTGAAGTGCGACCATTTCTTGCTCGCTTATCTCTTCAGCCTGCTGCTGGATAAGAAGATGTTCACTGCGGAGGATGAGCAGCTGTTGCAGCCCCAGTCTTTGGGCGATGGCAAGTATGTGGCATATCTCATCGACAAGGGCATCCCATACGATGAGCGCATCCATCCGCTGCTCTTCACCGCCCTGACCAGCGATATAAAATATCTCCTTTGTCGCCAGATAGTGAGGGAGATAGGAGAGGTAACCAACCTCCGAGGCTGCGGCATTCTGCCGAAGGCATCGGACAAAGGCACCCTTGTCATCGAGGTCATACTGCCAGCAAGAATGAAATTGTAAATTATAAATTGTAAATATACGTCATGGAGAATTTTAAAGTAATCATAGTAGAGGATGTACCGCTGGAGCTCAAGGGCACGGAGGGCATCTTCAAGAACGACATTCCTGAGGCTGAGATTATAGGTACAGCCGAAAACGAGATAGCCTATTGGAAACTCATCAAGCAGCAGTTGCCCGACTTGGTGCTCTTGGACTTGGGACTGGGCGGTTCCACTACAGTGGGGGTGGAGATATGTCGCCAAACCAAGGAGCTGTATCAGCAGGTGAAGGTGCTCATCTTCACGGGCGAGATACTGAATGAGAAGCTCTGGGTGGATGTGCTTGATGCCGGTTGCGATGGCATCATCCTGAAGAGTGGCGAGCTGCTGACTCGTGGCGATGTGGCGAGCTGCATGGGCGGCAAGAAGATGGTGTTCAATCAGCCTATCCTGGACAAGATAGTGGATCGCTTCAAGAAGAGCGTGAATAGCCAGTTGATGCGCCAGGAGGCTCTCATCAATTATGAGATAGACGAGTATGACGAGCGATTCCTGCGCCATCTGGCACTGGGCTATACCAAGGAGCAGATTACCAATCTCCGCGGCATGCCTTTTGGCGTGAAGAGCCTAGAGAAGCGACAGGGCGAATTGGTGCAGAAACTCTTCCCTGAAGGCAATCATGGCATGGGCGTGAATGCCACCCGACTGGTGGTGAGAGCCTGCGAATTGCGCATCCTTGACATTGACAATTTGCAGCCAGATGCGGAGTAAATGATAATTAACAATTAATAATTAATAATTAATGAATGAAACGGGATAAGATAGGCGGATACTTGATGGTGGGACTATTGGGAGCGGAGGCTTTGCTGGTGCTAGCCTCCTGGTTGCTCACGGCAGCCATGCCCGATGAGTTTTCCCGTTCGTTGCTCAGTGCCGAGGGCATCCGATGGTTTATGGGGCATTTTGCGCTCAATATGTCGTCGGTATGGCTGGTGTGGCTTCTGCTGTTCAGCCTGGCCTGGGGAGCCTTGAGGGGCAGCGGAGTGCTCCGATTCCAGCGCTCCTCCTATAGTCAGCGCCTGGGCATGTACTGGGTGATAGCCGAGCTGGCGGTCTTTGTGGCGATGCTCTTGGCGCTCACCCTGCCTTCCCATGCCATCTTGGTCAATGTGATGGGCGGCTTGTTCCCTAGCAGTTTTTCTGCCTGCTTGGTGCCCTACGTCTGCTTTGCCGTCGTGGTGATGAGCATTACATACGGAGTGATGAGCGAACAGCTCCAAACGATAGATGCTATCTATCATCTGCTGATAGATGGCATCCGTGGGGCTGCACCCTTGTTTCTGTATTATCTGCTAGTGATGCAGCTCATTCAGTCTGTGTCTTTCCTGTTTAATATAACTCGCTAATTTGTGCTTATATCACGATTTTTTATAACTCTCTAATTTCTTTCGTGTAAGATGATCGTTGTGATTATCTTATATGATTTCTGTTTTATCTTCTGTTGCCGAAGTGGCCGCCACCACCAAAGCTGCGAGTGTTATTGCTGCTTCTGCTGCCACCTCCGAAACTTCCACCGCCACGGTTAGTGCCGAATGAACTGCTAGGGCTTGATGAGCGTGGAGTGAAACCGCTGGATGGACGGCTGTTGCTGTTAGAGCCATTGCCGAATGAGCGGTTGCCGCCAAATACACTGCTATTGCTGCGGTTGCTATTGCCAAAATTTCCGTTAGGGCGAGCATTGTTGCCAAAGCTCCTGTTTGGGCGAGCTCTATTGCCAAAGCTTCTGTCGCTATTGCCAAATTTTCTGTCGACGGTCACGGTGGTACGAGTGCTGCTAGGGCGATTCATATTGCCAAAGGTCTTGCCTCTGCCGTAGTCGCCACGGTTGAATCCGTCTCTCATTCCCATTCTAGGCTGTCCACCTGGGCGAGGTCTGCCAAACTCTCTTCCGTGATACCAGCTTCTGCCTCCGTTCATTCTCCAGCAGTGAGCTCCTCTATAAGATGCATAGAAGTGAGGACGACCGAAGAAGAAGTAGTCTCTGCGAGGATAGCGGGCGTAGATGCCGAAGTGGAAGTAGCCTGCGTTCCAGTAGAGCGGACGATAGAAGTATGTGGCGTTGAGATAAGCCTGATACTGCCAGTCCAGGAGAATGTAGGTCAAGTCCATGTTGCGCTGTCTCCAGTAGATGCCGTATAGGTCATCGTATGTATTCACACCCATCAGATAGTCGAGATTCACCTCGTAGGCTGCCTCATACTGATCGTCGGTGAGGTTGAGTTCATAAGCCATCTTATCTGTCAAGAAGAGAGCTTGCTGACGAGCCTGCTCATAACTCATTGCTGATGCAGTGGTGCAGGTCATTGTGACCAGGGCTACCAGGGCTAATATAAACTTTTTCATAATCTATCTATTTTAAAATTGTTTATACACTTGTTTCTTAATTCTGGTGCAAAGATAGACCTAATTTTGCATCTGGGGTAAGGTTTTTCCCTATAGAGGCGGGGGAAAATCCCTAAACTCATTTTTTTTCGCATTTTTCTTCCATTTTCTTTGGCGTTTTCAGTGATTAATAGTAAATTTGCAGTGAATACGGACATTTATTGTGCTTATACGTACATTATATAATATATAAGTAAGATGAAGAAATTTAAGTTTGTCGTCATGACATTGCTGACAACTCTCATGTTGTCATCTTGTGGCACCACCCAGCAGGTGCCTCTCACAGGTCGCACCCATCGCATCTCAGTGAGCGATGAGCAGGTGCTTAGTCTCTCCAATCAGGAGTATACCAAGTACATGGCTTCTGCCAAGAAGTCCACCAATGCCGCCAATACGGCGATGGTGCGACGAGTGGGACAGAAGCTAGCCTCGGCAGTGGAGACTTACCTCAAGGAGAATGGCTTTGCTGCCGATGTGAAGAACTATAGCTGGGAGTTTAATCTGGTGCAGGATCAGAGCGCCAATGCCTTCTGTATGCCTGGAGGCAAGATCGTGGTCTATGAGGGGTTGCTGCCATATACCCAGAATGAGACTTGCCTGGCCATCGTCTTGGGTCATGAGATAGCTCACGCCGTGGCTAAGCACAGCGCCGAGCAGCTCACCAAGCAGCAGAATCAGCAGATAGGTACCAACATCCTGGGCAATGTGCTCAATCAGGCTGTGGGCAACGGAGTGGGCAATGTGGCGAGCGCAGTGGCTGGTCAGTATTTCTCCTTCCGCAACTTGAAGTATTCGCGCGACAATGAGACCGAGGCAGACTATATGGGACTCATCTTTGCCGCCATGGCAGGCTACGACCCTCAGCAGGCCATCCCATTCTGGCAGCGCATGGCGCAGGGCAAGAGTGCCAACCAGAGCGACATCTTCAGCGATCACCCATCTGATGCGAAGCGTATTGCCGCCCTCCAGCAGGCGATGCCAACGGCGCTGAAGTATTACAAGCCTCAGACCACAGTCAAGACTACTTCTAAGTCTACTTCATCTTCCAAGAAGAAGACTACCACGAAGAAGAGAAAGTAATCAGCATTCCTCCCAGCATATATTATTAATTATACATTATCAATTATGTTAGAGTATATCGTTCAAAACCTTTGGCTATTCTGGACAGTCATCATGTTCATTTGCCTCATTCTGGAGTTGTCTTCGGGCGACTTCTATGTTACTTGTTTCGCCATTGGCGCCCTCGTGGCCATCCCAGTGGCAGGTATGGGCGCACCCTTCTGGTTGCAGGTAGTGGTATGGGCGATATGCTCCGTGCTCAGCATCCTCTTGATACGCCCTCATCTGGTCCGGATGATACGCCATGGAGCCGACGACAGGCGCAGCAATGCCGATGCCCTGGCAGGACAGATAGGCGAGGTAACCGAGCTGATACCTGTTGGCGGATTTGGCAGAGTGAAGCTGGATGGCGATGACTGGAAGGCAGAAGCCCCCGACTGCACCGTGCCCCTACAGGTGGGCAGCAAGGTCAGGGTGCAGGGCCATGAGAGCATCATCCTGCTCGTAGAGCCACTGGCATAAAATGGGGAGATAATCATCCGAATATTTACTAATCTTTTAATAGCATAAACATCATGGGCATAGCATTTTACGTGTTAGTAGTTATAGTAGTACTTGCACTCGTGGTAGTCAAGAAAACTATCGTCATCATTCCTCAGAGTGAGACCAAGATCATCGAGCGTCTGGGCCGTTATTACGCCACCCTGAAGCCAGGTATCAACATCATCATCCCGTTCATCGACCACGCCAAGGACATCGTGGCGATGCGTGGCGGCAGATACATCTACACCAACTCCATCGACCTCCGAGAGCAGGTATATGACTTCGACCGCCAGAACGTGATCACCAAGGATAATATCCAGATGCAGATCAATGCACTCTTGTATTTCCAGATAGTAGACCCATTCAAGAGCGTCTATGAGATCAACAATCTGCCCAATGCGATAGAGAAGCTCACCCAGACCACCCTGCGTAACATCATCGGCGAGATGGAACTGGACCAGACGCTCACCTCGCGCGACACCATCAATACCAAGCTACGTGCCGTGTTGGACGATGCCACCAACAAGTGGGGCATCAAGGTAAACCGTGTGGAGCTTCAGGACATCACCCCTCCAGAGAGCGTGCTCCAGGCTATGGAGAAGCAGATGCAGGCAGAGCGCAACAAGCGTGCCACCATCCTTACCTCAGAGGGAGAGAAGGAGAAGCAGCGCCTGCTCTCAGAGGGTGAGAAGGCAGCCATCGTCAACAAGGCAGAGGCTGTCAAGCAGCAAGCCATCCTCAATGCCGAGGGTGAGGCTACAGCCCGCATTCGCAAGGCTGAGGCTGAGGCCATCGCCATCCAGAAGATAACGGACGCCGTGGGTCAGAGCACCAATCCTGCCAACTATCTCTTGGCTCAGAAATACATCGCCATGATGCAGCAAGTAGCCACCCAGGCTAAGGGAACCAAGATGGTATATCTGCCATACGAGGCTACCAATCTGCTGGGCTCCATCGGAGGTATCAAGGACCTATTCAAGTAAGAGCAAAAATTCTAAAAATATTAATTTTTCTTTATGAAAAAAATCTGTATCGTTACGGGTGCCCGCCCTAATTTCATCAAGGTGGCACCCATCATGAGAGCCATCGACCTGATGGCTGATGGCTCTCAAAAGCCTCAGTATCAGCTGGTGTATTCCGGCAGGGAAGATGACCCCACGCTGGAGCCATCGCTCTTCAGCGACCTGGGCATTCGCAAGCCCGATCAGTATCTGGGCATCGACTGCGAGAATCTCAATGAGCTCACGGGCCAGGTGATGTCAGCCTTCGAGCGTTATCTCCAGCAGCACCCCACGGATGTAGTCATCGTGGTAGACGACCTAGCCTCCACCATGGCAGTGAGCATCGTGACCAAGAAGCAGGGCGTGCAGTTGGCTCACATCGCCGCAGGTACCCGCTCCTTCGACATCTCGATGCCTAAGGAGATCAATCGCCTCGTCATCGACGGTCTTTCCGACATCCTCTTCACGGCAGGCATATCCAATAACAGCATCGCCAACAAGGAGGGAGCCGAGCTCTCCAAGGTATATATGGTGGGCAATGTGCTCATCGACAATATCCGCTACTTGCAGCAGAAGATGCAGCGCCCAGCCCTGATGGACGAGCTGCATCTGGCAGACCATCACTATCTGCTTTTCACGCTCAATAGAAAGGCTCTTTTGGAGCGTACGGACAATCTGGACCAGATGCTCAGCGTGATAGACGGCGAGGCACGCAAGGCAGGCGTCAAGGTAGTGGCTCCGCTCAGGGGCAAGGCTCGTGAGCACGTTTTGGCATTCATGATGCACCAGGGTGCTGCCGACCACCATGTGGGCCTTGATGTGGTGGAGCCCCAGGGCTATCTAGACTTCGCCTATCTCGCTGCCCACGCCCAGGGCATCATCACCGACTCGGGCAATGTGGCAGAGGAGGCCACCTTCAATGGTGTGCCATGCATCACGCTCAATAGTTACACAGAGCACATAGAGACGGTGAAGGTGGGCACCAACGAGTTGGTGGGCGAGGACCCCGAGAAACTCTCAGAGAAGCTCGCCCAGCTGCTCAGTGGCTCATGGAAACATGCCGAGATTCCTGACCGCTGGGATGGTCGCTCTGCAGAGCGCATCGTTCAGATATTGAGCGAGTAAGAAAAAAAAGGCTGGACACTCATTTCTGAATGTCCAGCCTTTTTTCTTGTTTTAGAGGCCTACGTTGCCGCCGCCCTCTTCAGTGCCAGAGCTAGAGCCACCGCCAGGGGTGCTTGTGCCACCGCCGTCGTTGTCCTTGCCGTCACCAGGGGTGCTTGTGCCACCGCCGTCATTGTCCTTGCCGTCACCAGGCACTGAGCCTTCGTCGGTAGTGTTGCCGTAGGTGT
>URLG01000015.1 GCA_900548535.1 Candidatus Segatella intestinihominis | reverse complement strand
AGAGCACGACCTTGCCAAGGTCGGGGTCGCGGGTCCGAGTCCCGTTTTCCGCTCTTTTTTATTTGTAATCGAGAAACATGCCTATTATGAATTTATATTTGAGATATTTCGATCAAGAGACATTTGTTACAAATGTTGAAGAAGCAATAGACTTTTTGAAGAGCATTCCTGAGGTTGGAGTGGATTCTGCACTTGAAGCAGATATTCGTGATTATGCAGCAAGTGATGTTTGTTATCCTAAACGTTATAAGGTTCGCCCTCGTGTCTATTTTATTGTGATTAAAACCACTGCGGCTAGTATGCAGGATTTTAAGGAGAAGAAGGCTTTGCGTTCTGGAGCTACTGCTGAGCAGGCTAATGTGAGTCCAGCTGTAGTCCGTTTGAATGAGGAGCAGGCTGGTTGGTATGAAGGTTGCTTGGATTTCAAGCGAGTTGTTATGGTGCCAGCCACGGGTAAGTTTGAATACCGCGACACTCATTTCGTTGCCAATGTCAAGGCTCTTTCTGGTCTAGACTGCTATAATCGTATCGTTGATTACTTGCGCCAGCGTGTAGACTCTCGCAGCCAGTTCCCATCAGCTAAGGGTAAGAACTTCACATTCCGTTATCTCGGTATGTGGAAATAACATCTTTGTGTAGGAGGTAATTGTTATGAACAAAGTGATGTTGATAGGTAATGTGGGGAAGGATCCCAATGTGCATTATTATGATGCCGATCAGGCTGTTGCTCAAGTTTCTTTGGCTACAACCGAGAAGGGGTACACACTTGCCAATGGAACACAAGTGCCTGATCATACTGACTGGCATAACTTGGTCTTTTATCGTCAATTGGCTAAGATTGTAGAAAAGTATGTTCACAAGGGTGACAAACTCTATGTGGAGGGGAAAGTGCGCTATCGTTCTTATGATGACAAGCAGGGTAAGCGACAGTATGTTACTGAAATCTATGTGGACAATATGGAGATGCTTACGCCACGCCCTCAGCAGCCTGCGCCATCTGTTGCAGAAGCTCCGCAAAATTAGATGATTTTGTTTTTCAAACATAAAGGGATTAGAAATTGGATATTTCAATGATAACTGACGCCTTGGGTGATGTGGCTTTTCAAGAGCCCACTACTGGGGTTTTTATAGCTGCTGTTTTAGCAGCTGTATTGTTAGTCATGTCTGCATTTGCCAGTGGCTCAGAGATAGCTTTCTTTAGCCTCTCGCCTTCGGACGTGGCTGAATTGGAAGATGAGAAGACAGATACTGACAAGAAGATTCAGATGCTCCGTCAGGATTCGGAGCGCACGCTTGCCACTATTCTCATTACCAATAATTTTGTCAACGTAACCATTATTATGCTCCTCAATTATGTCTTTGCCGGCATTGTGGAGTTTGGTCCTAAGGCTTATTGGTTACAGTTTTTGATTATTACCGTCATCCTCACATTCTTGCTCTTGCTCTTTGGCGAGATTATGCCAAAGGTATACAGCCGTCAGGATCCATTGAAGTTCTGTCGTCGTTGTGTGGGAGGCATTTTGCTGGCTCGTAAGATATTTTGGCCTTTGGAAACCATTCTGCTTAAGAGTGGTGTGATGGCTGAAAAAATCATACAAAAGGAAAATCATGTTTTGAGTGTGGACGACTTGGAACAGGCGCTAGAACTAACCGACAAGAATGATATCAAGGACGAGCAGAATATGCTGAAGGGTATCATTCGTTTTGGTGATGAGACAGCCAAGGAGGTGATGACTAGCCGTCAGAATATCGTGGACTTGGATATTCGTAGTAGTTATCCTGATGTATTGAAGTGCATTGTAGATAATAACTACAGCCGTATTCCTGTATATCAAGATAACACGGATAATATTCGTGGCATTCTCTATATCAAGGATTTATTGCCGCATCTTACCAAGGGTAGTAATTTCCGTTGGCAGAGTTTGATACGTCCTCCTTATTTCGTTCCTGAAACCAAGAAGATAGATGATTTGCTCAGAGAGTTCCAAGAGAATAAGGTGCATATCGCCATTGTTGTAGATGAGTTTGGTGGTACTAGCGGCATCGTAACCTTGGAGGATATCTTGGAGGAAATTGTGGGAGAAATCAATGACGAGTATGATGAGGAAGAGAAATTCTACTCGAAATTAAATTACAATACCTTTATCTTCGAGGGCAAGACTTTGCTTACGGACTTTTGTCGTATCTTGAATGTGGATGACGAGGAGTTTGCTGAGGTAGAGGGTGATGCCGATACATTGGCAGGACTGCTCTTGGAGATTAAGGGCGACTTCCCTAGCATCCATGAGAAGATAGATTACAAGAACTATACCTTCGAGGTGATGAATGTAGACGAGCGCCGTATCAGCAAGATTAAGGTAACTGTTCATCCTGTGAGAAATCAAGAGGAGCATGAAGCGTAAAGTCATGGAGTAGGTCATTGGTTGATAAATCTTAAAGAGTAATAGATATATGGCAGTAGTCAATATACGAGAAGTTTATCCAGGAGTGAGCTTAGGCTTGTGGCAGATGGATGAGGATGTGGAACAGTTGTTTGCCCTGTATCCCCATCTGCAAGCTTATCGCTCCCAGTTGGAGGAGAAATATAAGAACGATGGCAGGAAACTGGAGTTTCTTGCCATTCGTGCGTTAATGTATGAGATGCTCAAGATGCGTGGTGCTTCCAAGGGTTTGCTCAGCCATGCTGGCGACATTACCCACAATGAAGCTGGTAAACCGCTGTTTCGTGGCTACCATATCAGTGTGACTCATACCAAGGGATATGCTGCGCTCATTCTTTCCAAGAATCAGGAGGTGGCTGTTGACATCGAGTACTTCTGTGATAGGGTGGAGCGTATCGCCTCTAAGTTTCTCCGTAAGGATGAGAAGGCTGAAGGGTTGGATTCATTGTTGGTGCATTGGTGTGCCAAGGAGACGGTATTCAAGCTCTTTTCTGAGGAAAGCCTCCAGTTTGATGATATGAGAGTGAAACCATTTGATACGATGTCTGACTGGTCGTGTGATGTGGAGAATCTGAAAAGTAAGAAGACAGCTCATGTTGATTTTGAATTGACTATGGAGTTTGTACTTACTTATTCAGTACTCACAAGTGAATAACACTATGGTAAAGAATATAGTTTCACTCTTGATGGGTGGCTTGTTGCTGAACTTTCCTCTTTCTGCCTTAGGTCAGAATGCAGAGGCGAAGTCGGATGTCAAGGTATGGAAGGTGGTGAGGGAGAATCCTCAGAAGTATTTCCCACATACCGTTGCGCCAGGTAACTATAGTGGCATCACTCATCTACACGATGACCTCTATGCTGTGGTAAGTGATAAGTCGGATAGTGCGCTCTACTTCAACTTTCAGATACAACTGAATCCTGTGACGGGTGACTTGGAACGAGTTGCTAATCTTGGGTTTACAGAGTATATGGATGGCAGTGAGAAAGTCTCGCAGTCGTCATGGCAGGGCATCCAGACAGGATTCGACCATGAGGCTATCGCTAAAGCCTCCGATTCTACAGTCGTTGTGGCGAGCGAGGGATTCTATCGTCTGAAAGAGTATCCCATTATTGAGCTGCGTGATGAGCATTCCGTATTTTCTGCAAGGAGAAAAATCAATTTTCAACTTTGGAGCCAAGAATGGTCCTCTTCCGACTTTTATCCCAACTATGTCTTCGAGTCCTTGGCATACGATTCCATCCGCCATCTTCTCTGGACCATTCCAGAGAGTACACTTCGCCGAGATGGAGAACCCGCTACGCCGCAGAATGGAGCGAAGAACAAGCTCCGACTGATGTGTTTCGATGGCAAACATCAACTTACTTCTTATGCCTATCAGATGGATGCCCCAACCACCAATCGTGAAGCTCAAACATACGTGATGGGAGTGAGCGAACTCTGTGCTTTGCCCGATGGTCAACTCTTGGTCTTGGAGCGTGAAGCCTTTATCCCTAAGGTGAAGTTGGGCGCATTCTGCCAGTGCAAATTGTATGTCATAGACCCATTGCACGGAGAACCTTGGAAGATATCTGAACCGATGTGTCAAGATACACCTTTCCTGAAGAAGCGTTTGCTCACGGAGTGGAAGACTAGGCTAGGACTCTTGGATCGTTCCTTTGCCAATTATGAAGGAATGTGTTTGGCCCCCCAGTTGCAAGATGGTTCGCAAGTGCTCATCTTGATTTCTGATTCGCAAGACCAGTATGCTGGAGTCTTGAGGGATTGGATGAAAACAATCGTGATAGAATAAGGAGGACGAAATTCATTCACATGATAATACAATAACAATTTAAATAATACAAGCATTATGGTAATAGATTTTGAAAAGATTGCTGAGGCTCACTTGGAGGGCTTCAAGGGTGGACAGGGAAAGCTCGATACCCGCAACTATGCAGACGACAAGGTGAAGATTATGTATTCTACTCTTCGTCCAGGTGCATCAACTGGTCTTCATGTTCATGAGGGCAATTGTGAGATTATTTATGTGGTGAGTGGCACTGCTACTTTCCATTATGATGATACCGTGGAAGAGGTACGTCAGGGTCAGGTACATTATTGTCCAATGGGCCATTCTCATTACATGGAGAATCTTACCGACCACGACTTGGTATATTTTGCCATCGTTCCGGAGCATCATTCATAAAGAATAGCGATATAAAACAAACAAAGGGTGTGAAGCAATCCAATGCTGTCACACCCTTTTTTCGTATGAAACCTATGCTCGACAATGCTCAGGTGGCACCGACTTGGGGGAATCCAAGCAGACTCTCATTGAGCGTTTCGGCAACCGTATGGTGAGCGACCTCTTTATTGGGCAGGATTCTTGGCAGATTACGTAGGTTCATGGCAATATACTTGGCTCGTCCCATTGCTCTGCTAGTTCGTCATCCTCTGGTATGGATTGATAGGGTATCGCAATGTGGAAAAGATGAATGAAAGATAAAAAGTTAAAAGAGTAAAAAGGTAAAAAGGAAAATCTGTATTGAAAAGATGTGACAAGTAAAAGGTTCAACTGTCAAATTATTTCTGACGGTTGAACCTTTTACTTATTTAATGATAGACTTTTATTTCTTTCTCTTCTGCGTATTCGGCAGGAAGCCAGCGATGATGCCAAGCAATGGCAAGAAGGCACTCACCTGGAAGATGAACTCGATGCTCGTCTTGTCGGCTAGCCAACCGAAGAAGGCAGAGCCGAGACCGCCCAATCCAAACATCAATCCGAAGAAAATGCCGGCTATCAGTCCCACCTTGTCGGGCATTAAGTCAGTGGCATACACCACGATGGATGAAAACGCTGAAGCGATAATCAATCCTGATAGGAAGGTGCAGATGATGGTCCACGTAAGATTGGCGAATGGCATGATGAGGGCAAACGGAGCCGCTCCCAAGATAGAAAACCAGATGACATACTTTCTGCCAAACTTGTCGCCCAGCATACCTCCCGCCACTGTTCCGATGGCAAAGGCGGCGAGGAAGACGAAGAGGCAAAGTTGGGATGCCTGAACCGAGATGCCAAACTTGTCTATTAGGAAGAATGTGAAGTAGCTTGTGATGCATGCCGTGTAAAAATATTTCGAGAATACCAATAGCACCAGTATCAGCAGAGCCCCATACTTCGCCCCCTTTGAGATGTCATTGTTTAGGAGCGGTTGCTGCTGCGGATGGTTCACCACATAGGCAAGTCGCGCCTTATACCAAGCCCCCAGTCTGACCATGATGATGGCAGCCAGCAAGGCTGCGAAGGCAAACCATGAGATGGCGTGTTGTCCGAAAGGCAGGATGATGATGGCAGCGAGCAACGGTCCTATCGCCGAGCCTCCATTGCCACCCACCTGGAAGATGGATTGCGCCAGGCTCTTCTTGCCACCCGAAGCCATCTGAGCCACACGGGATGCAGTGGGGTGGAAGATGGAAGAACCCAGTCCCACGATGCTCACCGCCAACAATATCAAGAGATAATTCTCGGCAAAGGCAAGCATCAGCAGTCCCACGAGCGTAAAGCACATGCCGAAGCTCAGGGCGTAAGGTCGGGGATGCTTGTCGGCATAAAGCCCCGTGAAGGGTTGCAGGATAGAGGAGGTCATCTGGAATATCAGCGTGATGATGCCTATCTGTGCAAACGTAAACCCATACTGATCCTTGATAATCGGATAGATGGACGGGATGATGGACTGAATCATATCGTTCAGAAAGTGGGAGATGCCGCAGATGATGAGCATCGAATACACTGTGCCCTCCGTCATCGTGGGGTGTCCTTTGATCGCATTACCTAGAGATTTTATATTCATATTCTTCATCAAATCTATTTCTTTCAGCCTACAAAGGTACTGCGATTTTTTGCAATATCCAAGTAAAAAGTAGTTTTTATCCCAAAATGTTTGGAAGTTTCAAAGAATATGCTTACTTTTGTGGGTGAAAAGGTAGAAAACTAAAGATACAATAGCGAAAATGAAAGATATGTTATCATTGAGCCAGGAGCGATTCTCGGCTCGCAAGTTTACACAAGAGGCTGTAAGCGAAGCAGACTTGCAGTATGTTTTGGAGTGTGTGCGCATGGCTCCATCGGCATGCAACAAGCAGCCATGGAAGTGGCTCGTAGTGAAGTCGGATGAGGCTAAGAAGAAACTCCAGGAGTGTTATAACCGAGAGTGGTTTCTCTCTGCTCCGATGTATATCATCGGTATGCGCAACAAGCAGGAAAACTGGGTGCGCAAGGAAGACAGCAAGCCTCATGGCGACATCGATGTGGCTATCGCCACCGAGCACCTCTGCCTGGCAGCCGCAGAGCGAGGCCTGGGCACCTGCTGGGTTTGCAATTACGACCCAGAGAAGATGCACCAGTACTTTGAGCAGGGCTCTCGTGAGGATTATGAGGCTGTGGTCATCATCCCTATTGGCCACATCGCCCCCGATTGTCCTCATGCCGAAAAGAAGCGCAAGGAAATGAGTGATATAGTGGAAGAACTATAAACAAGTGATTAATTTTTGTAAACAAGTTATTTACGCCCCGTAAATAACTTGTTTTTTTGTACTAAATGACTTGTTTCTAAAGTACAGAAAAATGGTGAACCCTTGCCATAAGTGTGGTTTAAGGGGTATTATTTGGCTGGTGAAGGTGAACCCTATGTACTCAGAACTTTGTATATACAGCGCGCCTCTAGAATATAAAGAGCCTGTATAACAATACGTTATATTATGTTTTTAACACGTTTTTAACGCAAGCTTTTTAGCAGGGTTCACCTTCATCGCAGCATTTGTCCTAAATGATGAGATGTTGACGGTACCTATGTTAAAGCAAAGTTACGTGAAATGTCAGCTTTTGGTTGATATTGGCTTCGATGGCCATCGAAGCTTACTTCAAAGGCGTATGGAGAAAACTTCATTGGGCATTGAAGTTTATTTCGTTTTTTCGTAAGCTATCAGCCCTTTTTGTTATAGCCCTTGAATGATTTTTGAATTATTCTAAGTAAATAATTGGAAGATAATTCTCAATTTATTTGGTGATTCAAAAACTTTTTCCTAACTTTGCCAGCAAAAAGGAGACTATATGGATAAAATAAATGTATCAAACGAAAGAATCAACTCAGAACTTGCCATTTTCCTCTTCAAGGAAGCTGACAACTTTATAGCCTACAGCCCTGCTCTAGACTTGTCTGGGTATGGAAAAACGGAGGCTGATGCTCGTGCCTCTTTCAACATTGTTCTGAGAGAGTATTTTGATTATGCTATTCATGAAGGTACGTTGTATCAAGACTTGAAGAGTCATGGGTGGATTCTTAAGAAGAATGAGATTGAAACCCCGAAAATTTCTATGCTTATTCTTAAGAATGACGAGTTGAGCAATATTCTTGATAAGAAGGATTTCAAGAAATATCATGAACCAATTAGAGTTCCCGCTTTAGCATGAATACGTATAAATTAAGCAATATTTCTGTTAATGCTTTTCGGGATTTTTTGGCATCAATGGGATGCGAAAAGACAAAAACGGAAGGTGGGCATGAAAGATGGGTTAAGCCTGGCTTGACTCGTCCTATAATTCTTCAGACCCATATTTCGCCAGTCCCTGAATTTATAGTCAAGAATACATTGAGAAATTTGGGAATTTCGAAATCCCAATTTTTTGAATATTTCTATAAGAAGTCAAACAAGCTATTCGGAATGAAACAATACGAGGCTGTTATTGAAGCAACAGAAAAGTGATTTGATACTATATTCATATCCCAGCTTGCTTTGTCGTGTGTGCAAGCTGGGCTTTTGGTTGATATAGGCTTCGATGGTTATCGAAACTTACTTCAAAGGCGTATGGAGTAAGCTTCATTGGGCATTGAGGTTTACTTCGTTTTTCGTAAGCTATCTGTAACCTAACTATTCATTTTTATCTTTGTCTATGAGTAATTCCCCCTTGTTTCTATGTTTTTCGGCATGTTTATCTAAAATAGTTGGGAAAACATGCTTTAGTTTCAGAATAATTTAGTATTTTTGCAGATGCATTCTGCTCGCAGAAAGCCCGAAAGGGCGAGTGGGTGCTACTTTTATGGAAAAGAGCGTTTGCTTACGCTCATTGTTGCCAGGAAAAGAGGCTAATTGACAAGTGAATTATTATATATATGAAAGCATTACGAATTTCACCAATGTACAAATGTGTAGGATTGGTTGATGCGGATCTCATGGACAATGGTACGCGTCATCCAAATCTTGTGTTGCTGAAAATTGCAGGCTTTTTGTATAATAATCATGTTCGTTTTGAACTAATTACTAGTGAGAATATAAATCTTTCAAGATATACTAATATCTTTTTGTCACGTGTGTTTTCTTTTACAGCTCTTCCTAAGTTCTATACTCAAGCTGTTGGGACAAAGGATGAAGCAAAGTTTCACGTAGGTGGTACTGGCTTTTATGCTACTGAGACGAGTGTGTCAGAATATCGCAAAAAGAGAACGGAGGATATGCAGAAACTAGAAAATGATGCTTTCCTAAATCAGTTCCCAAACACTTATGGGGGGGGCAAAAAACGTCGGAATCGATATGGCAAGACAAATGCCATATTATCATCTTTACGATGAATATGTTAAACAAAAGGTAGCAGAAGGTTATAAAGCAGAAAAGTACAAAGATTATCAAAAGTATTCTATTGGCTTTTTGACTAGAGGTTGCATTCGTCATTGCCCCTTTTGCATAAACAAATTAGAGAGTAAAATTTTACCATACTCTAAGTTAGAATGGTTTATGGATAATGAGCGGGATGAGGATAATCATCTTGTTCGTCCGTATATCTATTTATGGGATGATAACTTTTTAGCTTCAGATATATCTGTTTGGAAACCTTTGTTGGAGCAATTGATAGCATCTGGCAGACCTTTCCAGTTTAGGCAGGGATTGGATGAGCGAATGTTAGCTCAGAGTCCGCATGGTGAGGAGATGGCTAGGATGCTGTCCAAGGCAAAATATCATGGAGATTATATATTCGCTTTTGATAATTGGAAAGACCGAGAACTGATAGAACGAGCTTTGAAAATATGGAAGCATTACAATCCAAAGAAGGGTACGAAATTCTATTTGTTTTGTGGCTTCAAGCAGAATGCTAGGAACAAAAAGAAATTCTATCAAGATATATGGGAGTTGTTTCAACGTATCAAGATACTTATGCAATATGGGTGTGTGGGATACGTTATGAGACATGAGGACTATCATCAAGCTCCTATATCCAATATCTATATTCAGATAGCTCGTTGGTGCAACCAGCAACAGTTTTATAAGAAAATGTCATGTTGGGAGTTTTTGTATAGAAACCAATCGTATTGGGAAGAGCATACCTTGAAAGTGAAAGATAGACCAAAGCTTAAATCGTTTGAAGAGTTTGAGGCAGATTTGAATAATGGCTATTATGAAAAGGTTAAGATGTGCTTGCCATTACGGACATTTGTAGATTTATTGGAGATGTTTAAAGAGCATAGGGCAGAGCTGATAGAAATGTTCAATTATAAAATGGATAATTTGAAAAAACCTTCATTGTGGAATAAGATATAAACAATAAGCGTATGGATGATACCTTCTTATACAAAGTAATATCGCGTTTAAGTTTAAAATCTTTGGATGCGGTTCAAAATGGTCAAGGTTTTAGTGACTTTGACAAATATATGCATGTGTCAAGACCTATCGAAAAAGTCTTAGAGCAAAAGATGTTTGAAATTGAACATAATGGGGGAGGCATTGTGTTGCTAGTGGGAAGTGCTGGTGATGGTAAGTCTCATCTTTTAAGTCAAGTCAAGACTAAATTTGATTGGTCTTTCAAATCTTACTATAATGATGCAACAGTTAGTTGTTCACCTAAAAGGACAGCTATAGATACATTGAAAATTGCATTAGAAGAGTTTTCTGATAAGAAAATTCATACTACGTCTGATAAGAAAGTGGTGGCTATTAACTTGGGTAAACTCAATGCTTTTATAGAAGATAGCGAGGTTAAGGACAGTTATAGGGAAATAGTAAATGTAGTTAAGCCCCTGTTTGATGATATGCCAATTTATGAAACAGAACATATAAAAGTTGTTCTTTTCACAGAGGAACAATTGTTTGAGTTTCATCCAGATGTCGAGATGGATTATCCTGTTGCTTCTGACTTTTTATCAAAAGTGCTGAGTAAAATTGTATCGTGTGAGGAAGACAATCCTTTCTATCAAGCTTATTTAGCAGATTTAGGTAATGGAGTTGGGAAAAAATCTCCATTGATTCTAAATTATGAACTTCTTATGAGCGAAAGTGTACGCCACACTATCGTAATGAGTGTAATAGAGGCTATAATTAGGTTTAATTTGAAAATAACACCTAGAGAATATTTTGACTTTATCTATGCAACTCTTTGTTGGACGGGAAAGTATGAAGAGAAAGATGATTTCTTTGAAGCTTTGTTGCCAACAAAGCTATTTCATGGCAATAGTACCAATAAGATAGTGGTGGCATTGTCAAAATTAGACCCACTAAAATATGGAAGTACTCTTCATGATGATGATTTGGCAGTTCTGTTTACTTCATACATGATACCAAAAGATTTTATGGACATGATAGAAGAAGCTAATGTTCCAAGTTTTATCATTGAACGTACCAATAAGTTTTATGCTAATAATGGAATAGATACAGAACGAACTGTTAAGTTTCTTTTCCGATTAAAGCATTTATTGAATTATCATACAGAGTCTATTGTGTATAGAAAATACTTAAAGGCACTAAGTGGTATATTTTTAAATGATGCAGGTACGATGAAAGAACTATATGACATAGTATCAATGGCTATGCCTCGTCATTATGGTTCATATTATCGAGAAGAAGGTTTGGTACCTTTGAATTTACAAGGAGCAAATTATCATTTCTTCAGTTCTTTGGAAATGGAACCATGCAAAATAGTTTCCATCTTTGATAAGTCCTCTCCAAACCACTTTGCATTGTATATAGATATGTCGTGGCAGATAGGTATTGAGGAGAAAATAAGATTGCGTTTAGATTATCAGCTGTATCAATATCTATTAGATTTAAATGAGGGAAAGCTGGCTGTGAATTACGAAAATGAAAGAAATATTATCTTTAGTAAATTTATGCGCCAGTTAAGTAAGTTATGTGATAGTAGCAAGAAACTAATCATAATAGGTCCTGAGTCTAAGAAAATAACATTTAAAGAGAACTTTGGAAATTTATCATTGAAATGAAAATAGAAGCATATAAAAAGAAATATCATAATGATAATGGTGAGGGCAAGTTTGTAGATAAATGGATGGAAGGTATAAAATTTTTACCATTTACTTCAAATCCTTCTACTGTGTTTGATAAAAAGTGTAGTTTGCAAGGTGTCACAGGGGAATTTTTTCGCTTGTGGGAAGGATGTGGTACTCAACCAATCCGTACAGTGGGTGGTATCTTGGATGAAAAGTTGAATGCTTATTTGGCATCTAAAGGTATGCCAAAAACAGAGATTGAGCATTTTTGCAAAATAGTTAAGGATGTTCTTTTTGTAGATGGAAATTTAAATATTAATGATTCTGCTTTGTTAAAATTTCAGCCATATTTACCATGTAATACCGATATGGTAGAAAAAGAGCAAAGCAAATATAAGTCTGGTGAGATTAAAATAGCAAATTACGTTTATTCGATGAAGAGCGTAAGTATGAAATATCCATCAGAAAATACTGATAATAACCTGTTTATAAATGTTTTGAGAGAGGCATTAAAAGGAAATGGAATTCCGGTAAGTGAGGCAAACTTAGAAGAGTATTATATACTTCCTTTTATAAAGACTTCTTTTCAAAACGATTTTCAATGGTTGATGAAACAAGAGGAAATAGTAAAGACGAAGTATTTAAGTTTGTTTTTTTATTTTTATGCTTGTTATAGTGTTGTGCAGTCTGTTTTATCTATTAAAAGAGGCAATAAAACTGAAGTACAAGAAAAGCCTATACCTATGTATTTTATGTTGGCTTCAGAAAAAGCTTCAGCAGGGCATGATGCTGTTTTAAGGGGATGGCAATATCGTTTCCCACAAGGTACTCTGGAACATCTTTATGGAGAAGTACAGACTATTGACATCGTTAACTCTCTATTAGGTGATAAAATCGGATTATATCCAGAATTATTGGCGAAAATGAAGGAAGTTCCATTTACGGAAAATAAAAATGTTTGTGAAACAATTCTTGATTTGTTGCAAGAAGACAAGAAGCAAATGTTTAGCCATCGTAATAGTGAAAGTGCGGATGGCTATAACGAAATTCCGCCAAGAGTAGCGTCGTATGAGGACTTCTTGGAGAAACTACGTTATATTTGCGTGGGGATGCAATCACCGAGCTACGTGTCACGTATAAAGAAAAAAGTGACAGATTTACTTGGCATACGCTTCTTGCAAAGTAGGCGTGGATATCGTGTCATGGTACTTGATAATGAAATGTTGTTATTTTTGATAGCAATGGTAACAAAAAATACAAAGACGAAACTTGAGGATATGTATAAACTTTTTTTATCTTATGGAATCTGTCTGAATCGTAGTACCAGATTGTTGATAGAAGATTATTTGTTAAAATTAAATTTGTTGGATCGTAAAAGTGATTCAGGGGAGGCTCAATATGTCAAAGTCGTTTTATAAATATATAGTGGTTGATTTGCTTCTTGATTTTTTTAAGAATGCAAGTAATTTGGAAGGTTGCAGATACTATGTAATCATTGAAAATGATGAATATCGACAAGGATTTCTTGATGCGATAAAAGATGCTGCAGAGCCTAAAGAGCTTAGTGGAATATATCATAGTAGTGATTCTTTGGAAGAAGAACCATATCATACATATGTGTTGGATCCTGGTAAAAATCAGGCTAAAATCATCGTCGGTTATGATAAGAATGCTACTGAAGATTATTTGACTACTATAAGAAATATCATTGGTCAAAAAAATACTCCATATGAAAAATATGGTGTTCTCTATGTTTTGTCTGATAGTTCTTTGTCTTCTTTGATGACAGCATGCCAAGACCTGCAAAGTCCTGGATGTCCATTGTGTCCATCTTATATCATGTCTGATATCAATAAAAAGATAGACGTGCGAATAACAAAAGAATATGAGAGAAATTACTTGTCTGAGCATTTGAAGAGTATCTCAGATAATATTTCAGATGGAGTTTGTGATTTCTTTGATTTTCAAAATGCGTTGTCTATTCTTGATGAGGAAAAGCTACAAGGACATTTTGTTGAGTTAGATTACTTTTCTGATGGCTGTATTTATGAAGATTCTTTTAAAGCTAAGCCTGCCGAATTAGCTGAAAGAATTAGAGAAAATAGTAACTATTTCCATAAAATTAAAGTCATTATGAATGAAGATTGCGACAAGGAAGATAAGTTGAATCAGTTGCAGAAAATTCTCGACGAAAAGCTTTCTAAAAAAGTAATTAAAGCAGATCTGAATTGGAAAAATATTGATTTCAAGGAAGTTAAAGATAGTATAGAGAGAAAGAGTACTACGGCAAAGTTGTGCTTATTAGACTATAACGTTGATTCTTCAGAGACTAATCATGCTGTTATATCAGAAAAGGAAAATTATACAGGGAATAGAAGTAAAAAATCTGCTAATTTTGCTTTGATATACGATGAACCTTGGGGTAATCGTATAGATGTAAAAGTGGCTTTTAACAAGAACATTAGCTGTAAGAAGCTTAGTGAGAATTGTAAAATTAATGGTAGATTTCTTACGGTAAGCTTACAGAATAAGCCATTCCATCAATCTATAGGGGTGAATGATAACCGTCATGATTTATTCTTTTTACATGTACCATTTTCTGCATCTTTCATGCAAGGGATAGGGGGGAATTATACTATTTCCAAAAAAGGGGAAATAGTCATAGTGGCTTCTGATGATAAAGATCAAATCTGTTTGGGAGTTGGTAGCAATGAAGTGCAGCTATCTATTGATAATCGAGTGAATATGACAGAAAATGATAAACTGATTATCAATTTTGCTGATTATGATTCTGAGGATAAGTTGGCTTTTGGTGTATGTTATAAAGGGCAAGACATTAAATTTGTTGTAAAGTTAAATGTTTCTAAGCCAGTATTGCCAATTGATTCTGACCAGATTCAAGATCATAAGGATTATAAAGGTATTGCTACGGCAGAAAGTGCATTTGGTAAAATTTTAACTGATGGCATAGAACGTCCAGTTGTAAAATATTGGAGAAAATATTTGGAGTGGGAGTTGTGTTTTTTGCA
This sequence comes from Candidatus Segatella intestinihominis, assembly GCA_900548535.1. Taxonomy (GTDB): domain Bacteria; phylum Bacteroidota; class Bacteroidia; order Bacteroidales; family Bacteroidaceae; genus Prevotella; species Prevotella intestinihominis. The sequence continues at coordinate 31,577 of URLG01000015.1, read as the reverse complement.
AGAGAATGCTACATATCTGAAAATTCAGTCAAATAGTTTTGGCGAAAAGGAAGTTTTAGCGCAAAAATGTATATTACCACAAAATGTAACCAATGCTTTGAATGCCCTTTATGACTATTTTTTGCAAGTGAATAATGTGCCTTCTTTGAAGGGAATGGACTCTGAATTACGTAATAGGTATGTTGAATATTGGCATGCTGTTAAGAATGCTGTTATGCAGATTCCTACAAATAGAAGCATGACAAATGAAGAATATGATTTGACAAGATTGGGTGTTGTGGTGGATGAAGATGGGAAAATATACCTGTCTCCTTTTCATCCTATAGTTGTGGCTTTTGTTCTTGAACATGATAAGCAGCGAGATTGTCAAGAGGAAACAACAGTAGCCCATCAACTGATTTCACCTTTCTATTTGATGCCATATTTGTACTTTAATAGTCAACCAATGCGACCATATACGGACAGTTCATTTATGAAAATTAAAAATTGGTTGTGTTATGAACCTGTTGATAGCAAACCTCAGGAGCGAACCAACAATATAACCATGAAAATGGTATGGTCCAAGATGCAGGCGTTTATTGGGCATTTTGGCTATCTTTTTCAGGACAGAGATTGTCCAATAAAAATCAGTACAGTGGGTATTGTTGACGACTCAAATGTTATCAAGGGTATCATTGAGTTTATTAAGAAAGAAATGCTAAATGGTGTGCAGAGAATAGAACTCCATGAGTATGTATCTGATATGTTGGAGGAAAGCTTCTTTGAAAAACTTAACCGTTTGGACTCTTCTAATGCTATAGAGGATGAATTAAAGAAATATGGTTTAGATTTAGAGAAAAAAGGAAGCTATACAAGTCAGGAGGTAATCCATCAGATGTTTACAAGAGTATCTTTCTATAAACATTTGTTGGATGAGTCAAGAGGCATTGATTATTGTCACATTGTGTTTTATCAAATGAATACAGGTAATGATTATGTAGAGCCAAATACCGATGACTCAAGAGTAGAGTTAGCTTTGGGAGGTCTTATTTCTTCTCCGTCTACACGAAGTAAAGGTGGAGTGTATGTATTGGGCTATGGCACTAAGGGTATGAAAAAAATGGATGGTTATATTTATCCGATGGCAACTGCTATGAATAATCTCTATTCTAATGAGAAAAATCATGGTGGTAGTCAATTTCATACCCATACTTGCGTAGCTAAGCAGTATCGTTTTGATTCTGTTTCTTTGCTAGATTCTATTTATGATAGAGCAAATTGGGTGACATTTATCAATCCTGAGGTTGATATTGACTTTTTCTATAAGAACAATTTATATGTTATCCATTACACAGACCAATATTCGATAAATGCAAAATATGATAGCATAACTGTAACTAAGCATATCAAGCAGTATGAGAATATGTTGCGTAAGTCTTATGAAAATTATTCATTGGCTGACGAAAGTTTTGACAATTTTAATAATGTAATGATTCATTATTTCAATTGTCTAAACGGAAGTTGGATGCTGGATGTTGTCAATAAAAGTGAGGCTCAAATTAGAGAAAAAATGAGTATAGTGGCAGCAAGTGTTGCTATGTTACGTTTTATGAAGCGCAATAAAAATGTTTGCTGGATACCTGTGTCTTTAGAAGAAATTTTGCGAGTTACAGGTTCAATAGGATTGCAGCAGGAATTTGTTTTCTCAAAAAAGGCTTTGGGGGTGAAAGGTTCCATGTCAGATGATTTGCTTATGATAGGTTTGGATGTTTCTGATCTTGATAATCTTAAGGTATATTTGTATCCAGTTGAAGTGAAATGTTCAAAAAATAGCTCTATGGCAGAAAAAGGTGGTGAACAGGTATGCCATACATATCAGCAGTTGCGAGAGCATTTGTTTGGGGAGCAAACTTTCTTAAAGAATATTTATAGAACATTTTTTGCTTCTCAGCTGTTGGCGAATGCGGAAAAGATGAATGCTAATCAATTGCTTTCCAATGAAGAATATGGGAAAATAGAAGCTTGTCGTTATCAGCTTTTAAATGTGCAATACGACTTGGTTGAAACATTGCCTGTTAAAGAAATGGGACATGCTGCGGTTGTTTCATTCTATGCGCAAGCTTCTCATGATTTGCATACCTCTTTTGTAGAAGATGTTGATGTATGTGAAGTTCATTTTTCTGAAAAGGAATGTTTTCAGTTTGTTGCAGAACCAAATAATAATCATTTGTCATTTTTAGAGACAGATGAAATTGTTGTTGATGCTAATATTAGTGGTCAAAAGAAAGGTATACATCAGGATTCTGTAATGCAAGTGTCTATGGAAAACTTGAGTGACATTGAGGATTTGACGTCTGTAGAATCAGCTGAGAGTGAAGTTGATGATTCAACAGGGAAAATCGCTTTTGCGGCAGATTCATTGAAGAAACAAGGAATACAAATAAAAGTTGGTTGCGTAAAAGGTACGACTAATGAAGTGATTTTTGAGCCAAATAATACGTTTATTGTTTCTCATCCTAATATGGGAATTATCGGAACAATGGGAACAGGAAAGACACAGTTTGCCCGTTCTTTGATAGCTCAATTTGCCAAGGAGTCTGTTCATAATGTAGGAGAACGACCTGTTGGTATGTTGGTTTTTGATTATAAAGGGGACTACAAGGATAAAGAATTCTTGGATGCAGTTAATGGAAATGCATATAAATATAATTATCCGTTTAATCCTTTGAAATTGGTTGAAACAGATGATATTGCAGGAATGAATCTTCCTGCAATTACGGCTGATAGAATCAGTGATTCTTTTGCCAAGGCATATGGGTTAGGTCTTAAACAACAAAGCAATATTAAGCAGGTGATATTGGAGACTTATGAAGAATGTGGTATTAATAAGAATCCTCAAACATGGAAGAAACAACCACCAACCATGGCAATGGTTATTGACAAGTATTTTGAAAAATACGATGCTAATGACAAGGCTTATGCCTTGTTTGACAAATTGCGTGATTATGCCATCTTTACACAAGATAACGAAGATTGTGTTTCTTTGTTTGAATGGCTTGATGGGGTTAGGGTAATCGACTTGACTTTGTATCCTGATGATACGAAGAAAGTAATCGTGTCTTTAGTATTGGATCTCTTTTATGCAGAAATGCGTCAATTAGGTGGAAGTCAACAAGAAAATGGATTCCGTGAATTGCGTTCTATGATTATGGTTGATGAAGCTCATCAATTTTTGAAGAAAGATTTTAATTCTTTGAGAAGTATTATTAGTGAGGGACGTATGTTTGGTGTTGGTATGATTCTTTCTACCCAAAATGTAAGTGATTTTAAGACATCTAAAGAAGATTATTCGCAGTTCATTCTTAGCTGGGTGATTCATCATGTAAATTCTATCAGTAAGAATGAAATTGCTAGTATATTTGGTCCGGATAGTAACTGCGAACGTTACATGGATTATATCAATAAGGCTAAAATCTTCGAGAGTATATGCAAAATTGGTAGTAGGGTTGAAGGAATTCGTGATTTGCCATTTTTTGAATTGGTTAAGCAAGATGAACGTTTTTGTAAACAATAATTTTATATTAATGAAGATGAAGTATATATTATCATTAGTTTTAGGACTGTGCCTGTCTTTAGGCGCAAGATGCCAGTCTTTGAGTCAGTCAAATACAAAGCAGACAACAGCATCTCCTGATAACAAGGTCAACTTCCGATTGTTTCAAACAAATAATCGATGGACCTTTCTAAAATTGGATACAAGAAATGGTGAGATAATGCAAGTTCAGTATGATATGGGGGACAATGCAATGCAGTATCCTTTGAATCTGAAACCTTTGGCTTATGGGGAGGACGCAAAGCCTGGTCGCTTTTTCTTGTATCCAACAGAGAACACTTTTAACTTCTTGCTCTTGGATCAGGTTGATGGACGTGTTTGGCAAGTTCAGTGGAACTTTGAAGCTAATAAAAGAGGTATTTGGAAAATTGATTGGTAATTTAATGATTTAGTTTTATGACAGCAAAAACGAAATTTATCTTGACTTATGTGGGTGGCATCATCACTGGTGCCATCCTCATGATAGTTGTGGCTTATTTTATGTCTAGGTATAACAATGTGGATCCTGTGGATGAAGTGGACCAGAACGTGGAGCTTTATGAAAAGCCTCAACAGGTGATAAAGACGCATAAGCTAAAAGTCTTTCAGGTATTGGAAGACGGTAGTGCTTTGGCAAGGGTAGAACTTGATATGGAAAATCCTGATGATGACAACTATGGGCTTGTGGTCTTGTTCTTGTCTGATGAGAATTCTACCTATTATGATGACCAAATCATTAGCGTGCCAGAAGGCAAGTGGCTGAGACAGGTTGGTACTTATCATTATATGACGAGACAGAATATGGAGAAGACCGTTCCTGTGGTTGAGATATTTGATATGTAATAAATACTCCCCCAGTATTGAGGCTTCATGCCTCAGCACTGGGGGATTAATTTTTATAGCTTGAAGTCGAGGCTGGCTTGGTGGTTACTTACCTGAAGTGTTACCTGGGCTCCCTCGATGAGGGGATATTTGACTTGTTTCATATTTTTCTATATTCTTGATTGTCAGTTGCAAAGATACGACTTTTTTTAGAATTAGGGGCTAAGAATGGATTGAATCGATGAAAATTGGGGGCAAAGAATAAAACAACTTCCTGATTTTCTTCATTTCCTTTTGATTTTTCTGATTTTTTTTCTACCTTTGCATTATGAAAATAATGAGAACTATTATATTGGGTGGAAGTTTGCTGCTATCCACTTTGCCTTGCTATTCGCAAGATAACTATAAGCGATACCACGGCGATGGCATCGACAATGTGCTGGAATATGTGCCTACTGCCGCCGTCTTCGGACTGAAAATGTGTGGGGTGGAGGCGGAGAGCTCTTGGAAAAGGAGGCTCACCGTTTCGGTGCTATCCTTTGCCATCAATGGGGGCGTGGTACAGGGACTGAAGTATTCCGTCCACGAAACCAGACCTGACGGGACAGACCGCAAGTCTTTCCCCTCGGGACATACAGCCATCGCCTTTTGTGGTGCCACTACCTTGATGCACGAATATCGCAAGGTTTCGCCATGGATAGGAGTGGCGGGATATGCCGTAGCTACCACCGTGGCGGTAGACAGAGTGCGCCGCAATCGCCATCACTGGTATGATGTGGTGGCTGGTGCTGCCATCGGTATCGGCTCTGCTGAGGCTGGATACTGGATAGGCGACAAAATATTGGGCACCAAGAAGGATGGCAAGAATGATGTGAGCCTATCTGTTGCGCCCACTGGCATAAACCTGGTATGGCAATTGTAACTATGAGCCGCTCATACCTCCCGTCTGGATTCCTTTCTCTTCTTCCTTGAAGTCGTTGTTGATGTTGGATTTGTACTGCTTGAACTGCTTCTTGGTGTTGCCAAACTTCCAAGTCAGGGTCATGGATATCTGGCGCAGTGGCACCTGGACCATCATGTGCTGGGTGTAGTCTCTGCCCACGGTCTGGCTCTCTATCTCGAGCTTGTTGCTCAGCGGGGTGAGGAACATCAGGCTCAGGTCTAGCTTGTCCTTGACCAGTGGTTTGGAGAGGGTGGTGTAGAAGAACGACATGCCGCTCTGATAGCCTTGCAGAGTGTAGCTCTTGGTCTGTATGATGCTACCCAGGGTCCATTCCATGTCCCAAGGCAGAGTTTGCTGTAGGTTGATAGTTGTGGCAGCATTCCAACCGTTGTTCTTCATCCCCAGTTCATTGCTTCTCATGTCGGCATAACTCGTGCTCATGTTCAGCATCAGACGCGTCTTCTTCAGCATCAGCCAGTTGGCAAAGATGTTGAGGCTCGCTCTTTTCTCCTTTTGTACGTTGCCATAGGTTTGGTTCAGCAGGTTGTTGGCATCAATGAATGTGTATTGCGCTATCTTGTTGTTGCAGAAGTTGTAGCCTGCCGTTACGCTCAGCATCAGTCGCTGCTGGTAGTAGTTGTATACCAGGTTCAGCTGGTGGCTTTTCTCCACGTCCAGGTCGGTGTTGCCGTAGGAGATGCTGGTAGGGTTACTGCGGTCCACGTATGGGTTCAAATAGGTGATGCCCGGACGGGTGATGCGCATGCTGTAGTTCATGCCGATGTTCATACCTGGGGCTATGCTGTAGGAGAGGCTGGCGCTAGGTACCAAATTGCCGTAGTCTTTCTTGAAGTCGTCGCCATTGCCGCTGGCATATTCTGCCTTTTCCCAGGTGTGATCATAGCGGGCTCCTGCCTTGGTGCTAACCTTGCCAAAGGTGCCCTTCCACTCGGCGTAGGCTGCCAGGATGTTCTGGGTGTTCTGATACTCCATACTGTTGTCGGGGTTCAGGGTCTCGCTCTTGTCGGCGGCTATGTTGTAGTACTTGGAGTCCGACTTGTTGGTGCGGGCTATGTACTTGGCTCCGTAGTTGAGGGTCTGCGCAGGGCTGAGCTGCTGGGTGAAGTCGGTCTGCAGGGTGTGTTCGGTGGCTCGGGCATGGCTCTGGAATAGCAGGTTGTTGAGCTGGATGGCTGTGATGCCTGCTGCCTCCTTATCATAATAGGTGTAATTGTCATTGTCGGTGGGCGATGAGGTGAAGAGATAGCTCAATATCATGTAGCTGGAGCGCTCCTTGTTGAAGAATCGCTGATAGTCCAGGCTGCCGTTGAACGACTTGTAGTCTATCTTCTGCTTCATCTCGTTGCCATAGCTGAATCCGTTGCCGTAGGTGCCGCCTTGCATCTGGGTGGTAGGGTGACCGTTCATCTTCTGTTGCCAAGTGGTGATGCCCGCCTGCGCACTGATGTTGCTCAGCGAGTCGAGTTCATAGCTCAGGCTGATGTTGCCCATGGAGAAGGGCTGTTTCATGTCCGAACTCTGCTGATAGTGCATCTGGCTGCCGTCGCTCTGCAGGCGCTCCATGTCGATGTCGGTGTGGTCCATATTGCTGTGGTTGTACATGCCGTTGGCGCTGTAGGTGAGCTTGCCCTGCTGTCCGCTGATGAAGGCGGAGATGCGCTGCGAGGTGTTGCCAGCACCGAGGCTCACATTGCCGTTGTAGCCATTGAGGGCATCGCCAGTTGCTGCGCCGTTGGCTGTGGTTTGCTTGTTCATGATGAGGTTGAGCACGCCGCCCGTTCCCTCGGCGTCATATTTGGCGCCGGGATTGGTGATTACCTCGATGTTCTTCACCATGGTGGCAGGCATCGCCTTGAATATCTGCGAGGGGTTGCTGCTGAACATGGGGTTGGGCTTGCCGTCCACATATACCTTGAAGTTGGAAGAACCGTTCACGGTGATGTTGTCCTGTCCGTCCACGGTTACCATAGGTACCTTGCGCAGCATGTCGAGCACGGTAGATGCCTTGGCGTCGGCGTCTTCCTGTACATTGTAGGTCATCTTGTCGGTCTCCATCTTTACCAGTGGCTTGGAGGCTGTTACGGTAACGCTCTCCAGGTCGAAGTCTTTCCAGATAGAGTCGGCACGCTCCAGTTCGCGCTGGGTGGCGGCATCAGTGGATGCATTGCTCTGGGCGAAAGAGCTGAGAGAACTCATCAGAGCCGCGCTCAGCAATATCATGTTTTTTCTTTTCATTGTCTTCTTTTATTTTATAGATTGACTTCTCTTGTATTGAATTGTCTTCTCTTCTTTTTCTGAAATGTGTTGCGATGTGATGAACTTTTCATCTTTTCACGCTGCAAAGGTACAGCTTTATTCTCATCTGGCAATGGATGGGAGAGGGGTTTAACCCAACTATAACATTTTGGCACCCTGAGTTAACATTGAGATAACATTTCTTCATCTTTTCGTGCCGATTGACTTCTTTTCGCCCCGATTGGGATGTAAATTGATAGTTTTTCGTCCATTCCTTCGCCTTTCTCGTTTTTTATTTGTAATTTCGCAGCTGAATAGCAAAAAAATCAAACTGTACGTGTACGTTTGCAAAAATAGTTATATAGCAAGAAATGCAGGTGCGCTCTAAATCATTGTGCAGCTCGAAAAAAATAAAAATATAATAATGATGAATAAGAAAACCGTAAGAATGGGATGGAAGGCTTTCACCTTTAGCGCAGCCCTGATGGCTTCGCTCGGTGCCAATGCCGAAACCATCGAAGTACAGAAGTTTAAGTATGCTGGCCCTTATCCTGTGGCTACCCCTTGGATGGCGGATAGCGTGGACATCAAGGCAGAGAAGTTCTCGCTGGAGAAGTTGCTCGATTCGCCATTGTCGCTCAGTCAGTTGGGCAATGGCAAGGAGGTGAGCTCGCTCCCTGGCGATAAGAATGCCCTGCATCTGGCATCTTTCACCGTGACCAATCAAGCCCGCACCAAGGCCACCATTTCGGTGGAGGGACTGAAGCAATATCGCCTCTTCGTGGATGGCGAACAGCAGCAGGTGAATGGCAACAAGGCTGAGGCTATCCTGATGCCATCCACCCACACCGTGGTCATCAAGTATCTCGCCTCTCAGGGAGATGAGGCCAAGCCTAAGGTGAGCGTTGCTACCGATGAGAACAAGCAGCTCTTGGTGGGCGAGAACTCTGCCTCCACCAAGCGTGCCTATAATATATATGATGTGATCTGCGCCCCAACATATCCTAGCGTGCAGCTCTCGCCAAACGGCAAGTACATCATCGTGCGCAAGGCTTGGGTAGACCGCCAGGGCAAGAACCACAGCCAGAACGAGGTGCGCAATTATCAATCCAACACCGTCATTGCCACCCTCGATGAGCGCGTTTCTTGGATGCCTCGCAGCAACAAGATGTATTTCACCCAGAAGGACGCCGAGGGCAAGCTCCAGCTCATCACCATCAATCCGCAGAACATGCAGCGAGAGGTGCTCGTGGCAGAATTGCCAGAAGGCTACTTTCAGTTTACCCCCGATGAGAAATCGCTTATCTTCACCCTCACCACTGAGGGCAGAAAGAAGGATCCACAGGTATATGACATCAAGGAGCCAGACGACCGACAGCCGGGATGGCGTGAGCGTAGCAATCTAGCCAAGTTCAACCTCGCCACAGGCATCCTCCAGCCACTTACCTTCGGCTATCACAACATCTATCTGGAGGACATCTCTGCCGATTCTCGCTATCTGCTCATCGGCAAGAACGAGGAGCGACTCACCAAGCGTCCTACCACCGTAACCTCTGTCTATCGCCTGGACCTCAATACCTTGCAGGCGGAGACCATCATCGACAAGGGTGAGTTCATAGGTGGCGGACAGTTCTCTCCTGATGGCAAGAGCATCCTCTTCACCGGTTCACCAGAGTCATTTGATGGCATAGGCAAGAACGTGGACGAGGGACAGATACCAAGCATGATAGATACGCAGCTCTATCTCATGAACTTATCAGATAAGAAGGTGCGCCCTCTGACCAAGGATTTCGATCCTAACGTGCAGAGCGTGGAGTGGAGTAAGGCAGATGGCAACATCTACTTCACTGCCGAGGACAAGGACTGCGTGCATCTCTTCCAGCTGAATCCGAAGAGCGGCAAGTTCCAGCTGCTCAAGACTCCGGAGGAATACATCAAGAGTTTCTCCCTGGCTGGAGCTGCCACCGAGATGGCTTTCTCTGGTCAGAGCGCCAGCAATGCCGACCGCCTCTACAAGATGAGCACCAAAGCGCTGAAGAGCCAGTTGGTGGACGACCTCAGCGCCCGCGAGCTGAAGGATGTGGAGCTGGGCGAGTGCAAGGCATGGAATTATGTCAACTCCCGTGGCGACACCCTTTGCTGCCGTTACTATCTGCCTCCTCACTTCGATGCCAATAAGAAGTATCCGATGGTGGTGAATTACTATGGCGGATGCAGCCCTACGAGCCGCACCTTCCAGAGCCGCTATCCTCATCACGTATATGCGGCGATGGGCTATGTGGTGCTCGTCATCAACCCAAGCGGAGCCACAGGCTTCGGTCAGAAGTTCTCCGCTCGCCATGTGGACACGGCAGGCGAGGGCGTGGCAGAGGACATCATCTCCAGCACCCAGGCATTCTGCGATGAGCACGGCTTTGTGAATCGCAAGAAGATAGGTTGCATCGGAGCCAGCTACGGCGGTTTCATGACCCAGTATCTCCAGACCAAGACCGACCTCTTTGCCGCCGCCATCTCCCATGCCGGCATCAGCGACCACACCAGCTATTGGGGCGAGGGCTATTGGGGCTACAGCTACAGCGAGGTGTCGATGGCGAACGAGTATCCATGGACCAACAAGCATCTCTTCGTAGACCAGAGTCCGCTCTACAATGCCGACAAGATTCACACCCCATTGCTCTTTGTGCATGGCACTGCCGACAACAACGTGCCAGTGGGCGAGAGCATCCAGCTCTACACGGCGCTGAAACTCCTGGGTCGCCCTACGGCAATGGTATTGGTGGATGGCCAGGACCATCACATCATCGACTACGAGAAGCGTCTGAAATGGCAGAACACCATCTTCGCTTGGTTTGCCAAGTGGCTACAGGATGATGGCAGCTGGTGGAAGGAGCTATATGGCGATGAGAAGATGTAAATAGCAGTGGCAGCCCTCGCTCTCTGAGCGGTGGAATGTACAAAAAAAGGCTGTGTCAGAAATTCTTCTGGCACAGCCTTTTATTTAACTAATAATTCTGATAAAAGATCCATCTTATGACAATCTTTTTGGGTACTCAGGGAGTACGCCAGCTTGGGCTTATTACAAACCTACGTTTTCGCCTGGAGTCTTACTGCCTGAATCGCCTTCGCTAGGTGATGTAGAGGTAGATCCAGAACCGCTGGAAGAACCGCCAGTGTTGGTGGTCTCCTCGTAGGTGATGATGCCGTTGGCGCCAGCTTCTACACTACCGTCGCTCTTCACGTCGCCAATGTAGAGCGAGTCGCTCACCTTGTCGTTCTCGACCGAAGCAAAGGCAATGTAGCAAGAGAGCTTGTCCTTGCTCCAGCTGGCAGGAATCTTCAGAGAAGCCTTGCCGTCCATACGGCTTGCCACTTCCAATGAGTCTGCTACCTTGCGCTTGCTGAAGTTGTAGACGATGAGCATGGCAAAGTCGCTCATGTCTGCATCTTCCTCGGCTGAGTTGTCGGTCCAAGTGAAGTTTACCTTGTTGCTGGCTACAGAAGCGGTGCATCCCTCTGCCTCCAAGAGCTTTCCGCGACTGAACATCACCTTGCTAGGATCAATGCCGAATGAAGGGTATGAGCCAGTGAGAGAAGCCTTGAGGTTGTAGCTCATGGCTACGTTTCGAGCATACTGTCCTACCGCATAGTTGCGGAAACCAATCTTGATGAAGTCACTCGCTGGAGATACCAGTTGTTGTGCCAACTTGAACTTCAAACGCTGCGCCTGCTGACGCTTTGTTCTTGGATTCTTGTTGGAAGTTCTCAAACCTTGCACGTAAGCCTTGCCGTTACGAATGCAACCTACTACTGTGCCGACCTTACCAGATACGCCACCTAAAATACCTTGTACTAATTTACCCATAATTTAAAATTTTTGAGGGTTTAACTATAAATTAATTAACACTATGCCAATTCATCGGACTTGCATCGGACTTGCATCGGACTTGCATCGGACTCGTACCGAGCTTGTCATAAGCATTTCTTCTGAATGACGATGCAAAGATACAAAATTGAAAGCCGTTTTGCAAGAAATAAATTCAAATAATGGTTTGAGAAAAAACTTAACAAAATATAGCTCTTCAAGTGCTTGACAAAGGAGAAATTCAAGTAAGATGTATCAGTATTGGAGTTTTTCTGCAAAATCTCAATATTGGTTGTGGGCAAAGTAGAGATTTTCAAGAAGTCTCTACTTGAGTTTTTGAGATTTTTAATGAGAAAGAGGCAAAAACTCAAGTCAGCTACCAAAATCTCAACACGAAAAAAGGGCTAGCCTCTAGAAAGACTAGCCCTCATTATCTGAGTTTTTTGAGTAAAATTTATCTATATTCTTCTTACATTTTTATATTTATGATGCAGAGGCTCGATTTTGCAGATTTCTCATCGCTCCGATAGAATACGTCTTGTGGAGCAAAAGATCCACTCTAGATTTGACACCATCAGCCTCTTCTTGACATTTCTCCCATTTCTTTTTCTCATCAGCTTTCAAACTGTTGGGCTTCATCAAAAGCATTTTCTTGCTATCCACTGAAAATGCTGAGATGCCGGGGAAACGGTTGACTCCAGGATAATGCTCTTGTAGAAATCGCAAGAAGAGCGAATTTCCACCGTCGTATCCGATGGCTTCCTTTAGCACAGCGATGCTTCTAGTGCTAAAGGTTCTGGTATTGTCCGACTTTCTGGTCTTGACAATCACAGAATCCAAACTCTCTGCTACCTTGATGGCATCTTGCTCCTTCTCAGGATTGTCAGGGAAGAGTAGGAGCTTATTTATGCAAACCTCGTTTTGCATTTGATCATAGAACTGTGCGGCGATGGCATGGTCTGTAAATTTTTGGATAGACCATTGATGAAAACACTTTTGCAGAAGACTCTTGTCGGCTGCTATTTGCTTCACTTCCTCTATCTCCTCCAGATAATCCTCCTTGTGCAATTTCGAGGCAATGTCTTTCACGGAGTCCCACACCTCTTGCAGGCTCTCCTGGTAAATATTCTCCAGTTGCTCTTGCGAGTTAAGGCTTTCCATCTCCTCTTGGATGATGGTTTTGCACATCATAAAGATGGCTATCACCACCTTGTAAAACTTGCAGAACACAGTCAATAGACTACCGATAATCTGCTCTTCTGAGCAACTTCTAATTTTATCTATAGCTGTAAATATATTTCCTTCGAAAATATTCTCTTCAGGAAGATGGCATTCTGGCTCGTCAATGGTTAATAAATACTCTTTGTAGCATTCCTTGTAAGTGTCTTCATTGGTAGGCAAGTCGATGGGGATTTTTTGCAGTTCCGGAAGGGCTTGCTTCAAGTCTCCCACAGTGTCTTTCAGCTCTTCGAATAATTTCATCACCTCCTGGATTCTATCTCTGCAAAGATAGGATGCAAATTGCTTGTTGTATGTATTTGACAACATAAACAGAGCCGAGTACATCATTTCCAGTTTCTTGGTGTTAGCCTGTAGGTTAGCCACCGTAAAAGAGATCATCTCGTAGTCGATGCGTCCATTCAAGAGCATCTCCCACTCATGCTCATCTCTGCATCTCTCCATCGCTAAGATTACAGGCAGGAGCTCCTCCTCCGCCTGGTTGAAACATTTCAATTTGTATTCCTCTGCTTTCATAATAGAAAAAATATTTTTTAGTTTAACATATAGACCCTCCGCCTGGCATTGGGTCCGTTACCTCTGCAAAGTTACAAAATTATTAAGGCGATTGCAAGAAAATGCTCAACTTTTTTCTGTTAAAAAGTCTAATGTTTTGAATAATAGAAAGATACAGCTTGAGTTTTTGAAAAAATAATTCAGTTCTATTACGATTTTTTTTGAGTTTTTATTTGGCGTTCTCAAGTTTTTGGGTAAGAAGGGTGAGACATTGGATGAAAAAATTTCAGCATTGTTGGGTGACATACGCAAAAAACAAAGCAGCGTTCCTATATGTGTGTGAAACTGGAGATGGTCTTCAGAGAATGCGTAATCGCCTCTTTCGTTTTTGGCGCTGTGTGCCTAAACACAATATTTTTTAGTAACTTTTTGGCTAAAAGTTTTGTGGATTCAATAATATTTGGTACTTTTGTATTTGAGTTGGAGCGGACGGGAAAGAACGGACGTGATGATGACTCGAATGAATGAGCGTATTGAACATTATTTTTGCGATAGAAATGTGGAAGTTTCAAAGCCAGCAGAGATAATAGGCAATTCTGCTCACGTTATGGATTATTGTATCTAGTCTTCTCTTGAGGATTAGTATGATATACCTATGGCGTGGGCTATTGTCTAATTATTGCTGGCAGGTCCTTCCACAACCTCTATCGCAGTAATGGATAATAGACCCACGCTTTTTCGTTCATTAATAATAAAAATATATAACAGTTATGATGAACATCGGTGAATCCATAAAGGAAGAATTGGTACGACAAGAACGTACCATCAGTTGGTTGGCACGAAAGCTTAATAGAAATCGTGCTTACGTTTATCGCATACTTTGTAAGAACAGTATAGATACGGGGCTTTTGGCTCAGATATCCCAACTTCTTAATCGAGACTTCTTTCAAGAGTTGTCCAAGGAAGTCTCTTTTAAGGACGTTTCAGTGGATGATATTGATAAATAATGATACACTTTTGTATCATTTATGATACGCATTAATTTTGTGGCATTTTGTTTTTTGTCGTACCTTTGCACCACAAAAAATAAAGTGAAATTGATGCGATTTAAAATAATGGTATTATGTCTTTGGGGACTATCCAACATAGAGGCTATTGCGCAAACAGTGGTAGCCAAGACTAATCTACTCTATGATGTGATAGGAATCCCGTCATTGGGTGTTGAAATGTCGACTTCCAAGCATACGTCATTGGGTATGATTGCTACCTACAATCCCTTGGCTTATAGCGGAAGGAAATGGAAGAATTATTCCTTTCAGCCTGAGTTCCGCTATTGGTTTCATCGTGATTTTACTGGTCCCTATGTATCAGCTAATGCGTGTATGGGCGGTTTCAACATAGATAAAATTCATGTCGGCGGTCTCTATGGCAAGCATCGCCAAGGTCATTTTGGTGGCGCAGGATTAGGCGCAGGTTATTCACTGATTATATCTAATCGTTGCAATTTGGATTTCTCGGTGGTGTGTGATGTGGTGTATAGTCGGTATGATCGGTATCGGGAAGGGGCGTTGCCCTATAAGGAGGGGCGATTCTCGTCTACTGCGATAGTGCCTATAGGCACAGGGATATCTTTGGTATATATAATAAAATAAGGTGATATAAATGATATATATATGGATATGAAAAAAAATAGTTATCTATTTGTTCTTGTTTTGCTGCTTGATTTTGGGTTGAAGGCTGTGGCTCAAACGGCATTTAAGGGACAACTGTATGTTAATCAAGAGCGTTTTACTAGGCAGGGTCAAATGCTAAGGGTACAGATGCGCTTTAGTTATAGTGATGATGTATTGAATACTGGTGAGACGCTCAATATTACACCAGTCCTTAAAGATGATAGAAGGATGCAAGCTCTTTCTTCTGTGGTAGTCAGGGGAAAGGAACGTGCTAAGTATGAGGCACGCAAGGATTATTTGACTAATCGAACAAGAACCAATATAGCGGTAGTAACAGCGGATAAAAAGCATGGAAGCCGATATTTCATTTATGACACCACCGTGCCATATAATGACTGGATGGCAAATGCTTCTCTCTATGTGGAGAGTGAGGAGCATGGCTGGGGTAGAAAACCTCATGTATATGAAGACTTGCTTTTTAGCCAGTTGGATGTCAGAAATGTGACTAGTAGTGAAGATGATGATAAAGTAAAAAAGCAAGGTGCTTCTGTAAAAAACGATTGGGTGCAGTTTCAAAATCCTGGGCATCAGGATGGTAAGATGATTGAGGTTGATGGGGTAATTCCTCTTAATGGTGAGCAGACGATAAGTAAAATGACCAATAAGAGGTTCAATCGTGCTGTAATGGAACAGATAGAAAAAAGTCTGGATGAATCATTGCAAACTCCTGGAACCTCGCTGAAAAGCCTGCAATTAGTGGGGTATGGCGCTCCATGTGGCAATTACAAAACTAATGAGAGTAAAGCTGCTGAGAGGGCATACTCATTAAAGAAACATCTCATGACCAACCAAATGATGGGTGCTGATGGTTTGACAGTTACTTGGGTGCCAGAGGATTGGGACTCTATCTCAAAGTTGGTAGCTCAGAGCCAGATGAAATTAAAAACTGCGGCTTTAGATATCATAAAAACAGTGCCTGTGGTAAAAGGCAGAGAGGATGAGCTAAGCATGTTGGGGGATGGTGCTCCTTATTCTTATATGAAGCACTATGTGTTTCCAAAAGTGGAACGCATACAGTTTGTAGCTAAATTGGTAAAGAACAGTAGTGATGACACATCGAAATATAATGATAGTGAGCAGAACGTATCACTCCAGTCGATGTATGCTACAGCACAAGAATTTCAGGTAGGGAGCAGAGAGTTTAATGATATCATGGATTTGATGGCTCGCTTATTCCCAGATAATGTCGTGGCAAATGTTAACGCTGCAGGTGTGGCTTTGCTTCGTGGTGACATTTCCTTGGCAGAGAAATATCTTGCTAAATGGACTACTGACTCGCGTGCATACAATAATCTTGGAGTCTTGTACATGCTGCAAGGTGATTTTGCTAAGGCGGAAGTTTATCTTCAGATGGCTGAGTCGTCGGGTGTTAGTCAAGCATCGGCTGCTCTGAATTATCTACATAGTATCAAGTAAGTATTATACATTAAAATAAAATTAATATGAAAAGAAATTCTTTCAAGTTATTTGCCATTCTGATGGCAAGTATGTTGGCTGGGGTAAGTGTGTCTTGCTCATCGTCAGACGAGATAACGTCGGAAACTTCAGAGAGTAATAGTCAGATGCAACTGACACTAACCATCAGAACACAGACTCTGACTAGAGCTGTTGCAACAACTGATCCTGGTACTGCTAAGGAGAATACCATGAATCGTATTGCCATAGGTATCTTTGACCAGGCAGGAAATACGGTTCGTACCATCCAAGAGTTCTCACCTACAGCAACACAAGGCGAGGCGGTAGCCGGTTCTAATAAGTTTTATAATTCGGGAAATGGTACAGCTACAGTTAGTGTAGTTACTACGCAGCTTACAAGTACGGATCAAATATTGGTTGCTATCAATGCACCTGCATCTTATTTTGCAGGAGTTGCAACAGCAGCTGATTTCAAGAAGAAATCGCTGACTGCTACAGAGGCACTTTATACTCAAAGTGATGCTACAAGTCCGACTAATGATATGGCAGTGGATGATAACATTCCCATGTTTGGATCTGCAAATCTTACGGGTTCGGGAACCTCGTTTTCTGCAACGATTAAGCCTATCCATCTCGTCTCCAAGGTTACCCTTGAAAGCTTGAAGGTTGATTTCGCATCGGATGGTCCATATTCAGCAGCAACATTTACCCCACAAGAAATCTTCATTTATAATGCACCTGATGGGGTGTTGTTTGATGATGCTGCTCCGTATGTTTCAACATCTACATTGCTGACTGGAGAATCAAGCAGTACATCACCTGCACCAACAAAATTCCTTTCTACAGGTGTACTGTCTGGTGAGACACCATTGAGTGGTGCTGCTTCATTTGCAGGGAGTCGTTTCTTCTATACTACTCCAAATAACAATGTTAGTACAGGCAAGACCAAACTGGTGATTAAGGGTAGTTTTGATCCTGATGGTGCTGGCGCAACCCCAGCGCAGGTGGTTTACTATCCTGTAAAATTAAATTCTAACGTGACTGCAGAAGGAACTCATGCGGCAGCAGAGAGTGGTACTACAGAATATCAGGTATATCCAAACAAGAATTATAAATGTAGCGTAACGATTAAGACTATCGGCTCCACATCTCCAACTGCTGATATTGATCCTATGACAGCTACTGTTTCGATTACTGTAACTTCGTTCACATCGGTGTCTCAGTCTACAATCTTCCAGTAATATCAAGTAAATTATAGAGATTAATAAAAATGAAATGCAATAGAATTATTCAATTGTTAGTTTTGCTCATTTTGGAAATGATGTTAGATAGTTGTATCTACGACCAATATCCTGACAGGAAGCAATATACCTTGAGAGTCGAGTTAGTGGATAGTCTTGGGGAACAATTGGCTGATTCTATTGCTTCATTGTATGGCGTGGGATGTTTTGTGAATGACATCTACAAAGAAACCATCTATAGAGAAGCGGATGGTAAGTATCGCTATGCTTTTCTGGGTGATGATGATGTTACTTTTGTAGCTCTTGCCTGTGAGAACCCCGATGAGTATCTTATGACACCTCCAAGAGATGGCATGGCAATCCAAAACAGATGGTTGCAAATGAAATTACCTGCTGGACAGAATGCACCAGATGCTTCGCCTGTATTTTATGGAAGTGTAAATACACATATTGCTGGAACTCAAAACGAAAATGTTTGCGTCAAAATGCAAGATGTAAGGGCACAAGTAAGAATTGTGGCTTATAATATGTTGGCTAAATTCGGTGTAGATAATTATCGCTTTGTTTTGGAACGTTGTTCTACAGGATTAGCCTACGATGGGGCTTCGTGTGGTGAGATAGCTGACTATGATTTGGCGGGTAAGCTTTGTTCTGATGGCAATTATCGAACGGAGTCTCGGCATCTACTTCCCTCAAGTGAAGGCTTGCGTGTGAGAATCTACAAAGGAGATGGCAAAATGCTTTTTGAGATGGATAAGGATAGTCAAGGTAATCCGTTACTTTTACGTCCTGGTACTAATAATGTGATAATGATACAGTTTGGCTATACGACCGATGCGACAATCAAGGTTGTTCCGTTTGAGGAAGTAGGCAATGAAACTGTCTTTCCATGATGCAGAATAATATGAATAAATACTTTACTTTGTGTTTGATAGTTTTGGGTATCGTCCTCATTTCTTCATGTAGTGCAGATTTTGATGCATCAGACTCATCAGAGGAGACTACGGTTTCTTTTGTCGTCAAGGTAGAAGGGGAAAATGGCGAAGCTAGTAGTCTGACGCGAGCGGTAGATGGAGTTACGGATGTTGTTGCTTTTATTTTTAATCAACAAGGTTATTTGATAGGAAAAGGAGAGGCAGCAAATGTATCTTCTTTGAAAGTAACGACTAGACTTGCGGATAACTGTACGGTTTGTGTGGTAGCCAATAGCAAAGCTGCTGTATCAAACTCATGGCTATCAAATGTGAAGATGAAATCAGATTTGGACAACTTATATTATTTTGTATTGAATTCTGGAACTCCAAAAATATCAAATGTAATGTATGGAGTCAAGACGAATTATAGTACAAAGACCAGTGCTGCTTGTACAATTTCCTTGCAGAAGATATATAGTAATTTCAGTTTTTCCATTAAGATAGAAAAGGATAAAAATACGAGTCTAGGAATCGTGTTGGATAGTTACCAACTGTGCCATTTACCAAAGGGAACATATCTATGTGGTACCAAGCAGGCAATGACTTATTATGATGAGCCAGAGGTGAATCTTACAAGTAGTAATGAGTCTGGTTCTACCATTAAGTTTACAAAGTCAATATTGCAGAATCCTCTTCCGAAAGGTAATAATGATAATTCCAAAGGGTGGGGATATCGTTCTAGCAAACATGCTCCAAGTAATGCTAGCTATTTGAAAATCAAGGCTCATTCACAGATGTGGCAAACCACATTTTATTATTATTTGGGAGGCAAGAATCTACCTTCTACGTATTCATCTGCGGCAGACTATACGGATTATGCGATTTATCCCAATATGTCTTATAATGCTTCTATTACTATCAATGGTAATGGGGCTGAGGAAGACGGAAACAGGGTGAATGTTATATTGCAAAGTGTAACAGCCCGTGATTTGGGTAAGATTATTTGTGCAGATGGCAGTGTCTATGCAACGGTAGCGGCAGCCAATGCTGCTGGTAAGGAACCAGTTGGATTTATTGGTTACGTGGGGAGTGATACCGGTAATTCTCAATATAATCATGGTATTGTGTTTGCCTTGGAAAATGCCAACTCTGTTGGTTCCGACCGACTTGGATATGACCAAGCTTTGGAGATTGCAAAAACTTATAAAGCTGCGGCTATGAAGTTTAGTACAGGATGGCATATTCCATCCATACAAGAATGGAATCACATGTTTGCTGCTTTTGGTGGGCATGCTTATGGTGTGCCAACAGAAGTAGATGATAATGGTAATACTGATACTAATTGGGACAGTGGAAGTACGCGCCAAAAGATGGTTGAGGCTGGCGGTGATCCATTTTGGGAAGCTAGTAATTTTGCTGCAAAAACCACTTTTAAAGGTGAAGAGGGATATTGGGTATATGTTTTTGCGGAAAAGTTTTGGGCTTGGAGAAATGTAGATTATCCAAGAGCCGTTCGTCTTTGTTTCATATTTTAGGTCGTATATTAGAATAAGGGAAGCATCCGCAATGGATAGTTCCCTTATTTTAGTTTATAATCTAGTTCATCTAAAAACTCATCGAATGTTGTACCAAGACCCAGTGCGTCGCCAATGGCTTGACCATATATCACTCCTTTGAGCTTGTCAATGATAATAGCTTCCATATTTTATTGTTATTATTTTGTATCTTTTTGGCTAAAAGTTTTGTAGTTTCAAGAATATTGTTTATCTTTGCCCTTGCTAATGACAAATAAGGCATTTAAAGTATGAAATATCCTATAGGAATACAGTCGTTTGAGCAAATCATCCAGGATGGTTATGTGTATGTAGATAAGACGGATTTGGTCTATCAGCTTACTAGAGGTAAAATCTATTTTCTGAGTCGCCCTCGTCGATTCGGAAAGAGTCTTCTTGTTTCTACATTGAAGAATTATTTCCTGGGTAAGAAAGACTTGTTCAAGGGATTGAAGATTGATGCCTTGGAGAAAGACTGGAAGACCTATCCAGTGTTCCATCTCGACTTTAATGGGCAGAACTTTAATGATGGTTCTGCATTGGTCAAAACTTTGGAAAACTTTCTTGTTACGTATGAAAATGTGTATGGTGTTGGAGATCCTAATCAGACCATAGGTACGAGATTTGCAAAATTACTGAAGGCTGCCCATGAGCAGACTGGTCTTCGCTGCGTGGTGCTGATAGATGAGTATGACAAGCCATTGCTCGATGTGATGGATTTGCCAGAGACCATCCAGGTCAACAAAGCGGATATCACTCTGGAGGAGAATCATCGTAATATTCTCAAGGCCTTCTATTCCACCTTCAAGCTTGCAGATGATGACTTGCAATTCGTATTTCTCACGGGTGTTACCAAGTTCTCCCAGATTAGTGTGTTCAGCGGTTTCAATCAGCCAGATGACATCAGCATGGATAATACGTATGATACGCTTTGTGGAATAACAGAAGAGGAATTGCAAAGCTATTTCCATGAGCAGATACAGGAGTTGGCTGCGATAAATAAGCATACAACAGAAGAGATGGTAACTATGTTGAGGAAACGTTTTGATGGTTATTATTTTGGTCCGAGAATGAGAGGGGTTTATAATCCTTTTAGCATTCTCAATACTTTCTCTAAGATGATAATTCGCGACTATTGGTTCCGTACGGGTACGCCAACCTATCTGGTCAGACTCATGCAAAATCACATGGAAAATCTCAATGACCTTACAGGAAAGTATTATGATGAGAGCGAATTTGTGGATTATCGTGCAGACAAGGAAAAACCTCTACCTATGATATATCAGAGCGGTTATCTCACGATTAAAGATTATGATAGTGAGATGGAAACTTATTTGCTTGACTTTCCGAATGATGAGGTGAAAAATGGTTTTGTCACCATGACCGCCAATAGCTATCTCTCTGTGAGAGAGGATGCTGGTTCGTGGGTGCGCAGTGCGGTTGTCGCCTTGAAGCGTGGTGAGCTGGAGAAATTCAAGGCTCTCCTTACGTCATTTCTTGCCAGCATCCCTTACACCGTGCGCCGTAAGGAAAATGAGACGGAGAAAGAGCGATATTTCACATACACCCTCTATCTCATCTTCCGCATCGCCAGCTGTTATATTGTTTATGCCGAAAAGGAACAGAGTTATGGTAGATTGGATTGCGTGGTAGAGACCCCGAAGTATGTCTATATTTTCGAGTTCAAGCTAGATGGCTCAGCGGTAGCAGCCTTGAAGCAGATAGATGATATGGGATATGCCACGGAGTATCTGTCTAAGGGAAAGAATATTTATAAAATAGGTGTAAATATCTCTTCGGAGACAGGTACTGTAGCTGATTGGGAAGTGGGGGAGTGATTTTTGCAGACGAAATGGAATAGCGAATCAATTATGATGAAACATTTATATATCATAGCAGGCTGCAATGGGGCAGGCAAGACGACAGCCTCCAAGACTATCCTTCCCAAGTCATTGCTTGTGAAGGAATTTGTCAATGCCGACGAGATAGCCAAGGGATTATCTCCCTTCAATCCCGAAGGTGTGGCGATAGAGGCTGGTAGGCTGATGCTTAAGCGAATAGATGAACTATTGAAAGCTGGCGAATCTTTCTCTATAGAAACTACGCTGGCAACGAAGTCTTATATCAATCTTGTGCGTAGGGCGCAACGAGAAGGATATATGGTGCATCTGCTATTCTTTTGGCTTAACAATGTCGAACTGGCAAAAGAGCGTGTTGCTGATCGTGTGGCTAGTGGAGGTCATAATATTCCAATCCCTGTTATTGAGCGAAGATATAAGGTTGGTATCAAGAACCTTTTCGAGCTATTTATGAATGAGGTGGATGTCTGGGTTCTTTACGACAATAGTAATAATAGAGGAGAAAGAGTTGCTTTTGGTGGAAAAAATATTCCACTCAAGGTTAAAGATAAAGTTAAATTTAATGTGATTAAGGATTATGAGTGAACGTGAAATAGAGGACTTTATAAATAAAGTTGATGCAGGGCTAGCTGAAGCCCAGCATAACATGCTTGTAGAAAAAGCATTGCACAATCAAAATGTAGTGATAGCTGATGAGCATGGTAATATATTGCATATTCCTGCCAAGCAATTGTTGGCAGAATAATCTTCATAGTCATCCTCGTTGTTAGAAACTCGATTCTAGCAGCGAGGATGCTTCGTTTTTGGTGCAGTGAGCTTCGTTGCAACTTTATTTTCTTTAAATCTCTTTCCGTTTTTTAGCCCGATATACCAGATAGATGCCCAGGGCTAACCAGAATGTTGGTCCAAAGACACTATAACCACTGATGGCGGCGCCTAGAAAGGAGAGGCTGCCCAAAATAATACAAAACCAGCCAAATCCTTTCATGATTCCTGTTCCTTTCTGGCTTCAATCTCGGCATTGTCCAATTTCTTGGAACATAAAACAACTATCAGTCCAATAATGGCATTGATGAGTGATATGCCAAATGCCCAACCAAATCCAATCTTTCTCTTTCTGCCGAGGCAGCCGATGCCGTATGCTATCGCAACAGCAATCACAAATAATACTAATTTATCCATACTCTAGTTCGTTTGAAAATTTTGGTGGCAAAGATAACGAAAAATCAACCAAGTAGCAAACTTTTTGGCTCCACAAGCCTTGTGGAGCTGCAAAAAACTAGATAAGCCTTGCTGATTCGGAAGTATCTAGACAAGGCGAAGGAAGAAGAACGCATGCTGCATGTGATGTACAAAAGCAAGCTAGATGGCATCAGCTATTATTAAATATGGTGAAAAAAGTGGGAATGATTTTGTTAATTCAATAATCTTTCGTACTTTTGAAGGCGATATGCAATAATAAATAAAACAATTAGCAATGAAAACAGTTCAAGACTATATAGGGATTATTAGACAGAACCGTTCCAAGATTACTCATGATTTTGGAATTAAGTCTTTGCGTATCTTTGGTTCTGTGTCAAGAAACGAGCAGACAGAGAGTAGTGATGTCGATGTTTGTGTGGAAACAGAGACTCCCAATCCTTTCCTTCTGGCAAACTTCAAGGAGTACTTGCAAGGCCTTTTCCAATGCCCTGTAGATGTGGTCCGCATTCATAAGAACATGAATCCATTTTTCAAATCAAGAATAGAGCGTGATGGAATCTATGCAATACGATAAGGGTATTTGTCACTATCATCCTCGCTGTTAGAAACTCGATTCTAGCAGCGAGGATGCTTCGTTTTTGGCACTGTGTGCCTAAACACAATATTTTTTAGTAACTTTTTGGCTAAAAGTTTTGTGGGTTCAATAATATTTGTTACTTTTGTAGTGTCTTAACCTTGCTGGAAGCCCTCAATGGGTAAAGGTGGGGTGGACATATGTACATAAAGGCGTAACTGTACGCTTTGGTTTTGACGTATCTGAATCTCGCAAATTCAATCTATCTGTCAAAAACAAAGCAACGGGAACGCCTCATGGGGTGTATCATATATACAACCCTTATTAGCTCGTGGCATTTTTGCAATGAGCTAAGGGGGTGTACTATATACTTACATCGGCGTGGGGCTTTCAGCGTTGCTCGTTTCGGCAGATAGGGCAATGCGAGAGCCTAGATACGTGGAACGAGCGACAGACTGGCTCCACGTTTTTTGTATGTATATATCAATGATATGTTAGATAGTCAACTTGGCCAATTGACAAAACTTAAAAGCTAAAAAATGAACCAGAACATTGATGAAAAGTTAATTGCTTTAGGCGTATTTACAGAAGTGGTTGCAATTTTCAATGAATTGCAACAGTACAAGCAGTGCCAGGATAAAATATGCTATGCTATGAATTTATTGAGAAGAACTCAAAACTATTTGATTTCGATTAAGCATAAATTGGGTTCGGATAATCAATTATATATTAATATGTCAACAGAAATAGTTAGTAACGCTCTTGATAAGATTATTGTTGATGTAAATGATGCTCAAAAAGAAAAGTCAGAATCTTATTTGATACAAGTGTTGCATTCTGCATGGGATGCAACAAAACTTATGGATGAATTTGATATTGCTGATTCATTTGCAACTTATTATTTGTCCAATAAAAAAACTTTGTCAGAAATGTGTCAGCACATAATATGGTCAGATTCTGCGTATAATGATCTTTTAAAGATTTACAGAGCCATTGATATATTTGAAAATAAGTTTAAAGAAGTAGAAGATCCTTTTTCTGATGAAACTGGTGCTTTGTCAAATGAGACGACACCTGATGGTATAGGAACTTTAATCCAATCGTTGCCTCTAAATAAATTATTTCCATCTTTTATAGATTCTTCAAAAGTTAATTCGATGTTGGCTAAAACTTGTAAGGAATTTAAATTTCAAAATGTTAAGGAACTTTTAAAGAAGTGTGAGCTGCCTCTAAATGACATAAAAGCTAATCCTGATGTATCTAAGATTGATTGTCAGAAATTGTCTACTAGAGTGATATCTATAGCTTTAGATAATGTCATTCGTATTGTTAATTATGAATTAAAAGATTCTCCTGTTGGATATAGATATAATATGGATTTACATTCAATTCTGTTAGACGCATTTCGGGTTATGTCTAAAATGCACAAGTTTGATATTGAACCTGCATTTAAGCAACATTTGGTAAAGCAGACAGAAGAGTTGAGGGTACTGTATAATAAGTTAACTCCTGGTATTTATAATATTTGAATTACATGCCAATTAAACAATATACGTTAAATAAAAATAGTTTTTTAAATATGATTTGGTTAATTATCGGTATTATTTTGTTTGTCTTTTCTCTTGTACTTCATGCTATGGCTGATAAATGTGATTCAGAAAAGCCTGTTCAGAAAGAAGCTGTAGTTCAGAAAGAAGCTGTAGTTCAGAAAGAAGCTGTAGTTCAGAAAGAAACTGTTATTAAGTCCTCTTTTTGGGATGAATTTAAAAAACAAAACCCAGTGAAAGCTCAAGAACTTGTTGATATAACTCATAGGGATTTTGAACGTTTGGACGAAAAGTCTGCAAAAGAGATTATAGATGCATTTGAATATGTTGCCAATAGAAATAAATTTTCTTCGTATATTCCAATAAAAGAATATTTGTTGAATTTGTATATACAAGTATATGAGGATTGTGGCTTGGAAGAATGTAAACAAGCAATTAATCAAAATATAAGTGATGAGGTAAGAGCTACATCGCATGACTCAGGTAATACCATTGGTTATTTTTCTTCGATTTGGTTTAAAGAGTATCTTGGCAAATTACCGGTTTCAGAAAAATTTAGAAATGAATTGAAGGATGGAATTCGACAAATAATGAATGAACCAGAATTTTCTGTTGGCTTTTTTAATGATGGTTGTGATACATTGGCATGTGAAGTCATCTTAAAATTTTACAAGCATGTCTCTGAAGACCCAGGTTTTAAACTACAAGCAGCCCAAAGGGGATATTATGACGAGTTTTCTGAAATAGTGACCGATGTTATAAAATGGGGTTTGGATAAATATTGCAATGTTACTTTGCAAGAAGCAGAAGAGTATCAAAAGATGAAAGCCTCAGGAAATATGCGTTGGTGTCCAGATTGTGAAAAGTCAGTTTTAACTATTATAGATGGATTTGGAACTCGACGTTGTAAAATTTGTGGAAAAGAAATTTATGATTAAAGTCGTATAATTATGGAAAAAGTTAGTGAAAATAATGCTCAGAAAATTAGAGAATTGCTGAATAGTCTAGAACTTGCTGCGTATGGCGATATTAGTAGTAAGCATCATCAGTATCCCAATGTGCAGTTGTTTAAGAATTATGCACAACAATTGTTTGATTTATCGGATAATATTGAATTTCAATTTCCAAAAGAGGATATGACATTGTCTTTCTTTAACTTAATGGATGATTGTAAAAGAAGCGTAATGTATGATTTGGAGACTTTTGAAGTTAAAAAGGCAATTGGTAATCAAGAAGTTTACTATTTTTTGGAATCGATTTTGACTAAAATAAAAGAGATTTATGAACCTCTTATTGGTGAATCAGGCAATAATGTTTGAGCTAGTAATAACGTGTATATTTTATTGGAACAGATTTAAAGTTAAAAAATGTATTTATAAATGAATATGAAAGAACCTTTAGGAAAACTGAGTAAGGAGACGAGATGCTACATTATGTCAGCTTTATTATTTTTTGAGGGCTTCTATCAGGTTGATGATTTTTCAGAATATAGAGTGAAAATGTTGCTTGATGTGTTGGGATTAACTAGAATGGATATGGAGTGCTTCCAGATGCCTGATTATTCTCAAATTGTGGAACAACTCAAAAAGATTACAGATTCTGAAGTGCAGTATTGGATGATTACGAATGCATATTCTCCAGTACTTAAAAGTCGTAGAATAGATGCACTTAAAGCTTTTAGTGTATTTTGTCTTGATTTAAAATGGGATATAAATGAGATAAAAGACACCATGAAGTTAACTGAAGAATTAGATGAACTTAAGCCTATCGATGACGTGGAGAAGTATATGAGGGTAGGTAGAAATTCTACCTCTGGTTGTTTGACGGTCATGGCTTTCTTCTTTGGAATTATGGTGTTCGTACTTATGCTTATGTAGCATGAACTTATTCTTCATTTTGCAGCTTGATGTGCTTTTAAATATGCCTAAACCTAGTTTTAGTCTTAGGATGAAAGGGTTGGGGTATATATGTGTATGAGAGGCGTTAAAAGTATGTAAAGTAAAGACTTTTTAACGAGGGGTATTCTACAAAATATATGAAGATTATGTATGTCAAAGTAACGCTTTTTTAAGTATTCAGCATTTGGTATACAAAAGGATAAAAATGAATTAAATATGGAATCATTAGAAAGCAAATGTAAAAAAATGTTGTCAGCAATAAGTACTGGTGATATTGAAAAATATAAACGTGCGAGGGCATTTATTGTGGCTGATGTTAGCGACAATTATTTTTCTGAATATGAATATGGGGATGGCTTAACAGTAGGAAAAGCACTAGTTGTTCTCCTTGATGATATGTCTCGCAAAGGTGTAATATACAAACGACTAGTTTTAATAGCGATGTTTGCACTTCTTAAAACGATTATTGGTGATAAAAATGACAGCAAACCGCAGACAGCAATAGCTTCAGCTCTGTTGTTGATTCTATTTTCTGAGAATCAAGACTTTATAGGCAGAGAGTATATTGCTTCAAAAGTTAGAACAACAGAAGCTGCAGCTCATCAATTTATTGGTATGTCATGCGTATTTTTATGGAAATACAAATTCAATTTGTTTAAACAGAGTCTTTTGCCAAGAACTCAGCAAAGACTACAAAAAGCTATTAGCTCTTCTGTCATAGAAACGCCTGATGTTTTGATAAGAAAGAAGGTGATTGATTTTGAATATGAGAATTTCAATTCTATCTTGCATGATTTGCCCATTGATGTGGATTTAAAATATCCAGGGATGCCGTCTTTTGATTTTGAAGTAGACCTTCCTAAAATTCAGTCAATGTTTACTTCAGAGTCATGGTACGTCACCAGTCAAGAGCCTTCTTCTGTAAATAATGAAACAATGGGAGAAATCATAAATAGAGCAGCCAACAATACTTCCTGTAAGGAATCTTCATCAGGCTGCCTTAGTGTTGTAACTCTATTGATAATTGTATTGGTAATTATTTGTAGCTATTTTCAAATTATAAGTGATGTTGTGATATAGCATCACTTATAATTTTTTGCTTTATATCTTTATGTGTAACAATTTAATTCTCAGATGATATGTTATGGCAAAGTTAAAAATACCAGGAGTGAGCTTCTCCTTAAATAGAGCTCTGGGTATCACGCAGGCTAAACAGAAGTTTGCTCGTGAAACGGGAATCCCAACTTCTAAGGCGGGATTGGAAAGAAAAATAGGTAGTACAATTCTAAAAATGCTGTTTGGAAAATGAATGACAAATACAATCTCCAGCGCTTCATCGAGGCACTGGAGACATGTGATATCGTGCCTTACACTTTTTGATGCAGTATCGCCCAATGGTATCTTCGCGGAATGTTTGGAGGTTTGCTATCAGGGGGTAAGGGATGCTAGGAGCTTGGAAGTGCTATCATCCTTCCATCTCCACCAGCTTCCTGTCCAGTAAGATTTTCTTGGCTTCGCCTCTTTTGCCATCTATGTAATAGTATTTGGCGAGTGACTCGTCAAACTGGGATACGAAGGCGGCTCTTACTCGGGCACACTTCTCGTTGATGGAGTTGGAGAGGGGATTGGTCAGGGCATCTATGCTCTGGCGAATCTTCTCTGCTGATAGGTGGGGCGGATTAGCCTGCTTGGCGCAAATGTCGAGATAGATGGATTGCAGTTCCTCTCGATGGTCGGAGAGATACTTGAAGACGATGCCCTCCTCATGGCGCAGGAAGAGAATGAAGACAGCCTTTACCAACGGCTCCATCTTGATGGACATGTCGTGATATTCGGGCAGGATGATGTCGTATTTCTCTGTGATGACCAGGCGGCTCAATTGTTTCTCGGGGAAGAGATACTGCTTGAGCACCCATTCGCTCACGCCACTGAGTTGGAGGTCTCTCACTTGGCGATACACTGCTCTCATCTGCAGTTCTATATCTTGAGAGAAGGTTTCATCTGCAGGCAGCTGTGGCTTGTGATCGTCCAAGCTGAAATCGGGGACAGAGCTAAAGAATACTTTGGCACTGTAGAGTTGCATGTTTACCAGCTTCTCCATCAGCGGCATCAAGTCGGCATCCTCCTGGATATCTATCGGAAAAACGTTAACATAGTCTATGCCGTCCTTGCTGCTGTCATACTGCATGATGCTGGGAGATAGATGAAGGGCTTCTTCTTTGTCGTCAAGAAGTTGGAGGAGTATGTCGGAGGAGGCGATTTGAGAGAAATCTCCCTTCGTCATCTGCGGAAAATTGTATACGGCGGCGTCCCTCATCTCATGTATCAGATAAGGGAAATAAATGAATTCTAACGATTCCTTCCTCATTAGCTTTTGTATCTCATCCAGATGGTTGATGATGGAGAGGTTCAACTGCTCATTGTATCCTTGCTCTACGAAGAATATGTATCTTTCCCATCGGGTGGGGAAGTTCCTAAACTTCAATGTCTTCACGCTGCTTTTTCTGCCTGCCATATTTCTTGTTTTTGTTTTATTCGTTTTCAATTTGCTGAGTGCAGCTTATCTGCTGCAAAGTTAATAAAAAATCTAATAAGTAGCAAACTTTTTGGACTGAATGTTTCCTTTAGAAAATCAACTTGAGGTGAAAAAACTCCTCAAGTTGACGTGTTCTTAGTCTACACCGAAACAAGATACGGATATCTTGCCATCCATTCTGTTAGGATTGCTGATAGTAAGACAGTATTCGCCAGGTTTGTCAAGCGTAACATCAATGATGTATGAAGACTTGCCATATTTCTTGGCTTCGAAAGGTTTGTCTTGCTTGTTGTGTCCTCCATAAGTTACTTTGCCAGATAGTTCGTTTTGGCGAGCTAATGAGAGCTTTCTTGTTGTTCCTACGGCAAACTGCGAAACTTTGACAAAAGCATAAGGATCATCGTTGATGTTTGGTACTCTAATGAGCAATTGCAAATGTCCCTTCTTGACTCTAACGGTAGATTTGCCAGGCTTGACATAGAGTTTTCGCTCAGGTCCCCAAAACTGGTCTTTGGTCTTTACTTGACCGATGGCTTTCTCTGCTTTTACATAAGTGTTCTTGCTAAAATCGCAAATGAAGACATCACCATTAAATTCAGGTTCAGGAATTGTGATTCTGTTTGCAGGATTAGAGCCTGAGATTTCTATATGTCCCAAGACCGAATGCTCTATATAAGCCACTTTGTCCTTTGCTATATCGAACTCTGTGCCAGAAAGCAGATATTCAATATTAGCCCCCTTCATGCTGATAATAGAGTCTACGGTGAAAGCCTTTTTGTCAATTGGCTTGATGACGTTCTGCTTCTGTTGCGCTAGTGCTGATAGGCAAGTGATACTCATCATGCCCAAAAATAATAACTTCTTCATACGATTGAATTTTAAGTTTGTAATACTTTGTTTGAATTTTGCGGCAAAGATAGTGTAAAATCTGATAAGTAGCAAACTTTTTGGCTCCACAAGGCTTGTGGAAACAAATAATTGGATAAAAGTTTGGTGGTCTAAAAAATATTGTGTAATTTTGAAGCCTGAAAACTTAACTAGATGTAGGACTTAATTAAAACGAAAGATTATGGCTGGATTATTTTCAAAAATAGCTAAAATGGCTGGAAGATCTTCTTGTAATGAAAAATACAGCGAAGTTTTAGGAGCCAAGGACTTGTGTGTCAAGACCCTTGAAAAAATGAACTGTAAAGTGGAAGAGGATGAGGAGAATGGCCGCTTGATGTTTACTTATCAAGGGGAGCATTTTGTTATTTATGCTGATAATGAATACAGAATGATAGATGTCTGGGATATGTTCTGGTATCAAGTTCCACTGAATGATATCGATAAAATGGCACGAACTCGTAAGGCTGTGAATGAAGTGAATGTTCGTAATACTAATACGCTGGTTTATTCTACGAATGAAGAGGAAAATTCTTTTGATATTCATACTAAAAGAAATATGCTTTTCTGCGAGATGCCTGACTTAGAGAATTATCTTGGTGCCATGCTAGAGAGTTTCTTTATTGCTCAAAGGGAATTCTATAAGGCATTGGAAAAGATAAAACAAGAAGAGGAAACGTTGGCGTGATGAATGACAAATACAATCTTTTCTGTTTTTACAAAATGCATACCGAATACACCTAAGGTTCCGGCATGAGTATGAGCTGATAAACCATAGCTTACGAGTAAGGCTTGAGCTGCATGGAAACATGCATGATAAAAGCGGTTGGCTGCTAAATAGTTCTGGCGGTACCTCTATATATACGCTGCAAATATACGACAAAAGACTAGAACCGCCGAATAATCAGGGGATTTTCTGCTAGATGTTGGAGAAAATATGTACTAGTTCATATAAAATAAGGGAACCATCCGCATTGGATAGTTCCCTTATTTTAGTTTATAATCTAGTTCATCTAAAAACTCATCGAAT
>URLG01000014.1 GCA_900548535.1 Candidatus Segatella intestinihominis | reverse complement strand
AAAAATGCTACCTTCGCACATTTCCGTGCAAAGATAGCATAAAAATTTGAGATATAGACATATCTTTTATCTTATTTGTGGATGAAGTGGTTTATTCCTCTGTTTTTGCCATCATTACAATGATATTACAGGTGTAGAAAATCAGTGATGTAACAGTTTTGTAATACTTATGTTTTACGGTAGAAATATCTTCTCCTTACCTTTGCAGTCGAAATGAAGAAGATGTCTTTCCGCATCATCGGAAAAGATTTCATTCGGAATAAAGAAAATCAGATTTACGTGTATATATAATAAGGTAAGAAATGAAGAAGAAAACGTATTTGTTGATGGCACTCACGATGGTGTCGATGGGAATGAATGCCCAGAATTCAGGAAACAGCTCTCTGGAGAAGGGCATTGAGGAATTCACCAAGTCGATGACCATTGGCGGAACCATCCGCTCTAAATATGAGTACCAGACCGAAGAGAGGGAGGGACGTTTCGAGGTGCGCACAGCCCGCATCAACGTGACTGGCAATGTAACCCTGAGCCTTGCCAAGCCATTCATCTCGGATATCCGTATCAACTACGAGAAGTATTTCTATCGCAAGGGTGGCATTGCCAAGACTTCAGAAAAGGATAAGATAGTTGTGGAGTTTATGACTAAGTTCTGATGATAAAAGCCCGGCAGGATTCAGCGAATCTTGTCGGGCTTTATTTATTAATTATTAATTATCAATTATTCATTATCAATTGCTTACAGCATTCCCTTAGAGCTAGGAAGCTCGAAGTGGTAGATGTCTCTCTTTACCGCCATTTTCAGCGAACGGGCAAGCGCCTTGAAGATGCCTTCTATCTTGTGATGCTCATTTTCGCCTTCAGCCTTGATGTTGAGGTTCATCTTGGCGGCATCACTCAGACTCTTGAAGAAATGCTTGAACATTTCGGTTGGCATTTCACCTACCTTCTCTCTGTGGAACTCGGCATCCCAAATCAGCCATGGTCGGCCACCGAAATCCAATGCTACCTGACAGAGACAATCATCCATTGGCAGACTGTAGCCGTATCTTTCTATTCCGCGCTTGTCACCTAAAGCCTGCAGAAGGCATTCGCCCAGTGCAATACCCGTATCCTCAATGGTATGATGCTCATCCACATAGAGGTCGCCCTTGGTATGGATGGTGAGGTCCATCATGCCGTGCTTGCCTATCTGTTCCAGCATGTGGTCGAAGAAACCGAGACCGGTAGAAATGTCGCATTTGCCTGAACCATCGAGATTTACCTTTATGTAGATATCCGTCTCCTTGGTGGTGCGCTTCACTTCTGCGATACGGTCACTGGCAAAGAGAATCTCGGCTATCTTGTCCCAGTCCATACCGTCCTTGCCTAGGATAAGGCTCTTGCAACCGAGGTTCTCGGCTAGCTGGGCATCGCTCTCACGGTCACCAATTACATAGCTGTTGGCTAGGTCGTAGGCTGGGTTGTCGATATATTCGGTGAGCATACCTGTGCCCGGCTTTCTCATTGGCGAGTTATCCTCCGGGAAGTGGCGGTCGATGTGCTGCTTGGCGAAGTGGATGCCCTCGCTCTCCAGGGTCTGGATGATGAAGTTGTGTACCGGCCAGAAGGTATCTTCCGGAAAGGAGTCGGTGCCTAGACCGTCCTGATTGCTTACCATCACAAGCTCGAAGTCGGTGTGCTGGGCGATGAACGCTAGGTTGCGGAACACGCCCTTGGTGAATACCAGCTTTTCGAAGCTATCAATCTGCTCATCCTCTGGCTCCTGGATCAGCGTTCCATCGCGGTCGATGAAGAGTAATCTTGTCTGTTTCATTTGGTTGATTCTATGTTAATATGCTTATTTATTTTTTCCTTTTCCTCATCTTGCATTTTATAGGAGCCGTACTGATAGGCTAGGGTGATGCCGAGCCATGACAGGATGCCTACGAAGAGGTAGCTGGTGATGACTAGAATGAGGAGCAGTAGGGGTGTGAAGTAGCCCGGTGTGCCCAGTGGGTCGCCATCGAGGGCTCCTAGCTGGGAGAAGAGTTGGGCTGTGCCTAGGGTGATGGATGGCAGGGCTACGATTAGGGTAACGATGCCTACGATCATGATGCCTAGAAAACTGGTCATGAAGAAACCGCCGAAGTGGCGCAGGATGCGGAGGATGGATTTGCCCATCTTGCGCTTTTCGCCCTTAGGACAGAACTGCTGGCGAGGCAGCAGATGCCAAAACGCTACGATTGCCATCACGATGGTGGCGGCGTAGATGATGGTTTGTACGATGAATGATGCCCAAGGATTGTAGACTCCCCAGTCGTGGAGCGACTTGTTGGGGAGCAGGAAATAGAGCACCACTGCCAGTAGGATGGCGAGGGGCGCTTGGGTGGTCCACGACTGCTTGATGAATGTCTTTGGGTGGCTTGTCAATAAGTCGTATGACGCTTTCATGCAGGATGTTATGCTGCGCTGCTTAAATAATTCGTTTACTTCCATTTTGCTTAGTTCCTTTCTCTATGAATGTTACTTCCACTGTCTTCTGAACTCCGCACAGGTGATGGCGGTGGCGATTGCCACGTTGAGGCTGTCGGCTGTGGGACGACCCTCTGGGAAGTTAGGGATGAGGAGTCGGCGGTTTACCTTCTGAGCCAAGGCTGGGGAGATGCCCTTGCCCTCATTGCCCATCACGATGAGTCCGCAGTTCTCTAGCGGCTGCTGATATATGTTCTCGCCATCGAGCAGGGTGCCGTATACGGGCACGTCGGCTGACAGGGATTCCACCAAGCCCAGCAGGTTGCCGTATTCCACCTTCACTCGGGCTATGCTGCCCATCGTGGCTTGCACCACCTTCGGATTGTATACATCGGCAGTGTCTTGGCTGCAATAGATGTGGGTGATGCCAAACCAGTCGGCGATGCGGATGATGGTGCCCAGGTTGCCTGGATCTTGCACGCCATCCAGTGCCAGACTCAACTCCGTGGTGTCGATGCCTGAGAATCCGAAACTATCAATGGCGGTAGCCTGGTCTTGCCTGAATACGGCGAGCACCTGTTGTGGATGCTGCAAAAAGCTAACCTTCTTCAGCTCCTCATCTGTTACCTCGATAACCTCGGTCTCAGCGCCCAGCTGTTTGCCCTTGATCCATTCGGCAGTAGCCACAATGAGGAGGGCTGGTTGCAGGGCGAGCAGGTCGTCTACCACCTTATGTCCTTCAGCCACGAATACGCCTTCTTTGTTGCGATTCTTCTTCAGTTCTAGCGAACGTATATATTTTATCTTATTCTTGCTAATCATTCTTACCTGTTTATAATGTGTGCAAAGATACAGTAAAATGCAGACAAAACAAAATAAATTAAGATTTCTTTTCGCATTTAATTTTGTATTGTCTATGATTTGCATTATCTTTGCAGTCTAAAAGATAAGAATTAAGTGAAACAACAGAATATTTTCATATTGGCTTTGCCCTTGGTGCTGGGTGCTTGCTCGGCGAGCAAATACGTGCCAGAGGGGGAGTATATATTAAATAAGGTGGAAGTGAAGAGCGACCTGGAGGGATATGATGCCGGGGCGCTCAAGCAGTATGTGCGCCAGAAGGAGAAGCCCAAGCTGTTTTCGCTCTTCAAGAATCC
The DNA here is from genome assembly GCA_900548535.1 of Candidatus Segatella intestinihominis. GTDB lineage: Bacteria > Bacteroidota > Bacteroidia > Bacteroidales > Bacteroidaceae > Prevotella > Prevotella intestinihominis. The sequence goes on along the minus strand of URLG01000014.1, from coordinate 43,787 downwards.
ATTTAGCAAGAAACCTGTTATTTATGATTCCCTGCAGGCCCGACTCACCTGCCAAGACCTGCTCCAGGCGATGCAGAACCAGGGATATATGCATGCCGGCATACAGCTATTCACCACCAAGAAGGGGAAGAAGCTGGATGCCACTTACTTGTTGCATCCCGGTGAGCCTTTCTTGATAGGCAAGGTGGAATATGATGTGGAGGATGAGCAGATACAGCAGCTCTTGCAACTCGATAAGCCTGAGAATCAGCAACTGAAGCCGGGTATGCGATTCACCGTAGAGACCCTGGACAATGAGCGCAAGCGCATCACCAATCTCTTGACGGATGATGGCTACTTCCGTTTCCATAAGGACTTTATCCAGTTTTCGGCAGATACGATAGCGGGGCAGAAGGACATCGCCGTGACCCTGCATCTGATGAAGTACAAGGCCAACAGTAATGCGCCCGAGGTGGATCATCCGCGCTATACGGTGAGGAATATCAACTTTCTGAGCAATGACAGCGACCGCATCCACCTGCGCCATCAGGTGTTGCTCAATGCCACTGCTCTTAGGGAGAATGAGCCTTACAGCGCATCTGCCTTGCAGCGCACTTACAATAACTTTGCCCGATTGCAGGCGGTGAAGTATACCAATATCCGATTTGCCGAAGTGCCTGACAGCAATCTCTTGGATTGCAACATCCAGATAAGCACCAACAAGCCTTCTACCATTGCCTTCCAGCCAGAGGGCACCAATACGGCGGGCGACTTGGGTGCGGCGGCTTCGCTCACTTATACCAACAGGAACCTGTTCCGTGGCAGCGAGCAGCTGAGTGTGGAGCTGCGTGGTGCCTACGAGGCCATCACCGGACTGGAGGGCTATCAGGACCAGAACTATACGGAGTATTCGGTAGAGACCAAGCTGGTGTTTCCTAGATTCGTGGCACCTTTCCTCTCCAGAAATTTCCGTCGCCGACAGACGGCTAGCAGTGAGCTCTCGGTGAGCTGGGACCTTCAGAATCGACCTGAATTTCATCGTCGAGTCTTCTCTACGGCGTGGCGTTATCGCTGGAGCGAGCCTAGGCATCATCTGTCTTGGCGCTATGACCTGCTGGATCTCAACTATGTGTATATGCCTTGGATTTCAGCTACTTTCAAGCAGGATTATCTCGACAATGCGGATAGCCGAAATGCTATCTTGAGGTATAACTACGAGGACCTCTTCATCATGAAGATGGGACTGGGATTGTCATATAGCGATGGGGTGGATGCCGTGAGAGTGAATGTGGAGACTTCGGGCAATGTGCTCAGTGCCGTATCGAAGGTGCTCGGATTCAAGACCAATGCCGAGGGGCAGCGCACCTTTATTAATATAGCCTATGCCCAGTATGCCAAGTTTGACTTCGACTATACCCATCTGATGCAGTTTGACAAGCGCAATGCCTTGGCACTGCATGCTGGTATTGGCGTGGCTTATCCTTACGGCAACAGCACGGTGTTGCCTTTTGAGAAGAGATACTTCTCGGGTGGCGCCAACTCGGTGCGCGGATGGGGCGTGAGAGAGTTGGGACCAGGTAAGTTTAAGGGCACGGATGGACGTATCGACTTCATCAACCAGACGGGCGACTTGAAGCTCGACCTCAATGCCGAGTATCGCACCTCGCTCTTCTGGAAGTTTGAGGGCGCAGCCTTCATAGATGCCGGCAATATCTGGACCCTTCGCAACTACGAAGACCAGCCTGGCGGACAGTTTAAGTTCTCCGAGTTCTATAAGCAGATAGCGGCAGCCTATGGACTGGGCTTGCGCCTGAACTTCGACTACTTCATCCTGCGTTTCGACATGGGTATGAAGGCCATCAATCCTGCTTACAAGACTCAGGAGGAGCACTGGGCTATCGTCCATCCTAAACTGAGCCGCGACTTTGCCTTCCACTTTGCCGTGGGACTGCCTTTCTAAGTTTGGAGTTAGAAGTTAGGAGTTAGGAGTTAGGAGTTGGCATTCCTTCCAGTTTCACCTTCCATTTGCCTTCATGGATTTCCATGGGCAGTTGGAAGGTGGCTTCGTCTACGGGGTGAGCTTCCTTGCCGATGGTGTCCATCTGCAGGAAGTTGCTCACCTTGATACTTACCACTGCCGATACCTCATCGTCGGCATAGTCCACGTCGGTTATCTCCACGCTGGCATCTTCTGCCTTGTTGCGAAGTTGCTCTATGTCTGCCTCATGTACATTGCTGGCAGCATAGCGCAGCCATACTTCTGAAGAGGGCGTGCAATACTTGAGCGCCTTCGGAAAATGCCAGTTGTAATAGTAGATGGCAAAGGAGTCGGCGTCTTCCTTGAGCTGGCTGTCGCTGCCCTCGTGAGGCTGGCATCCCGACAGGGTGATGAGCGATGCGGCGGTGCCCAGACAGGCCCATCCCAATGCTTTTATAGTCTTGTTAACCATATCGTCTAATTCTTAAAATTTCTATTTATTTGCTTAAATTTGGTACAAAGATAGTAAAATACTTTGTAATAAGAAAGTTTTTTGCTAACTTTGCATGAAAATATAACTTAAAAATGTTGAGATTCATTTCCTTTGGCAGTGGAAGCAGTGGCAATAGCTACTATCTTTACACTGAAACGGATTCGATATTGATAGATGTAGGAGTAGGAATAAGATCATTGAAGAAGCACTTCCATAACTATGGATTGCGCTTCGAGGACGTGCATCACATCCTCGTTACCCATGACCACGCCGACCACGTAAAGTCGGTGGGGAGCTTGAGTACGGACTATAAGCTACCAGTATATACAACCCGAAAAGTACACCAAGGCATCGAGCGCAACTATTGCGTCCGCAAGAAGATTGTGCCTTCTTATGCCCATGTGATAGAGAAGAATGTGCCCTTCCAGGTGGGCGAATTTAAGGTTACACCTTTTGCCGTGCCTCATGACAGTACCGACAATGTGGGCTACTTCGTGGAGTGTGGCGAGGTAACTTTTTGCTTGATTACCGATGTGGGGCATATCACGGAAGAGATGCACGACTTCATAGGCCGTGCCAATTATCTGGTGATAGAGGCCAACCATAGCGTGGAGATGTTGCAGCAAGGTCCTTATCCGCAGTATCTCAAGGATCGAATACTGGGACCTAATGGCCATCTGAGCAATGACGACTGTGGCAATGCGCTTGCCGATTATGCCACGCCAAACCTGCGCTATGTATGGCTCTGCCATCTCAGCGAGGAGAACAATCATCCGGAGTTGGCGCGCAAGACAGTGGAGCAGATTCTCCGAAGCAAGGGCATCATTGCTGGCAAGGACTTCGAGGTGGAGGTGCTGAAGCGCAAGACACCGAGCGAAATCTACAAGTTGGTATAAAATTAAAATCATCGGATTACACGGATGATACGGAGCTTTCTTATGTTTCCGTTTCATCCGTGTAATCCGATGAAAAATATTTCCTCTATTTCATGAATACGAAGTAGACGGCTGCGATGAGGCAGACGAATGCAGCGAAGTGATTCCAGTGTAAGCCTTGTCCTTGGAAGAGGATGTTGGCGATGATGGCGAATACGATGAGCGATACGCACTCTTGTATCACCTTGAGCTGGACGAGGGTGAAGGGACCGCCGTTGTCCACGAATCCTATTCTGTTGGCTGGTACTTGGCAGCAATACTCAAAGAATGCTATCGCCCAGCTGAAGGCGATGACGCCTATCAAGGGCCAGTTGCTGCTCACGCCCGTCTGTTGCAGTTTCAGATGGCCATACCATGCTAGGGTCATGAAGATATTACTCAGCAGCAAGAGTAATATGGTGTATATTCCGTTCATATCTGTTTTTTCTCCTATAATATAATAATGTGTTCTCTCTCTGTTAGGAGTTTTGCTCCTTGATGCTGTCCAGAAGTCCTTGACAGGCATCTTCCAGTAGCTCGATGACTAGTTCGAAGTCGCTGTAGTCGCCATAGTAAGGGTCGGGTACCGTAGTGTATTCGCGGTGGTGGGTCAGATAGTCGGCTATGCGCACCACCTTGTCTTTGTCAACTTGGCTGGATGCCATGGATGTGATGGCTCGATAGTTCTCATTGTCCATCACCACGATGAGGTCGAAGTGCTGGAAGTCTGACTTCTGGAATTGCCGAGCGTGGCTGTCGAAACGGTATCCATGCTCAGCGCCACACTTGCGCATACGGCTGTCGGGCAATTGCCCGATGTGCCAGCTGCCGATGGCTGCCGAGTCGATGAAGAAGTCATCGCTCATTCCTTCTTTTTCCACTAAACTCTTCATGATGCCCTCGGCTGCCGGCGAGCGGCAGATGTTTCCGAGGCATATAAATAAAACGGTATGTTTGCCTGATTTCATCATATATTTCTTGTTTTTGCTGCAAAGGTACTGCTTTTTTCTGAGAAAATCATCATGCTTGTGTAAAAAGTTGTAAATTTGTTTGGCGGTTTCAAATAAAAGCTGTACCTTTGCATCCGCTTTTGAGAACAAAGCTTATCGGGTATGCACCCTTAGCTCAGTTGGTAGAGCAACTGACTCTTAATCAGTGGGTCTAGGGTTCGAATCCCTAAGGGTGTACCAAAGAAGAAGCGGCAATTCCTTATTGGAGTTGCCGCTTCTTTTTGTATCAGCGATGCTTTCGTCTACAATTAGGACACTCCCCTTTGATGACGAAGGAAACGGAGTGGGGGTAATATCCTTCGGGCAATTCGAAGCTAGGGATATGGATGTCTTCCATGCAGAAGGAGCGATGGCACGACTCGCAATAGAAGTGGATGTGCCCATCGTGATGATCGCATTTGCCATCCTCCTCACAGAGCTCATAGTTGAGCACGCCTCGTCCGTCTTCGAATGCATGTACCACCTCATGCTCCAAGAAGAGTGTGAGCACACGGAATATACTCGACTTGTCCATCGACCCCATCAGTCTCTCCAGATCGCTGAGGCTCTGAGGGTTCTCGGCTTCTGCCAAGGCCTTCATCACCAGTATTCTATTGGCTGTAGGGCGTATGCCCTTGCTTTCCATTTTATTTATGATGTCTTCTGATTTCATCTTCCAAATATTTTAATTTAGTGCAAAGTTACGCTTTTCATTTGGAATAGCCAAGGAATAAGGTGGAAAATGTGAGTTTAATAATTTTGTAACACGTTCAACATAATGGTGTAATAAGTTTCTTGTATCTTTGCGGCAGAAAATAAGAAGTAACTTTATTAAAATGTTTAGGATATGGAATTGACAATGAATCAGATTTTTCACACCATTCATCACACCTTCGACTACAAGGGTTGCGCCACTACTCGTGAGCTTATCACCTTCCTGGTATTCGCCGTGTTGATGCAAGTGGTTTTGATACCTACCGAGACTTACACCACCGACAATGCCAACCTGAGCATGCTGGCTGCCGCCACTCTTGCCGACGTCGTAGCCTGCATTCTGCCTGGCATTGCCTTGGTGAGAAGATGGATGAGATAATATCGTAATAATCAAAGAAAAAGGATAGAAAGTTGCTGAATTATTTGGAGAATAGAAAATAAAAGCGTAACTTTGCCGACAAATTATCAGAACTATTAAAAGAAAGGATATTTATGGCAGATAAAATATTGTTTACAAGAGAAACTTTTCTTGCAGCAATGCGCAGAGAGAAAAAACGTAAACAGGAGTGGGAACAGAGAATGAATGCAAAACTTGATGAGCTGGAAAAGCAAATTAAGCAGGCTAAGGATTCTCATAGATATGAATTGGCTTGATGAACGAGCTTAATTTTAGTCGTATAAATTTATTCTCTCCATATCCTGTGTGGAAAGAAGAAGATGAGATGTTGTTTAAAACAGATTACGACATCTTGTACTCTGTGTCTTTTGATTTGGATGAAATGCTTAACATGGTTGCCTATTGGTTTAGAATAACTAACCGTAGTGGCAAAAAATCTCCGAATGACAAGAAAGTTCAGCAAACAGTAATTGTTATTATCGAAGAATTCTTTAGGGTTAATCCAGATATTTTATTATATATGTGTGATACGGCAAATGAACAGCAGGCTCAAAGAGATAGACTATTTTTGCGATGGTTTAATGCCTATTCACAAAAAGGTAAGTATGTTATTAAGACTGCTGTTGTTATGGATGAAGGAATGGCTAATTATGTTTCTTTGATAGTTCCGACGGTTCATCCTGAATTAAATAATATTATAGCTACATTTGATTCAGAGATTTCTATGTTTCAAACTAATAAGTAATATTTTCTCCTTTCACCATATACCGATGAATATCATGTTGATAGGGGAATGGTGAAAGGAGAAATGAAAAATGTTGTCAAAATTTAAATCTTGCTGTTTTGTTGCTACATCGGCTTGATAGTCTTCTCTATGAAGGCTATTTCGTCAGCCGTAAGGGCGTATTTGCAATAGAGCTGCTGGTCGATGGAACTGATAGGCTCGCTCCAATTGATGTCGGAGTGAGAGGTGAAGTCCTGGAGAGGAACAAACTTGAACATCGTGTCAGTTACCATAATAGATGAGAGACCTTGTAGCATCATGAAGCGAACAAACTTTGTTGATAAATATGAGTTAAGATTAGTGGCTTCACTCTCATTTTCAAAAGAACCAATAGACAACCATGTTTCGGTGCAAACTTCACCTGGCTTCATAACTTGCCCTTTGCAAATAACATTAGCTTGCTTGCCACTTGCAACTTCCTCTTGCGGATGACCAGAGTCCGCCCTGTTAAGCATTACTTTAAACTTGTAAATGTTGTCTTTTAAGGCAGTTACTCGTTCTTCCTCTATGTATTGAAGACCTTTACTTGTGTAAAGTTTTATGGCGTTTTCGAATGGCTCTTCTTTGCCACGTTCGTATGTTCTTAGACCATACGGACGCTGGGCACTCAGTAATGAGGATAGGTTGTCCTCAAGTTTACCGATTTTGGAAATAATACTCACAGAGATGTTGGAACGTATGAAAATGTTGAATTCATTTAAGTAGCGTTCTTTGGTGAATCTCTTATTGTTTATCACATTTGTAACTTGGCATAATCCATCTTCCTTTTTATTCCAAAGAAAATAGCATATACCACCGGCAATGAATGCAGAAGGGAAGCAATCTTTACCATTAGGAAAGTCTACCAATAATCTTAAATGTTTGTCATTCAACATGGTGTTTCTGAATTCATCCAAGTTTCTGCCACCGGCATACCAACGTGCAGGAATAATGAGTGAAAGATAATTAGGGTTAGGTTTCTTTCCTATTTCTACAAACTTATGATAGATTGGAAGCGCACTTGCTCCAGCTCCTCCATCCATTACCTGATAAGGTGGATTTCCCACGATTGCATCAAATTTCATATATGTCTGTTCGTTTACTTTCCAGTATCCTTTGCCGTTGCGTACTTTCTCGACAAATTGCTGGGTTTTGTTGGTGATTTGGTTGATTAAATCCTCGAAGTATCGAGTGTTCACTTTCGTGTTGTCTCTGAATCCGCAGAGGGTTCGCTTGGTGATGCTCTTCGCCATAGGAGTCTTGCAGATCACAAAGATGTTCTCTCGCAATACTTTGTCCCAGAGGGCTTGCTCCTGTTCTCTGGTCAGGGAGTCTCCAAATAGGCGCTCTTCGTCAGCCTTGCGCACTCTGTAGATATTGTATGCCATATAGAGCGGATAGAGACCCGACTTGGAGTTGATTTCCAAGATGCGGGCATTGGGGCGGAACACACGCTGCGTTACTTCGCCTTGGTTGATATAGCGAGGTTGATCCAATGCCTCCTCCCAATTCTCGCTCCAGAAGTTGTAGCCACCCAAGCAATCGCCTAGGTGCATGTTGACCACACGCCAAGGGGTCAAGACGGTCTCCTTGTCGGGATTGCGGAAGGTATTGAAGATGCTGGTGATGCGCTCTATTCTTTCCTCTATGATCTGGTGGTCGGCAACACGAGCCATGGCTCTGATGCGCTTACCTGCCGCACTGAAGATGTCCTCGTCATAATACTTTTTGAAACTGTTGAATAATTGCTTGCTGACTCCCTTTGGCATAAACTCTTCCCATGACTGTGGGTCGATGAGCGAAGTGAAGTTGTTGATGGTGATTTCTTCATCCTCGTTCTTAATCTCAGCACCATATATCATGAGTGGCATACGGATGGAAATGCCTCGCAAGATGGAGATGGCACTCTCTCGGTTCTCCTTCTTTTTCTTGAGTTCGGCTAGGCGTTTCTTCTCCTCTTCGGTGAGTCCTTCTTTGCTACGCTTTTTCTTCTCCAGTTTCTCGTTTTCCTCATATTGCTCGTCGGTGAGACCTTGGTTGTTGATGTCGATGTCCTTGCTCTTCGCCATCGCCTTGGTCTTGCCGATAATCTTTTTCAGACCATCAAACTCTTGTAGCTCTACATCCGTCAGTTTCAGAAGTTCGTCATTATAAAGATGGCCATCCTCAAATCCATTCTGTACTACTTTCTCTACGTACACTTTCTTGAGCTGCTTCATCATCGTGTTGACATCATATTGGCTCATCTTGGAACCATTGATTGCGATGACAGGGCAGAAGTTGAGGAAATCGCCCATTATCTTTCGATCCTCGGCAGTTTGCTTGCCCACCTTTGCCGATACCTTGGCTGTTTCGGCAAGTACTTGCAAGGTGCGGTCGGGGGCAAAGTCGAACACGTAGCATTGTGTCTTCATCTTGCCATGATGGGTGTAAGGGGTCTGAACACGGAAGATGGTTTGCATGTAAGTGGAGGCTTGGGTCTTGTAAGAACCAGAGAGCATGAAAACGCCCGTCCATGGCTTGACGCTTACGCCCGTGGTGAGTCTGCCGCAGGATAGGGTAATGGTGTAGGTCTGGTCAGGGTCATTGCCGATAGCATCCATTACATCCTTCAGGGCATCCTTGGAGTTCTCTTCCTCATCGCCTTCACCAGCTACATTTACTACCTTGAAGTTTCCAAACACAGGGTGATTCTTTAGCAGCAGGCTGAGGGCACGAGCCGCCTTAACACCTGGTACCATCCACAGGGTGTGGCGGAAGATATTTTGGAATTTCTCGTTGCTATAAGGGTATAGGCTGTCCTTGTCGTTCTGGCAGAGCATATCGAGGAAGTGCTTCACATCTGACAAATGCACAAATGCTCCATGACTGTCAACACGGAAAAATTCATGGAAGTTGAAGGCGATGTCTTCATCGGCATAGTCGTGAAGCAATCTACCGAGGTCGTATGTATAGATGTTGAGCTTAGGCAGACTCACGTAAGGGTTAGGGTCGCCTTGGTGCAGGATGTCCCATTCAGCCTTGGCTCTCTGTTCCATCACGTAATCCCAGGTGTAAATCTCTTCATCTTTGAAATCATCGAGTAGATTGAAAGGCGTGCCTGATAGTCGCAATACCTTGGTTGAAGGCTTGATGAGTTCGTTCAGAACGGCTTGTCCAAGTTCGGTCTTAGTGCCTTCGTGAGCTTCGTCCACAATGAGCAAGTCCCATTGGGTGGAGAAAATCTGATTGTTCTTGTCGAATTTGCCGCCCACCAGTTCCGAGCCTCGCAGGTCTTGCATCGAGGCGAAATATACGTATTTGCCTTTCTCGGCTTTCTGGTTGATGGTGAATGACTTCTGGGTGTGCATCTCCAAAGAGGAAAAAGTGTTGCCCTTATGCTTGGATCCATATTCGTAATCCGTGCGGTCATAGAATATCTTGCCAAAATCATCAAACCAACCTTCGTCCACCACAGGGCGATGGGTAAGGATTAGGGTGCGCTGATAGTTCATGTCCTTGGTTACTTGCAGGGCTGAAAGGGTCTTGCCAAATCGCATCTTGGCATTCCATAGCATCTGGTTGCCTTTCTTGAATTGTTTTTCGGTCTTGCGGATAGCTTCCGCTTGCTCTGGTCGGAAGACGATTGGGGTGCGAGCCTCCTGTATCTCGTTGGATAGGAGGGAGGTGCGCCCTTGCTTGACGGCAGTGATGGCTCGCTTCACCGTCTCCAGGTCGCAGCAGAACCATTCGTTGGCATTGTTGGTCTGATCGAACACCTTGCGCTTGATGCCCGAACGGAGCAATACTTTGTGTACTTCCTTGTCATTGAAGGAGCACAGTTTGCCCTGTTGCAGATAGAGGGTGGCTTCGGTGTAGAGCAGGTCGTAGGTAATGCCAGCGGTCTGCGTATATTGATTGATGCGCTCTTTGGCAGCTTGGTTGAGGGCATGACAACACGGCTTCAGGTCGAGGGTGTTGTCTTCCTTGCAGGTTGCCTCGCCTATCTTGAGGCAACCTTGGTGTGCTTCATCGTTGATGCGAAACACATAGATGAGTTTCATCTTGAGAGAGGATTCGAATTTCATAGGCCTTCATGATTTGATGAGGTCGATAAATCGGATGCGTTTTCCTCTTTTTCCAGTGGATGGCTCAGTGGCTCCCCAGTCTTTTACCAAGCAATAGGTGCCATTGTGCAACTTGATGTCGTCTCTCTGGCAGCCCATGCAGGGTGTGATTTGTACTTCGTCTTCTCCAAAAAGCGAGGTTGACACGGTCTTGTTCTCATGGCAGGAGCCAGGTATCACTCCACGCTGTCCGTCCATCTGCCATACATTCCAAGAGATGATGTAGGCGATGTAACGTACTGACTTGTAGAGCGGCATCTTGCCAAACTTCTGCTTGTAATACTCGATAAATGAGATGAGCATAGCCTCACGAGCCAAGAGCAGGCTGTCGCCCTGCCACTCATAGGCATAGATGCTCTTATAGGCTTCTTGTGCCATATCGAGCCATTCGGCAGAAGTAGAGGTGTTTTCACTGACGATACGCAGTTTGCGATCTAGCAAGCCTATGCGGTCTGGGATGTCGATGGGTTCGCCTGTGGTGGTGTCATATCGGCTTACGATGTAGGGGGCTTCGCCGCAGGTTACTTCCAAGCGGTTGGCTCTCACATAGTTTTTCCATGTCTTTCGTTCATCTTTGGGAAAGGTAATCTTCTCGGCATGAGTGGTCCAAGAATGTGTTCCGTCTTCGTGGTCTTCTGGATGATTAAACACGTTGTCTCTGCCAAACCAAGCCTCGTCGATGAGGTTGTTTTGGGCATTGCATATCCATGAAGGGGTGAAGACCTCTGCCATGTCTTTGGAACGAGCCGTCTGGAGGTCTTTGTGTTTGAGGATGCGAGGCATGATGACGTTGCCGTTTTCGCCAGTGATAAGTGATGGAAGGATAGGATCGTGGTAGCCGTAGCCTTTGCCCAAATGGGCATAGTCGTCCGTAGCCCAAAAGATGTAGGCTTGCTCGGTAGGTGAGCTGAGCGTATGATCTTTTAGGAGAATAGACAACAACTCAGGCGCACGCCCCCAGATGTCATCTTCCTTGATGTCAACTTCGGTTGTCATGTGCTATAACGAATGGGAGCGTAGAACTATCTTACTTCAGAGAAAACGGGCTGGGCAGGAGTGTCCTCCTTTTCCTCTTATGAGGATGGAGGGGAACAGCGTGCCTATCAACGAACAAATGCCTGAGTGATGTGAGGAGACAAAAGAAGCGTGAGCTTCCCTTATCTACATCCTTAGGCATTTGGCGTGGCCCGTTAATCCAAGATAAGTTCCACCCACGCTATAGCATGGGCGTTCACGAACTTATTCTATTGGATTAACATCTTATCTATCGCCAAATTTCAAGGATGTTCCGAATAAATAGTAAACGCGTAATTATATTACTTCTAATATGTTATTAATCAAATACTTTCTGTTTCTTCTTTCTTGTCTTTTTTGTTTTAATTGTTATACATTATTTTATATAGTTGTAGAAAGCTTATGCTCTCTTGTTTGCAAAGGTAATAAATATTTTTGAAATATCGTAATGCTTTTCTTTAATTTTATATCTAAAGGTATAAAAAAAGGAGGATATATCCACCATTGTGGCTGATACATCCTCCATCATAGGTATGTTTATCTTGCTCCCTTCATCACGCCTCGTCTCATATCCTGACGCATGCGGATGGCCTCGGGGCTGTTGTTGCCTGACTTGCGAGAAGGCTTCTTGCTCTTTTGGCAGCATTCTACCTGAGTGCTGCTACGCCAATTTTCTGACTGTTATTCTGTGCGCTAGTTGATACTGTGATCATCATAGCTGCTGCTATTGCTAATAATGTACGTTTCATAATCTTATCCTTTTTAATTGTTTGATGGTGCAAAGATATGAAGATTTCTTGATTCTGCCAAGGGAAAAATCTATAAAGTGTGGTATGTTTTTCCCTAAATGAGATTGGGAAAATCTGAAGAGAAGTGAATATTGCAACCCAGTTGCATTACATTCTTTGTACCTTTGCAGTCGTAAAACTAAAAGTATTAAGAATTATGGAAAAAGAAAAACAAGAATGTTGCTGCTGTTGCGAACATGAACATGAGGAGAAATCGCATGGATGTGGTTGCGGCTGTAAGCACGAACATGAGGAGGGAAGCTTGAAGCAGAAGATTATTCTGATTGTATCTACTGCGGTATTGCTGGCAGGGGCAGTCTTTGTGGAGAAGACTTATAGTCTTGCTACCTGGCAACTGCTCATCGTGTATCTGATACCTTATTTATTAATAGGACACGATACGCTGATGGAGGCATGGGAAGGCATCACCGAGGGAGACATCTTCAATGAAGACTTCTTGATGGCGATAGCTACCATCGGAGCCCTGTGCATCGGCTTCTTGCCAGGTTCGGATACCGAGTTTACGGAGGCAGTCTTCGTAATGCTCTTCTTCCAAGTGGGCGAACTCTTCGAGGGATATGCCGAGGGGAAGAGTAGGGATAGCATCTCTCATCTGATGGAGATTAGACCAGATACAGCTCATGTGGAACGAGAGGGCAGTGTTGCGGCTGTATCGCCTGAAGAGGTGGAGATAGGAGAGACTATCGTCATCAAGAGAGGTGAGAAGGTACCGCTGGATGGCATTGTGATAGAAGGCTCTGCCTTGCTGGACACCGTAGCCTTGACGGGCGAAAGTGTGCCTAGAGAAATCAAGGTGGGCGAGGAAATTTACTCCGGCTGCATCTGTTCCAAGGGCAATGTGAAGGTTCGTACTACGAAGTCGTTTGGCGAAAGTACGGCTTCCAAGATTATCGCCTTGGTGGAGGATGCCGACCAGCATAAGTCGAAGAGCGAAGCTTTCATCACTCGTTTTGCTCGTGTCTATACACCTATCGTGGTTTGCGTGGCTGTGGCTTTGGCCATTGTGCCTCCGCTGCTAGGAGCCATGGGCATCGCCTCGGGATTCTTTGGCATGGGCAACTTTGCTGATAATTTCCCATTGTGGCTCAACAGGGCTTTGATATTCTTGGTGATATCTTGTCCTTGCGCATTGGTTATCAGTGTGCCGCTTACTTTCTTTGGAGGTATAGGCGGCGCTTCTCGCCAAGGCATCTTGGTCAAGGGTAGCAACTATATGGATGTGCTTGCCAAGGTAGGCACCGTGGTATTCGACAAGACGGGCACGCTGACCCATGGCGAGGTACTGGTTCAGGCTGACGAAGGAGCCCCTGTGGTGGTCAATGACAGCATCAAGGAGGGCAGCCAGCAAGCCATCATGCAATTGAAGCAACTGGGTGTGGAGAAGACCGTGATGCTGACGGGCGACTATGAGGAGATAGGCAAGCGTGTGGCTGATGAGATAGGACTGGATGAATATCATGCTCAATTGATGCCTGCGGATAAGCTGGTTCATGTGGAACGCCTATTGACGGAGAAGCCTGAGGGCAAGAGCCTAGCCTATGTGGGGGATGGTATCAATGATGCCCCTGTATTGAAGCGTGCTGATGTGGGTATCGCCATGGGAGGTCTGGGCAGTGATGCTGCCATCGAGGCTGCCGACGTGGTATTGATGGATGATGATCCGTCAAAGATAGCCACGGCCATCCGCATCGCTCGCCGCACCATCGGCATTGCCCATCAGAACGTAGGGTTTGCCATCGGTGTCAAGATAGCCGTGCTCATCCTTGCCACCTTCGGTCTTGCCACCATGTGGATGGCAGTGTTTGCCGATGTGGGCGTAACCGTATTGGCTGTGTTCAATGCCATGAGAGCATTGAGGTCTTGAAAGTAAATCTTTACAGAGAAAGCAATAAGAGCCTGTTTATTAGTTTCGAGCAGGTTCTTATTGCTTTTTTTTCTTAAATATTACACCGAATGCATGGGATATTGCAAGAATAATCTTATCTTTGCAATAATTTGCAACCAATCAGCAATGATTATCAACCATAAACAATAAGCTAATGGAAATGAACAACGAGTCCATGATGGCATGGAATATCATCGAGAAGACAGGTGCCAACCTTTTCCTCACGGGAAAGGCAGGAACGGGTAAGACAACCTTCCTCAAGGAATTGAGACGAAAGTCGCCTAAGCGAATGGTGGTGCTGGCTCCTACAGGCATCGCTGCCATCAATGCGGGCGGTATGACCATCCACTCCTTCTTCCAGTTGCCGCTTTCTCCTTATCTTCCGGGCACTACCTTTGGCGGTGGTGAGCAGAAACGCTATCAGTTTAGCAAGGTGAAGAGAAACATCATTCGCTCCATGGACTTGCTGGTCATCGATGAGATTAGTATGGTGCGCAGCGACTTGCTGGATGCCATCGACTCGGTGATGCGCCGTTATCGCAAGCACGACCTGCCTTTTGGTGGTGTGCAACTCCTGATGATTGGCGACCTCCATCAATTGGCTCCTGTTACCGCTGGTGGTGAGGAGGCCATGCTGCGCCAGTATTACGATACGCCTTACTTCTTCTCTAGCAAGGCACTGCAACAGGTGGGCTATCTCACCATCGAACTCAAGACGGTGTATCGACAGCAGGATGACCGATTCATCTCCTTGCTCAATCAAATCAGGGAAAATCGAGTAACCGATGAGACCTTTCAGGCTCTGAACCAGCGATATATCCCCAACTATACACCGCCAGCCAATAGCGACTACATCCGCCTGACCACCCACAATGCGCCAGCCAATTACATCAATGAGCAAGAGCTAGCTGCCTTGCCATCCCAAGCCTATTCGTTTACGGCAGAGGTGGAGGATAACTTCCCTGAATCTTCTTATCCTGCTGATTATGAATTGGTTTTGAAACCGGGTGCTCAGATTATGTTTATCAAGAATGATAGTCAGCATCGCTTCTATAATGGTATGATAGGAGAGGTGAGAAGCATCGTGGGCGATGAGATTACGGTGCGCAGCAAGGACGATGATGAGGACTTTGTGCTGGAAAAGGCGGAGTGGACCAACTCTAAGTATACACTGAATGAGGAAACCAAGGAGATAGAGGAGACAGTGGAGGGCGTGTTCCGTCAATATCCTGTGCGCTTGGCTTGGGCGATAACCATCCACAAGAGTCAGGGCTTGACCTTTGAACATGCCATCATAGATGCTTCCCATTCCTTCTCTCATGGCCAGACATACGTAGCCCTGAGCCGATGCAGGTCGTTGGAGGGCATGGTGCTGAGCCAACCGCTGTCTCGTTCTGCCATCATCAGCGACCAGACGGTGGATGCCTTCAATGGCAATCTCACACCGCCTACTCATGAGACGATTTCTGCCCTGGAATTGCAGTACAGTGTGCAGATGATATATGAGTTGTTCGATTTCCGTCAGATGCAGTCTAGCTATGACCTCTTGTTGCGCTGTTTGGCAGAGTTCTTCTCTTCCAAATATCCTAGAGTATTCAATGAGTATCAGCAGATGGCGGTGGTATTCAAGAGCTTGAATGGTGTGGCAGATAAGTTCAGAGTGCAATATACGCAGATGCTGGCTGCCGATGCCCAGATCAGCAATCCTGCCCTGCAAGACCGCATCCATAAGGGAGCGAAATACTTCTGGCAGAAGATGGGTGTCATCACCGACTTGATTAAGAAGACCAATTTGGAGACTGAGAACAAAACGGCTAAGAAGCAATTCCAAGACCGATTCTCTACCTTTGCAGAGGAAGCCAAGCTGAAGGAATCGCTCTTGAGATATGAGCAGGACACCGAATTCTCGGTGAGCGACTATCTGAAGAAGAAGGCGCAGTTCCTCTTGAGCCAAGAGGAGGGTGGTTCTTCCTACAAGTCATCCAAGCGCAATAGGAATGGTGGTGGTTCTACTAGGGGTTCTGATTCCAAGGAACCGAAGGCTCCGAAGATTCCAACCAAGGAGATTAGTTATAACCTCTTTAAGCAGGGATTGAGCATCGACCAGATAGCCGCCGAGCGAAATCTTACCAAGGGCACCATCATCGGTCATCTTACCCCATACGTGAAGGAGGGCAAGATAGGTCTGCGTACCTTTATCTCCACCAGTAGAGAGGAGAAGATTCGTGGCTTCATGGAAAAGCATCCTGAGATAGAGCATTTCGGAGAAATCAAGGAAGCTCTGGGAGGTGCCTACGAATACTGGGAAATCAAGTTGATACATGACTTGATGCAAGGGGATAAATGATGTGATTGGAAAGAGAAATAGATGTGATAATAAATAGATGTGATATTATATGACAGAAAAAAAGCGGACAAGTCAATTAGATACTTGCCCGCTTTCTTTGTATATTCCTTTAATAACTCGTTCTTTCCTGATAATGGGCTATGCCCTTGCTGCTTAAGCGCAAGCACAACCACGACTTCTGTTCAAAGCCTCGCCATACATTTCCATGGCGTTCATGTAGTTCTCAACGAAAGCCTTGATAGCCTTCTTGATTTCATTAATCATTGTCTTCATAATTGTTATCCTTTCTACTTTAATTAATATTAGGGGCATTCATTGCCTCATCTTTTTTACCGTGTAAGGAATGGGTTACTTACCCATTTCCATTTTGTTGTTTACATTTACAGCCTTGGCAATCATCACTGCCACAACTGCGAGAATCATTACTGTTGTCATCATAATCTTTTCCTTTCTTTTCTTTGTGGAAGGTTGCATCTTTTAGCCTCCCAGTTAAACATTATCCTTATTACAATCTCACTGTTTTCGAGTGCAAAGGTAATGCCTATTTTTTGAAAATCTGCCACAAAGTCGTGACAAAATGATGAAAACAAGGCGTTTTTTGACGCATATCAAGCAGCCAACTGTCTGATTTGATGTAGGTCAAGGATATTTTGGTGACAAAAGGACAGAAGCCTACTTCCTTTTTTATGCTCCGTGGAAGAGGTATTCCTTTTGAATCTTGGCGGTAAGGCGGGTGAAGAGTTCTTCTACCAATCCGTCTGCCACTTCGAGGGCGTGGAGCAGAATCTCATCTGAGAAGTGCTGCAAGAGGTCTTGGGCTTTCATCGGACTCTCCTTGTAAAGCTTCAAGTATTCTGCTTCCATCTCCTTCTGACGTTGGTCGTTCTCTGCCTCCAACTTAGCGTAAGCATCCTTGATGATAGGAGCAAAGGCGTTATAGTCGGTCATGCCGAGCGTCATCACCTTGCGGAAACGCCAATAGGCACTATCGTCCTTGCACCTGCCATTTGCCACGTGGGTGTAAAGCTCTGGGAAGGTCTTGACACCTTGATAGAGTGGGAGGAAGACGCTGAGGTCGCCCATGCCCATTGCCACATAGGTGATATGTCCGATAGCATGAGGCAATCCCTCTCTTACCTGGATGATATGAGTCTGCGTGGTGCGGAAGATGGATACTGGGCGATAAGGCTCCTTGCCATTCTCATGCAGATATGGGTCGTGGTCGGTATTGTCGTAATGGAAGCGGAAGGCAGTGCGGAGGTCGGTGAGCGAAATCTTATGCGCAGCCTTGGCAAATACAGGGAAGGTGTTCTTGGTGACGTCATTCTGGATGGCTGGTGAGAACATCTGCTGCAAGCCCCATACACGAGGATAGTTGTAAGTGGTGTCAAGCTTCTCATCACGAGAATATGCCTCGTGGAAGTCGAACTTCGCCTTGCCATGCTTGTCTTTCTCTGCCTCGGCATTGTTAGGGTCGTAGAGACCATTCTTCTCGGCAAACTCTATCAAGCTGGGTGCTGCCATGAAGTTCTCTTTGTCCTCTGGGTCGTAGTCACGGAAACGGCTCTGGTTGCCAGTCACGAAGTACTGGTCCTTAGGCATGCGGCAAGCCAACCACTTATGTCCGCACGCATTCTCCAAGTACCATATCTCCTTGTCGTCGATGAATCCGATGCCGAATCCCTCTGCCGAACCATATTGCTCGATGAGCTTGCCTAATCGTGCAGCACCTTCACGAGCGGTATGTACGTAAGGCAATACAATATTATAGGTGCAGTTTTCTGCAAGTCCATTCTCTACGTATGGGTCGAAGGCGAGTGCTTTCTCAGAAGAGAAGATGGTCTCTGTGGAACTCATGCCCACACCAGCCGTATTGAATCCTGCGCTTCCCCATTCGCCTGGGAACTGATAGTCAGGCAGTCCTGTATATCCCAAAGCCTCCTTAGGCAGTGGGCAGCGGAACTTGCTGTCCTTAGCCACAAACTCCTCAGGGCCAAACTTGGTGTCCTCATGTACTTCGATGTTGATAGCCATCAGTGCATCGAAGTCGCTGGAGCGGCAAAGGTATTTGGCACCATCGGTACTCTGTTCTTCACCCACGATGATGGTTGTACACTCAGAGGGCAACTTGCTGGCTCTCTTCTCTACATGTTCGAAAATATTCTCGAAAGAATCTCTTTCCATAGTCGTATTGTTTTTATGTTGTTTGATACGCCTGCAAAAGTACTGCTTTTCTTTGGAATAGCATAAGATTTTCAAGAAAATTAAACTATAATCTTATTTATTGTTTCGCGCGCGCATACGTATTTATTTTAAAAAAAATATTTATACTACGTTATACTATGTGGCACTTAAAAAGGGTAACTTGCAATGAAGATTTGAGTAATTCGTTACTGAGATTTGAGTAAATTGTAGTCAAGATTAGAGTAATCAGTATGCACCTAATACCTTCCAATCCTCTATCAGGTGGAAGAGGCGAGGCATGGCGGGCTTATAAGAGTCGGGGTAGGTGAGGGAATAGACAAACAGCATCTTTCCGCTCTTGATGAACTTGTCGTAATGGCTATAGCCATCTATCCTAACACCATTCTCATAGACAGGACCTGCGAGGAGGAAGGCGGAGTCTTGCTTGGATGAAGACTTTCCTGCTTTCTGCTTAGAAATCATGATTCTGTCGGAAAGAAGCTTCTCGGCGAGAGAATCGGCGCAAGCTTGGAGATTGGGGCTATAGTTGGGGGTAACATAGCTTTCCAAGATGATGTTGGCGCTATCCGAATAAACGAAGCGGGCATGACCCAAGTATTCATCTCCTTGCTTGTCTTCCTGCTGGAACATGCAAGGATATGAAATGGTATAGCCGAAGTCTGTATCACGATAAGTCTTCAAGGGAGCCGTTCCGATGCGAGTCTTAAACTCGTAATAGGGTGTGCGGATGTCTCCCTTGTAGGTAAGGCTGTAATATACGTTGGCTGCCATCACAAGGATGACGGCGATAATGAAAAACTTCTTCATGTCTTTGCGATTTCTATTGATTACTTATGTGCTTTTTATGATCCATTGGTCTTGTCGCTCCTCGATGGTTTGCGCCAAAGCTTGGTTCATATCCTTGACAATGGCATATTGCGCCTTGCGATAGCTACTCACACTGGAGAATATCGAAGACATCACAAGCACAGCGAAGATAATGAAGGAATGGTATGCTTTCAGTTTCATAATCTCTTGTTTTTTATATCTTATGCAAAAGTACAGCTTTTCTTTGAACTGGCAATAGGTTTTAAATAAATTTATTCTCTTTTTTCAGAAAACTGTGTTACCTTTGCATTGGTATTAAATAAAAAAGTCATGGTTTTGCTTAGTTTTTCGCTAGGCTCAACTGTATAGATAGTGTATGAAACAGGAAAAGAACATAGAACGAATGTTTCGTCAGCATTATGAGAAGATGTATAATCTGGCCAGATGCATCCTCTCTGATGATGACGAAAGCAAGGATGTGGTGAGCGATGTCTTTACCCATATCCTTGCCTATGATGTGGTCTTGATGCCTGAGAGCGAGGAGGGTTATCTGATGCGAAGTGTGCGTAACCGTTGCCTCAACCTGATAGCCCATAAAGGGGTAAAGGAGCGGGTGGCGAAACTGTTGCTTGCTGATGCCGATGTTGTCTTGGCGGAGGATATGGATGAGCGATTGGAACAACTCTTGCTTCTCATCGAAGAACTGGAACCGCCTATCAGAAAGCAAATCTTCCGCTTGCGCTATCTGCAGGAGAAATCCTATCAGGAAGTGGCAGATGAAGTGGGAGTGAGCAAGGTGACGGTGTTCAAGCATCTCTCGAAGGCGCTGGATTGGTTAATTAACAAAGCAAAACAATGACTATCATGAACAAAGAAGAAAAGCTAATGATGCTCTTCGATATCCAGGAGCATCCTGAACGTTATACCGACGAGCAGATAGAAAACTTGCTTGCCGATGAGGAAGTGAAGGACTATTTCAAGGAGCTTGCCTTGGCAAGGATGGCTGGCAGGAAAGCGAAGCCAGAAAAGGTAGATGTGGATGAGGCATGGCAAAAGTTCTCCAGACAGCATTTTTCAGATGAGGCTGAAAGTGCATCCGGTACGACCGTAAGGAAATCGCCTCATTCTCGCAGAATGAAGATAGCTGCTTCCATCGTAGGAGTGATTTTCCTGTCGGGTGTGGCTTGGGCTACGGCAATCCATCAAGGATGGGTGAAGGGATTCTCCTCTCCTGATAATTCCTCTCATATAAATAAGGTGGAGCAAACTTCTGCCTCAGCATCTCTTTCTGCCGATAGCATCAAGGAGGAAGCAATGGCTGCCAAGAAGGATTCACTGGATATGAAACCAATGGTCTTTGACAATGCTGAACTGAAAGATGTGCTTACGCTGTTTGCCTCTTTCTATCAGGTAAAGGTGGAGTATCAGAATGAGGAAGCCCAGCATGTTCGCCTCTTCTTTAATTGGGATAAGCTGCGTTCTCTCCAACAGAATATCGAGATTCTGAATGCCTTTGACCGCATCAATATTTCTTATGAGAATGGATGTTTAAAAGTGAAGTAAAAGTCTTATGAATCAGATAAAGAAAATGCTTTTTTTGAAGATAGAATTGATGATGAAGAATGGGATGAAGGGCTGGTTAATCTTAGCCTTCATCTCCCTCTTCGCCTCTCAGGTGACTTCCGCCCAGCGCATCACCCGACAATATAATAATGTGTCGTTTTCGGCTGCCTTGAAAGATTTGAATGCTCGTCAGGACAAGTATTCCATCAATTTCGTATATGATGAGTTGGAGGATTTCAGAGTGACGAAGAGCATCCGAAACCAGAGCGTACCAGATGCCATCATGCAGCTCATCTGCTTTTATCCCATCAAGATGAAGGTGATAGACCATGTCATCATCGTGGAGTGTATGCAGAAATCTGCCACCAAGATGATAGGACGTATCGTGGATGAACATCATCGTCCTGTGGATTTCGCCAATGTAGCCTTGTTGAATGTCGGGGATTCAGCTTTTATCACAGGAGGCGTGACCAATGAGAACGGTCAGTTTGTGATACCTTGCGAGGCGAAAAGGGCTATCGTGAAGGTGAGTTGTGTGGGGTATCAGACGCTCTCCCGCACTTATAATATGGGCAGGATAGGCAACATGATGATGAAGGAGGCAACCATGAACCTTCAGAAAGTGGTAGTGAAAGGGCATCGTCCACTGTTCAAAACTGAAGGAACTAAACTGGTTGTTGATATTCAAAAATCCGTGTTGAGTGATTTCGGAAATGCGGATGATGTCATAGCCCAACTGCCAACGGTTTCAGGTAGTGATGGTAGTTATTCTGTTTTTGGACGAGGCAATGCGGATATTTATATAGGCAATCGCAAGATGAGAGACAATAGTGAACTGAGTCGCCTAAGTTCCAAGGATATAGCTACTGTTGAAGTAATCAATAATCCAGGGGTAGAATATGATGCTGATACCCATGCTGTTATCAAAATCAACTTGAAGCATAAGCAGGAAGGAGGACTGGGAGTAAGGACTTCTATTTTTGATAGTCAAGGAAGGAAAAACTCAGATACTGAGCAGGTTCAGCTTACTTATGATACTCAGCGGATGAATGCTTTTCTATCTTTTAATAATTCAAGCAGCAGATACCAGACAGATCAGAGCAATACGGAGCAAACTATGGTAAATGACGTGACTTGGAAGATGGAAAGCGAAATGCCTAAGTGGAACTCGTACTATTATAACCAGACTATCAATGGTGGTTTTAGTACAGAACTATTTCGTGGGCAAACGATAGGTGCAAGCATTACCTATTCTCAGGAGACAGACCGCTGGGGAGGCACTTCCACTAACAGAATGTTACGAAAGGCAGACATATTCGAAGACTTGTTTTCGGATATTCATTCTCATGCTCGTTATCACCAATGGATGGGGAATCTTTTCTATGATGGTAAGTTGTCGGAGAAATGGAATGTCATGTTTAATGCTGACATGATCAATCGTGAAAGCAATGATTCTCGATTGAACCAAGAGGCTGGAAGCAAGACTTTTTCTCATGATGCGAAAAATGAGAATGAAACCACGCATCATATTTATGCTGGTAATATCAAAGTCAATTATCAAGCAACAAAGAATCTGGCTTTTAGTGCAGGTACAGATGCAAGTTATATGGAAGAAAAGAAGGATTATTCCGCTTTTGAGAATGAGGAGTCACAAACCACAAGTAGTCTTCATGCTGAGGAGACCAAGCTTGCAGCATTTGCTGGTTGTGATTTTTCCATCGACAAACTGTCGGCTAAAGTAGGTTTGCGCTTCGAGACATTTGAGATGTTATATCGTGATGCCATATCTCAAGATAAATTGGTAGATAAGACGCAGCGTCATCTTTATCCATTCTTCTCCTTGTCATATCCTTTGGGAAATGTGGAGATGGGACTGAGCATGACTACCAAGGTGAAGCGTCCTAGTTATTATGAGCTTCGCAATAGTGAGGAATATTTTAATAGGTATTCTGTTGAGGCAGGAAATCCTTGGTTGTTGCCACAATACACTACGGATATTTCCTATTCTTTGCAATGGCATCAGTTGCGTTTTTCTATGGATTACCAAAGAGTAAAGGATTATATCATATCTACAAACATCATTCGCCAAGAAGAGCCTTTGGTGGCTGTATCTAAGTTGGATAATTTGCCACATTATTCAGCGATGAATGCAAGTGTGTCATATCATACCAATGTGGGAGTATGGGAACCATTTTGTAATCTCAATGTGATGCGTACCTATCTTTCTCTTTACAATTCAGATGGGAGCAAGGTGCGCAATAATACCCCATATATGTCGATGTCGTTTAACAACTACTTCAATTTGTCTCACCATTGGATGCCTTATCTCCTCATAAGTTATAACACAACTGGAAACATGAGGGAGTATCGGGTGCGCCAAACTCTTTGGATTAGCTTGGGTGTGAGCAAGCATTTGGCAAACAATGCATGGATGCTAAGATTGAGTGTGAATAATATCCTTGGTACAAAGGAACGTGAAACAAGGTTTGCCTCGGATTATGCCTTTGACAAAATGAGCTTTAAGGATAACCGCCGTGTCAGTCTTTTGGTTCGCTATACTTTCCGAGATAAGAAACGATATAAAGGTGAAAGTGCGGCAAGTGAGGAAATGGATAGATTGTAATATATCACTTCTGAACAAAAAAACTTGGCTGATGGATTTATTCTAATTCCTCAGCCAAGAAAATACAAGCTTTATAAAGCACCTTTCCAAAATTACATTTCTTTTAAATATCCTACTATTTGTTTTTCTAATATCGGGAGGTCATTAGTAATGACATCCCAAACTACATTGTTATCAACTTGGAAATACTCATGTACAATGTAATTCCTCATACCATTTACTTGTTTCCAAGGAGTTTGAGGATGTTTTATGCGAAACTCTTCAGTAAGCATGTTTGATGCTTCTCCTAAGATTTCGATATTCTTGACCACTGCATAATACATCATGTCATTGGCGATAAAATCCTCAAAGCTTGTGTTTAGAGTATATCGCTTGATTCGCTCGATTGCTTGGAGAATGTGTTCCAAACGACCTTTGTCTCTACTCGGCTCTCTCATATACTAAGATTTTATCACGTTCTACAGATTCTTGGGCAAAGGGCAGAAGAGTGCCTTCTGAAACTAAATCAACTTTGCGCCCTAAGAGCTCTTCCAAGTCAGATAACATGCCAAAGAACTTGAGCCCAATAGGTTTACTCTTGTCCAAGGATACAAGGATATCTACATCACTATTCTGCGTTTCTTCCCCTCTGGAGAAAGAACCGAAGAGCCATGCTTTCAAAACGGGTTGGTTGATGAAATACTGGCGCAATATATCTATAATTGCAAGTTTGCCCATAATTTGTTTGTTTTATTTGTGGCAAAGATACGAATTAAAGTTGAAATAGCAATACTTTTCCGTTATAAATTACTTATTTTAAGAAAATAATATTATCTTTGTGCTGATATAATATAAAAAAGTCGGAGTTTTGCTTAGTCTTTTGCTTGGTTCAACTGTATAGATAGTGTATGAACAGAAAAAAAGACATTGTAAAAAGTAGAGTAAGTCTTATGAATCAGATAAAGAAAATGCTTTTTTTGAAGATAGAATTGATGATGAAGAATGGGATGAAGGGCTGGTTAATCTTAGCCTTCATCTCCCTCTTCGCCTCTCAGGTGACTTCCGCCCAGCGCATCACCC
Source organism: Candidatus Segatella intestinihominis (assembly GCA_900548535.1). Lineage (GTDB taxonomy): Bacteria > Bacteroidota > Bacteroidia > Bacteroidales > Bacteroidaceae > Prevotella > Prevotella intestinihominis. Next base: position 19,142 of record URLG01000014.1, on the reverse strand, counting down.
GACAATATAATAATGTGTCGTTTTCGGCTGCCTTGAAAGATTTGAATGCTCGTCAGGACAAGTATTCCATCAATTTCGTATATGATGAGTTGGAGGATTTCAGAGTGACGAAGAGCATCCGAAACCAGAGCGTACCAGATGCCATCATGCAGCTCATCTGCTTTTATCCCATCAAGATGAAGGTGATAGACCATGTCATCATCGTGGAGTGTATGCAGAAATCTGCCACCAAGATGATAGGACGTATCGTGGATGAACATCATCGTCCTGTGGATTTCGCCAATGTAGCCTTGTTGAATGTCGGGGATTCAGCTTTTATCACAGGAGGCGTGACCAATGAGAACGGTCAGTTTGTGATACCTTGCGAGGCGAAAAGGGCTATCGTGAAGGTGAGTTGTGTGGGGTATCAGACGCTCTCCCGCACTTATAATATGGGCAGGATAGGCAACATGATGATGAAGGAGGCAACCATGAACCTTCAGAAAGTGGTGGTGAAAGGGCATCGGCAGGCTTTCAAGATGACATCTGAGGGATTGGTGGCGCAAGTGGAAGGAACTGTCTTGGAGAATATGGGGTCTGCTAATGACGTGTTGAGGCATCTTCCAAGAGTGATGCAAACAGATGGTAAACTGGAAGTCTTGGGCAAGGGTTCTCCGCTCATCTATATCGACAATAAGAAAGTGAAGAACTCTCTGGAACTAGACCGGCTCACATCTTCGAACATCAAATATGTGGAGGTGATAACAGAGCCTGGTGCCGAATACGATGCTACCTATCCGGCTGTCATCAAGATCAAGACGGTAAGAAAGCAAGGTGATGGACTGGGTTTGAAATATCGTCAGGTGTATCAGCGCAACCATGAGAACAGCCATTCCGAGATGCTCGACTTGAATTATCGCTATCATGGATTGGATGTCTTTTCTACCTTATTCTATAGTTTGTTTCAAGGTGATCAAGAACAGCACAATGATACAAAGGCGTATGGCAAGACCCTTATGCACGTAAAGGAAGATTTGACCATCAAGGACAAAAGTGATTATTTCAGTGGTAGCTTAGGTTTTAACTATGTCTTTAACGATAAACATTCCTTGGGTGCCACTTATGAGGGCAGCATCAATCCCTACGGTCGTGGTGGATGGAACTCGGAGATGAATGTTAGGAAGAATGGCAGACCGTCTGACCATCTTCTGAATGAGTATGCCATGCGATACAAACCACTTCCTACGCATGACCTTACAGCTTATTATGCCGGTCAGATAGGGAAGGTGAATATTGATTGGAATGGCGAGTACTATACAAGTGAGAGCGGACAGATACAGGTGTCTGAAGAAACGGAAAAGGATGGAGGAGAAAAGCGTGTCATCCAGTCGGATTATTCAGCGGATAGTTGGATGTATGCCAGCAAGTTGGTCCTGTCGGTCCCTCTATGGAAAGGTTCTTTCAAGATAGGAAACGAATATACAAGTAGTTGCCGTGCCAATCTCTATACCATTGATGAACAGGGAGATAACTTGCCTGGCAAGACAGATGATCAAGTCAAGGAAACCAATCTTGCCACCTTCTTCTCTTATGCCTTGCGTTGGAACCAAGTGGATATGAATGTTGGGCTGAGGTATGAGCATGTATCATCTAATTATCTCAATTTGGGGAAGGATGTATGGGATGAAGACCATAGTACTTCTCTGCCAGATTTAAGCAGGAAGTATGACAACTTCTTCCCGAATGTATCCATTAGTTTCCCTGTCAAGGATGTGAAAGTAAGTACCAGTTACCGCGTCTTGGTTACTCGTCCTTCATATCGGGAACTGAGTAGCAATGTGCAGTACAACAGTAGGTATTTCTACCAAGGTGGCAATCCCTTGCTTCTGCCAACCTACGAGCATGTATTTAGCCTGAACGTTGGTTATAAATGGCTTCAGTTGTTTGCCAACTGGCGATATATAGAGAATGCCTCTTATTGGTGCATCGAACCTTACGAGGATAGCGAGCAAATCTATATGTACTCATATCGCAACTTGAAGCATAGTCAGAGCTGTAGGGTGGGATTGACAGCTGCACCCAAAATAGGATGGTGGCAACCTCAACTGAACATGAGCATGAGAAAGCAGATGATGAAGATAGGTGATATGTCGTATAATCAGCCTTACTTTATAGGTTTTCTGAACAATACATTTGAGATTCCTGGCGGATGGGTCTTTGATATAGATATGGACTATAGGACGCACGGAAATCGTTCCACCATCAAGTTTATGCAACAAGGAGGAGTGGATGTTAGCTTGCGCAAGAGCTTTCTCCATAATCGCTTGAACATAACGATGGAAGGAACGGACATCTTTGCTACTCGTCGCCTATCTTCTAGCTTCATCTTTGGCACAGTAGATAATTCTGTCTGGAAATATACCGATACCCGCAAGTTGGTTTGCTCGATAAGCTATAAGCTGAATGCTTCTCGAAGCAAGTATAAGGGAACGGGTGCAGGTAAGGCAGAGAAGAGTAGAATGTAATGTAATCTCATTTTATGAAGTAAGGTATTTTAAAAATCAAAGTTTATGAAACAGAAGTTATTGATGTTATTCGCTACAGTATGCTTGTTGCTGCTTACGGGTTGTGGCAGTGAGGATGATAAGCGAGAATCACTTCCTTGGAATAGCAAGGATTTGTTTGGTGCCACTTACACGATGGATGATGAGGGCTGCTATGTCTTGAAGGATGTAGTGCCGCCATCACAGAATGAATTGGAAAACAATGTTCTCGGAAAAGGTTGGCAGCCAGTTGCCGTCTATCAGATTCTTCCAAGTGGTAAATTGTCACAAGATGATTATCGGGAGAAAGCATCAAATATTGACTTCGCTTGTCTTTATTTTGATCAAGAAAATCAGCTCTTTGCTTATTATCAGGATTATGCATTAGCTGGTTCTCCATTGTGCAAAAAGCTATGGAAGGAATATACGTATGAGGAGAATACTGGAATCCTGATGCGATATGATGGCTTTGCCTTGAAGAAGGATTGGAGCTATCTGCAAATATTGAAGATAAGGGAGAGTGATAGTCAAACTTATCTCTATACCGTTCAGAGATTGGGAAATCAACCGAGAGAGGATGATGGGGCAGTTCCGGTCTTTGGCGTAGTGGTATATCAGCGCATGTCTGATACAGACTTGAATGATAAGATATATGAATATACGTATGATGTAGACAAAGGTAGGCTTCCAGATAAGGTGGATGTGCCAGAAAGCTGCAAGTTCCACACCCGCATCCAGTATGCTTTCCCTGATGAAGAAAAAGATGGTGCAGGGATTATGTTCCAAACATGTCGTTTGTTGAACTTTGAGTTGACAGATAAAGATGGCATCAATCATTATCCAAGTGACTATTATACCTATTATGATTCTATCGTATGGAAATGCGAAGATTTGCCTGATACTTATGTGAGTGTGAGCAAGAAAGATCATCGTATGGAAACTTTGTGGAGCACTTACTTCTTCCCTAAGGACAAAGAGACCATTGTTACTGCCATGGGTTATAAAAATGGATATCCTGTCTATGAATATTCAAGGAGAATCTATCTCTATAATGATGGATTCTTGGGATATAATTGGAGCGCTTCTCAGTCTATGGCTGATGGATTTACGTTATATTGCGTGTTTGATAAGAGTAGGGAGTTTGTGTTGAGGCATGGTTCTCTTAGCCAAGACCTCCAAAGGTATGAGTATGCAGAATTGTATGATACACCGAAAACACGGATTGATGATGAAAATCCTGAAAGCAATATGGAAAAAGTCCTGGCTGAAGAAAAGGACAACTTGGTGGCTGTAATGGACAAGTTGTATTTGAGTCATGTCACCCTTCGTGAATCAATGAAAACCCAATGCCGGGCTAGGCTCAAGCATCTACCAGATGATGTGGATGTTATCATGACTTGGAAAGATGAGCCAGAGTCTTCTTATGGCTGGGATGACTATAAGGGAACGTATATGGTCTTGGTTCTGAAGATGGATAAGGAGCGACCACAAAACAGCTGCTATTATATCCATGCAGAGCCAGCTGAATAATGGGAAAATATTGAAAGAGGGTGTGGCTTATGACACACCCTCTTTTCTACATGCGATTCTTATAATTGCAGGGTGAGACTTAGGGTTGTCATTTTTCTTTTGGGATTTGACAGACAAATATAAGGAAACTTATCCGCAAGTAACAAAAGTGGAGTTGGGAATGGCTGGCGGTAGGCTGTTGTAAAACGTTTTAGCCTTGTAATAGTCTTCTGAAATCAAAAAGCCTACTTGTTTGTTGCGAGCAAGTAGGCTTTTTGATTTATTAATTTGGATTAATTGCGGTACAATGTATCTTTTTTACCTTTTTCACTAAATCTTTATGGTTAATTGCTTTCTTTTTTGTACTTTTGCAAACATAATCATAAAGGAAATCATGGCAAAAAGAGAATATGTAGAGGCCAACAAGCGTTGGCTGGAAGAGAAAGCTAAGGAGGAGGGCGTACAGGCTCTGCCTCGTGGTATATATTATAAGGTGTTGAAGTCGGGCAATCCAAAGGGTGCAAGTCCAGGCAAGCGTAGCATCGTAACAGCGCACTACACAGGCTGGACCATCAATGGCAAGAAGTTTGATTCCAGTCGTGGTGGTACTCCTTTCGCCATGCGCCTCTCTGACTTGATAGATGGTTGGATTGTGGCTATGCAGCAGATGCACGTAGGCGACCAATGGGAGCTATACATTCCTGCCGAAATGGGATATGGCAAGTTCTCACAGCCAGGCATCCCTGGAGGCTCTACCTTGATATTTGAGGTGGAGTTGTTGGGAGTAGGATAGTCACGATTTACGATACCTTATATTAATAATATAGAGACATTTTTTATGGGGGCAGTTTTAGTCTGTTATGGATTGATTCGTATCTTCTGTGAGTAAAGACGCAATAAAGGCTGTTTTAATCGTAATTGTAATAGCTTTTGTACAAGGCATATGATATTTCATCTTTGTTTTCTTAATAACTTTTCTGCCTTTTTCACGCTTCCTGCTTTCAATATCATTTGCTTCACTTCCTCATATTTTTCGGCATATTCCGGATGACGCTCGATGAAGATGCGGCAAGCTCGGTCGATGAGTTTGTGATTGATGAGCTTGGCGTTCACCATCTTGTTGCCTTCCACTCTGCCTTGGCGTATTTGTAAGCTCGTGCTAATCATGTCCAGTATCATCTTCTGCGAACTTCCTGCTTTCATTCTTGTGCTGCCTGTCACAAACTCAGGCCCTGTGAAGACTTCCACGGGATAATCAGCTTGCTGGGCAATGGGAGAGTGAGGATTGTTGACGATGCATCCCGTAGGGATTCCTTCTGCCTTGCAATGTTTCAAGATGGAGAGTACGAAGGGGGTAGTGCCGCTGGCAGAGAAGCCGAGCACGAAGTCTTTTGTCGTTATCTCCTTGTCTTGCAACTGTTTCCATCCATCCTCCAAGTCATCCTCACGAGACTCCTTGGTTTGCGTGAGGCATCCGATACCGCCAGGGAAGATGGCTTGTATCTGAGTGCCGTCAATGCCGTAGGTGTTTTGTACTTCGATGGTGTCGAGCGTTGCAAGTCTTCCGCCAGTTCCGCAACCGGCATAGAAGAGTCTTCCGCCGTTCTTCACTTGCTGTTCGATGGCGGATATCAATGGGTTGATGGCAGGCAAGGCATCCTCTATCGCCAAAGCTACCTTCTTGTTCTCTGTATTGATATGGGCAGTCAGTTCCTCTATGCTCATTTCTTCCAGATGCTCGTAGAGCGAGCTTTGCTCCGTGATTCTACTTTCCTTGTTCATGATGTTTTCTCCTTCTTATGTAACGCATCTTCTCCTTTCCTGTGAGATAACTTTTCCTCCTTATATGATAATCCTCCTATTCTTTTGCCAAGAAATAGACCGGTGAGTTTCTGGCTCCTTCCTTGATGAGGAAGCCGGAGTCCACGAGGCGGTTGAGCCAGTTGAGTGCCGTCTGCTTGCGGATGTAAAACTCTCGTTCCAATACTCGGCGATTGATGGAGCGGTTGGTCTTGAGGTATTCTCTGATTTTCTCCTTGAGCGTTTCCTCTGAGAAAGGGTAGGACCGAGAGGAATATTGCGATTTCTCAAACTTTACTCTTCGCTTCACCGTCTTCAGAAGATCGGCATTGGGACGAAACTTGATGCCCCTTACGCTCACGTAGTCGGCACGAACCTTGCTGTCTGGCTTCAGCTCATCCATGTCGAGGTCGGCAGACAGGGATAGGTATCCGATGCCTGGAATGTTGACTCTTCTACCTTCTTGTAAGTCTTCCTCTATGATGTCACGTAGTTTCATTAGCACGCTGGTAGCTTCCGCTTCGCCAATGCAACTATGTTTGGCAAGTCGTTCCACCATTTGGTTGTCCGTCATCGCTGGTTCTTCGAAGACATGAGCGAATCTGCGGGTCTCCCCTTCACCTCCTGCATTGGGCAGGTAATGTATTTCGTATTTGATAGCCATAATTGTCTCGCTTTTATTTTGTTAAGATTGTATGCAGCCACAAAGGTAAGCATTTCTTCTGATAATAACGAATGTTTGGACGGAAATATAATGATAGTTGGGCGGAAATATAATGATAGAAGGTGAAAGATATATCAATAGCAGTTGAAAGATACGTTGGAAGCGGTTGAAACATGCACTGGAAGTCCTTGAAAGATACTATAGAAGTTGTCGTAGAGATAAGGTTATGTCTTTGGGATATATTGATTCGTTGACCGCCCAACAGCTGTTGTGCGCTCGCATAACAGCTGATATGCACACGCACATCACGTGTTGTGCACACGCCAATCAGGTGTTGGGCGGTCTTTTTGGTAATGGTGTCTGGTCTTTGTTGGTATTACCGATAAAAAACCGTGAGTGGCAAAATCGTTATCCACGGTTTTTGTAAGTCGCATATTATTTCACTTTTTCAACACATAAAATTTTGCGGTCTCACCCTCTGGCTCATTTCCAGCAGAGTCAGTCAATACAATACTGTTGGCATCCTTCACCTTGTAGAAGGTATGTTCACCGCTTGAAGGGCGCACAAGCATCAGAACATTGTTGTCAAGCACTTGGAATGTGCCGCTTGCCTCGTCATGTCCGTCCTTGCGGTTAATGTAATCCTGCTGCAACTGATAGGTGCTGTCTGCATTAATGGTGAGCACCGTCTTTATGCCTGGACCGTCTGCCGATGGGAAAGTACCCTCGTATGTTCCGGCTACAGAAGCCAAGTCCACATTGCTGTCACCGGTGGTTGTGTAACCAGCCATATCTGTGGAATCCTTTTCCACCTCACTGTGGGCAGTTTTCTTGCCAGTGCAAGAAGTAAGAGCTGCAAGAGCAGCAACTGCCAAAATCATCAAATTCTTTTTCATACTCTTCTCAGTTAATTATGTTTCATTACTATTTTGCGAATACATCGCTATGAGTTTGCAAAAGTATATAAAAGTGTCGGCAATGATGAATATTTTCAGAGAGATTAACAAAAAGTTTACGCAAAAGACTTGTTCTCACTTCATTCAGCGAATATCTCTATAACATAAAAGTTGTTATAATTGCAGCAAAAATTCGGAGCACCAGCATAAACCTGTGTTAGGCGTAGATGTTAGTTAACCTAAACAGGAAGAACTTTACATCAATTACTTCATGCAGCTGTGCTCTGAAGAGTTTGAACTTAGCATTGGCTGCCACCACATACTGTTTTGTTCTTTAAAAAGTTAAGTGGTGTTCTTTTTGGGGACAAAGATACGTATAAAATTCGTAATTAACGCAAAATGAGGAGGAAAAGTTTGTTTGTTTCAGCAAATTATTGTAATTTAGCACCGTTGAACTATATTCTAGTGATGATAGAAAGAGGTTATAATGGTATTTAAACAGAAAAAAAGAATGAAGAAGAATCATAGAAATAAGAAAATAGGATGGGGCATAGTGGCAGCCCTGTTGCTCATCATCGCCATCGTGGGTGGCGGCAGTAGCTATATGCTCAAATATTCTTTGGGCTATCCCCAGCAAGATAGAAAAACGGCTGAGGCTCAGCGTGAACGTATTCGTAAGGAATGCCCTTGGACAGTGGCATGGATGGATTCTGTTTATCAGAACCATGCAGTCAGGGATACCTTTGTGGTGATGCCATCGGGCTATAAGGCACATGCCATCTATCTCTATGCACCCAAGCCAACCGATAAGACGGCGGTAGTGGTGCATGGCTATAAGGTGCGTGCCGAGGGTATGCTCCATATCGCCTATCTCTACAATCACGATATGGGATATAATGTGCTCCTGCCAGACCTCTATGGTCATGGCGAGAGTGAGGGCGACCATATCCAAATGGGATGGAAGGATAGATGGGATGTCATCCGATGGTCGGAAGTGGCAGATGATGTCTTCTCTCATACCCAGCAAGTGCTGCATGGCATTTCGATGGGAGCAGCTACGGTGATGGCGGTATCGGGTGAGAAGACTCCCGATTACGTGAAATGCTTTGTGGAGGATTGTGGGTATTCGAGCGTATGGGATGAGTTTGCTGCCCAGCTCAAGGAACAGTTCGGCTTGCCATCTTTTCCATTGATGAATACCACCTCCGAACTCTGCAACTTGAAGTATGGTTGGTCGTTTGCTGAGGCTCAGCAGATAGAGCAGGTAAGGAAGAGCACCAAGCCGATGCTCTTTATCCACGGCGACAAAGATGACTTCGTGCCTTATCGTATGCTTCAGCCGCTATATGAGGCAAAGACGAAAGGCAAGAAATCCATCTTCATCGCCAAAGGCTCCATCCACGCGATGGCTTATCGCGACCATCATGAGGAATATACCCAGAAGGTAAAGGAGTTTTTGAAGTAAGGAGTTAAGCCTTGTTGCCCTAACATTGTCTTTTCATCACCAAGTCTGCGAGCACGATGGCAGATTCCTTCTCATCCCTTGGCGCATCTTTCGGTTTCCATGCTACGATGAAGCGGACATGGGCGGCGGTTACCTTATAGCCTTTCAGCTCCCATTTGCCTATGCGCTCCTTCATCTTGATGGATAGCTGGGCGATGTCTCTGCCTGTCGTGGGGAGGCTGAGGCAATGGTCGTGGTAGGTAAGAATATTACCACTTCTTTGCGATAAGATCTCGTTCTTATGAGGCTTGGAGAAACCTAAGTTTACGTCCTTGTGGGAGAGCTGGAGCACTATCTCATCTGGCTCGGTATAGGCTTTGCCGTCATAGAGATGCTGGGCATTGTGGATGCCGTCGAAGAGATTGCCATTGGTATGGATGGTGAGCGTTTGCTTGGCACGAGTCATACCCACATAATATCGGCGCAGCACGTCATCGGTAGGATGTTCGGGTTGAGTGATGAGCATGAATACATGGTCGAACTCATGGCCTTTTGCCTTGTGGATGGTACTTACCACGATGTCCGATTTCTTGATGTCGCAGAAGTCTTCTACCGATGATTCAAACACAAATTCTCTGAGGTCGCTATAGTATTTGGCACGATTGGTTTGCTCAAATATCTGAAGACTGCGGCGCAGGTATGGCAAGGCTTGACTGGCGGCATATTTCTGGAAAGTCTGATGCTTGGCAGCCTCCCAAATGTCATCTGAGATGATAGGAGATTTCGTCTCCTTGATGCCTTGGTCTATATGTTTCAAGAAGTATCTTACCTCGGCAAGATTCCAAAAACGCAAGCCATCCATCGACTGTACTAACTTTGCCTTGATGCCATGCTTATGGAGGAGGGCGAGCATAATGACTGCCTCCTCATTGGTTTGAGTGAGAATGCTGATAGACGATGATTCCTTAGGGATTGAACCATCGGATGAACCGAGTTTTGATGATGAAGTAATACTTTCTTGTAATCGTATAACGTCTTCTACTATTGGTTGATACATGTATACGACTTTATCGTTGATGTCGTAAGGATGCTTCACGATTTTGACCTCGCCATCTTCTTGGCTCATGGAGATGATAGGCGTTGACTTGATGCGCTGTCTGATGCCTCTGGCGAAATCGTTGGCAGCATCTACGATGTGGCGATGGCTGCGATAATTCTCCGTCATCTCAATGAATCGGCTATTCTCGGTTTGGGTCAATTTGTAGAGATATTGCGAATTGGAACCTCTGAACTCGTAGATGTTTTGGTCGTCATCGCCCACGGCTATCACCCTCATTTCTTCGTTGGCATGCATGAGGGCAGTAACCAGGGCATAATCATCCTTGCTCATATCCTGTGCCTCGTCGATTACGAGCACTGTCTTGCTGATGCGATTAGGCTCCACTTCTCCTGTATTGATCATTTCTGCCGCTTGTCTTACCACGTCTCCCGACTCGTCCAGATTGCCCACTCTGCCCAGCAGGTCGAAGCAATAAGAATGGAAAGTCTTGATCTCTACAAAGTGGGCGGCGTTGCCGATGAGCTGCATCAGGCGCTGTTTAAATTCGGTGGCTGCTGCACGAGAGAAGGTGAGCATCAAGAGTTGCTCATGCTTTACATCTTCCAATAATAGGAGAGAGGCTAACTTATGTACGAGCACACGAGTCTTGCCACTGCCAGGGCCGGCAGCGACTACGATGCAGCGAGACTCATGGTCGTCGATGATAGCTTTTTGTCGCTCGGAGAGCATTCCGAAGAGTTGCTTATACTTAGATGGCGTTACATTGCGCTCTATCTCAGCCTCTCGGTTGCCCTTGAAATACTTGGTGATGAAGCGGTGATAATCCATCTGGAAGTAATCTTGCACATATTGTAGGGCGGCATCATAATCCCTGACCATCAAGTTGGCATATTCGCCCACGATGTGAATTTGCTGTATCTTCTGCTTGTAGAATTCATCGAGCATACGATAATCCTCTAGCTTATAGCGCAACTTTGGCTCCTTCTTGCGATGAATTGCCATGGCATTGTAGAGCACCAAGAAGCCTCCCTCTAATTTCATGGCTCCAATCTTGGAGAGATAGAGCAGGGCTTCCTCCACATCCTCCAGTTGTAGCGATGCAAAATCGCAGAAGAGGGATTGGTTGCTGGATTTCAGGTCGTTCAAGAGTTCTACCACAGAGAATTGGAGAGGCTTCGAATACTCAGCCGCTAATTTGATATTCTCTCCTGTTTTAGTTTCTTCCTTCTCTGCCAAGCTATAAAGTCTTTCGATGATGAATCGGCAAACCTCAATGCGTCTCTCAAAACGCTTGATGATGGTATCGATGTCTTTGTCTCTGGTCACGATAAGATTTCGAATGCCATCTTCCTTCTTGTGCGCATATCCCTTCACCACTAAGAAGTATAGCAGTGTGCGGATTTGCTTTTCGGTGGATGTTGTGATGCCGTCATGCACGGCATTGTCGTTGAACTGCTTGTATGTGATTTGCAGCGAATCATCCGGAATATGTTCCAGGATATATCTCTCCAGCTTGGCGTATTTCTCCAGCATCTGTTGAGGCTTGCGTTGGGTGTCGCTGATGTCTTGCAGGTAGGCTGATATGTCACGAGTATCGGCAAGGATACCTTCTTGGCGCATTCGATCCACGGCAGAGATGACATCTCGCTTGCTCAGTCCCAAGATGTCGGCAAGGTAGTCGATGCGGGATTCTGCCTCGCTGTCTTGTGCCCTGGCGATATGCTTCTGTGTGATGAGCGACTTGATGATGCGCACGGCATTCTGGATTTCATCTTTTGAGAAGAGGGGTGATTCGGTAAGACGGAGTCTTGCCTCGTCCATGTTCTTGACGGTGATGCCAGTGGCATAGACATGCGGAATGTTATTGCCGCGCTCTATGTAGCCGCTTTGTTCGAGGGCTGAAAGGGCGGTGCGAACACGTGTCTCAATGTCAGAAACCGAATCATCCCAACCGGCTTGGCGAGCTATCTCTAGTGCAGAGCAACTTACATAGGGACGCTTCTTGGTGAAATCTTTAATAGCTTTCCATACTTGTTGTATCTCGCTGATGCTCAGTTTGGTTTGGTTGAGTAGAATAAAGTGCTTGTCTAAGTCTTCATCGCTATAGAGTACAAAGCATTTGGCATGGAGGTGTGGGTCTCTTCCTGCACGCCCTGCCTCCTGTACATAGTTCTCCAAAGAGTCGGAGATGTCGTAGTGGATGACCAATCCTACATCGCTCTTGTCCACACCCATTCCGAAGGCGGATGTAGCAACGATGATGCTTACCTGGTCGGTCATGAAGGCATCCTGATTGTGTATTTTTTCATCGGCATCCATCTTGCCATTATAGGGCAGGGCAGTCATGCCGTCACGAGTCAACTTCATGGCGAGTTCTCGGGTTCGCTTGGTTCGGGATACGTAGATGATGGTAGGGCAGTTTGTCTCCTCCACAAGATTGCGCAGGAGGTTGTATTTGTCTCCATCGCTATCCACGTGGATCACGGAATAGTGCAGATTGGTACGTGAGGCGGAAGAGGCGAAGAGCTGGAGGTCGCTGCCCAACCAGTGCTTGAAGTAATCGCAGATGTCTTGCACCACCTTCTGTTTTGCCGTGGCGGTAAAGCAAGATACGGGTATCAGCGTGCGACCGCCATTGCGAGCCATCTCATCCTTTCCGAACTTTCGTTCTTGATATTCCTTGATAAACTTGCCGATGTAGAGATAATCCACACGGAAATCTTGTCCCCAAGCAGAGAAACAGTGAGCCTCATCTATCACGAATCTCACCACATGACGAGCCATCAAGATGCGCTCGATGGTCTTGGAGCGCAACATCTCAGGGGCTATATATAATAAGGTGGCATCTCCGCTCTGCACTCGCTCTATGGCAAGGCTGCGAGAGATAGGGTCGAGGAGACCGTTGATGGTTACAGCGTCAGTGATGCCTCTGTCGGCGAGATTGTCCACCTGGTCCTTCATCAGCGATTGCAGTGGCGAGATAACTACGGTAAGGCCATGTACGGTTCTGCCATCCATCAAGGCTGGCAATTGGAAGGTGAGCGATTTGCCACCGCCAGTAGGGAATATCGCCAATAGCGACTGCCCATCTACTGCTGCCTGAACCGCATTCTCTTGCAATGGCTCGCCATCATAAGTGCGGAAGGCATCGTAGCCAAATATCTGTTTCAGGTTATGGTGAATGTTGAGCATGCGATGGCAATACTCGCAACCTTCGGTGCATCGGTGATGGCAGAGCGTGCTGATGATATGCTCTACCTCTGGATAATTGTGGAGCACCCATCCTGGGGTAACGGATAGGTAATCGTCTGTTCCAATCAGAGCCAAGGCGTATGCCAAGCCGCAAGGCGACAGAACGATGAGAGAGGCTATGTCGGCATGGGCGCAGATATGATTCTTGTATTCGGATAGAATCGTATCTGATACCTCTTTGATAGCATCGGATGAGGTTCCAGTGGCTCCAACATATATCAGGAATCCTTTGAATTCCTCTTCCTGCTGAAGCAATAGCGTAAAAATCCTCTTCTTATTCTCAGAAAGCTTATTCCATGTTGCTATTTCATCCATCAATAGCTCCTTGGCTTTCTCGCAGTCGTTCACGGGATTGTTCATCTGCTCGCTCATCAATTTATCGTCCTTTACCAGATGATGATAAGGATGTTTTGGGAAGAGGAGCGGAGAGAGGTACAGGGTATCTATGAGGATGCCATTAAGTTGGAGATAGTGGGCATCGTGATGGATGATATTATGTCCACAAATGAAGTCCACCTTTCCTTCTTCCAAAAACTTCTCCAATTCCGTCTTGGACGCTTGGTGAAAGGTAGCTCCGTCATATCGCAAGGCTCCGATGTCGTGTATCTTATGGTCTTTCAGTCCCACTTCGGTATCAACAAAGGCGATATGATCTTTTCTGGCATCATTGAGCTCGATGTCAGAGACTACAGGCTCCGCTTCCTGCTTGGTGGCAGAGTCAGAAGCTTTCACATTCTTTTTTCCAAAGATGATACTGAATATCGACATATATCTTGGTGTTTATTGGTCTTATCTTATGCAAAGGTACAATAAAAAGTTGATAACCAACAAGATTTCCTATGTTTTTTCTAATTTACTTTAAACTTCTTCTTTTTTCTTTGTCTGATTAAAAATAAAATAGTATCTTTGCATTACAATTTAAAGTATTGAGCTATGATAGTAAGAGAACGAAGAAAGCGAATCTATCGCAAGCGTATACCATACGGTATGCAAAACTTTGAGGATGTAATGAAAAGGGATTGTTATTATGTAGATAAGACTCCTTTTATCGAGGATATAGAAGATTCTAATATGTACTTCTTCTATATTAGGCTACTAAGCTCCATAAGCTTGGAGTGATATACCGAGGCGCAGATATGGTGACTTGTGAAGAAATATGACAGAAATAACGGAAGAACAGCGCAGCAAGATTATGGCTTCGATTCATTCCAAGAATACGAAGCCAGAGATGATGGTGAGGAGGTATCTCTTTGCCTGCGGCTTCCGTTATCGTGTCAATTATCGCCGCTTGCCAGGTACGCCGGATATAGTGCTTCGCAAATATCGCACATGCATCTTTGTGAATGGTTGCTTTTGGCATGGGCACGAGAATTGTGACAAGTATCGCCTGCCCAAGACGAATGTGGAGTTTTGGAGCCGTAAGATTACCCGCAATAAGGAGCGGGATATCGAGGTACAGCATAAGTTGGCAAGGATGGGGTGGCATGTGATGACTGTCTGGGAATGCCAGCTCGATACAAAGGAAAAGAGAGAGCGTACACTCATGGCTATAGAGTATACGCTCAATCATATTTATCTGATGGATAGAGAGAAAGCTGATTCTTTAGAAGTATTGGAAAACAAGCCTTATCAATTGCCAGAAGACGATGGTGTGGCTATGGCAGCAGAAGAGATTCATCGGGGTTAATCAGGGTGTCATCTTCTTTTTATGGGCAATATTTTATGTAATATGTAATTAGTCTGCAAAAGATGGTGCTATTTGTAGAAAAAGTATTATCTTTGTTCCCATTAATAACTTAATTATTATATATTAAATGAATTTTTATAAGACATTGGGCTTGAAAAACAGCCGAATAGACGTGGCTGATGCTTTGCGAGGATTGGCTGTAGCTGGTATTATTTTGTTTCATTCTGTAGAGCATTTCAACATGTGGGATGGTAGCATTACGCATCCATACGCCTTGGCATGTGATGATGAGGTGGCTGATGTGATGGCATTGCTGCTATCGGGCAAGATGTATGGCATCTTTGCCTTGCTCTTTGGATTGAGCTTTTTTATCATGAACGATAACCAACAGCAAAAGGGGAGATGCTTCTCTGGCAGATTTGCTTGGCGAATGTTTCTGTTGGCTCTCTTAGGTATCGTTAATACAGCTTTCTTCGATGGAGATATTCTGTTCTCCTATGCCATATACGGCTTGTTGCTCATTCCGCTCAGCTATCTACCTTCCAAGTATTTGTGGGGTGTGGTGGCATTTCTGTTTGTTCAGCCTATTGAGATCTATTCCTTGCTGACTGGGTGGCAAGTGGATATGTCGGCGATGGGGGATGTATATGGCGAGATGGCGGAAGCGCATCACCATGGTACTTTTTGGGAGAATGCTTGGGCCAATCTACAGTATGGTCAGGTGGCTACCTATTATTGGTGTATGGTGAAGGGAAGACATACCCAGACCATTTGCCTCTTTGTGTTAGGCATGTTGGTGGGTAGAAATCGCTGGCTATATAATGAGAACAATAACTTGCAACTATGGAAGAAGGTTCTCCTTGTTTCCATTGTAGTCCTTATCATCGGGGGCGTTTGTGATGTCTGCCATTTACCAACATACGGTCTTTGGCTTTCTCCGATATACAATTTCTTCATACTTTCCTTCATCGTTTCAGCATTTGTGTTGTTATGGTATGGCAAGGAATGGTTTAGAACGGGATTGTCTTTCTTGCGCCAGTTTGGAAAGATGAGTCTCACCAATTATTTTTTGCAGAGCATTATTGGCTGTGGATTGTTCTGCTATTATGGTTTCAACTTGCAAGCCAAGTTGGGCATTACTTATGCCGTACTTGTGGGTATTGCAATGGTGGTAGTACAGTGTGTCTTTTCTAATCTATGGCTCAAGTATCATTCTCATGGTCCTTTTGAGGGAGTATGGAAGAAACTGACATGGATCAATAGAAAAGGATGATAGATGAAGAAACTCTCTAAAAGAATTTGAATTAAAAGAATCCTGGCTTTGACACAATACTTATTGTATAAGAATGTCGAAGTCAGGATTTATAATAAGTAGCGTGCTACCAGAGTTGCTGTCATGCCAAGAGCAGCTAAAGTCATTCTTTCTATCATATTCTTTAGTCGATTATATGTTATTATTCTTATTTTCGTTTGCAAAGGTAGGGATAATTGCAGAATATGATTTTAATATAACGGAATAGAATAAATAAAGAGAAATGAATTGTAAAAAAGTTTCGGATTAAAATTATAGCAGATACTCCATTAGATAGAAATTGCGTGCCGAAGAAAAAAACAGTACGTGCCGAGGAAAAAATATTTTCTTCGCGATGAAATTATTTTTTCCTCGGCACGTACTGTTAAAGGGGAGATAAGGCTAAGCCAAAAGCAGGCTTCCGCCTTATCGTGAAATTGTCAATATAAATTCCGATCGATGGATTTTATATCAATTCTAGAATCTTGTCGATAATCTTCTCTACGGTAGATGAATCAGTGGCTTCATTGAGTTTCTGATTAATCTTTTCTTCCACCTTCTTGCTCACTTTGTCGGCAGCTTTGTCGAGAGCCTTGTTAGCTTTGTCTTCCAATTTCTGTTGTAAGTCAGAGCTAGCGTCGTCGTCACCAGTATTGGCGTTCTCGTCTACAGAAGTAGAGGAGGAGCCATCCATGGCAGAATCATCTGATGAAGAGGAAGATTCCTCAATGCGGAGGTTGTCGCCCATTTCTAGTGCTTTTACCATATCATCGGCATTCATGGTGTAAACCTTGCCGAGAATACCGAAACTGACGGTGTGCTCCTTGCCATCAAATTCCACTGTACCTTTGGAGCAGATGATGTAGTTGTGATACTGGAAGAGCTGGTCCATCGCCTCGTCCATGACGGTGCCTGCCATCATCTTTGCCACAGAGCGCATGGCCTGAGAGAAGAAGTTGTTGTCGGTGGTTTCGGTAGCTTTCTCTACAGCCTTGCTTACCTCTGTGCGCACCTTTTCCTTGTGGGCGTCGGCACCTGGGTTGGTTACGGCTAACATCAGGATGATGAAGACGACGAGGCCGAGGATGATCTTCCAGAGCGTCTTGCTCGATTTCTTCTGAGGCTGCTCTGGCTGATAGCTAGGAGGAACGGTTCCCGTTGTGGCTTCTTCTTGGGTAGCTTCGTTGTCACGAATGGCTTCGGCTGCTTCCAATACAGTCTTTAGTTCTTCTACTTTCCAGGCTGGAGTCCAGTCTGCCATGCCCTGAGCCCAGACTAGGGTCTCGGGAGTGATTGCTTTTTGGGCTAGTTGGTCAAGGCTGAATGGTCCTGCCTGCTGCCCGTTCTTGTCTATGATAAAATATTCCATTTTTCTATTCTATTATTTAATGTGTAGCTTTCCACCAGCCTGTCTTCTCTCTTCCCTTGATGGCTACGCTGTTCTGGCTTGGGTCGGAAATACTGAGTCCACTATAGCTTTTTACTCGTATTTCTTCTCCTTGATTGACAAATATGTAAGAGGCCACTTTCTCTGTGCTCTGCGCAACCTTTACGGTAGCCTTGAGCTGGGCGGTGAACTGTTCCTTCAGATAGCCTGATGGCTTGAGACTGTCTACATATACGCCCAAGTCATAGAAGATGTTAGGGCGGAATCCGCCAAGTGGCTGGATGGAGTCGAGTGGGATGGAGAAGTTGAGCGTATAACTGGCATTGATTTCCTTCATGATGCTTGCCAACTTATCCATCTGTCGGCAGTCGATGGCAGCCAGGTTGCAATAGGGAGCGTCGCTCTTGGCATAAAAGTTGACCGAGCCTGATACGATGCCAGAGTAACTTGGGGCTGTACTGATGAGTGAACTCCATATCGTCTTGTATGGCATGCCTATTGATATGACCTCGCTGCTTGATGCTATCAGGAAGTTGGTGGCGTCCTTCAGTTCGTAGGCTGTCTCCACATTGCCCATGTAGCAGGCATCGAATAGGATGTATTGCATCTTGATGCCGCTCTGCTTGATGCCTTCTGCCAGGGTGGCTACGTCAATCTTTGCATCATCCAAACTCACACTTCCGAAGAAACGACTCTTGGGATGATCTGGGTCATCGCCAAACTGGATGCTGCCCCAATAGTCATAGTTGGAAGATGTGCCACCTAGGTTGGGGCGAGCATGGTAAGGATAGTTCATCCAGTCTGCTGCATAAGTCCATCCGCATCCATGGCATCCGATAATCATGGCATAGTTGAGCGCTTCAGCCTGCTGCTTCACTTCGTTGATGAGGCTAGCCATACCTTCTGCCGAATTGTAAAAGGCACCATCGGTATACTTCTTCAGCGTGTCACGAACCACCGCCTTCTTGCTGTCATCATATTTCAGTTCGAAGAGGTTGCTCTCCTGGGAGTTCCTGCTCATGAATACCAAGACACGTGCATTCTTTAGGCCCTTTTGTGTTTTGATGCCTGCGCACATGCTGTCTACGTTGGCTCGCAAGTTTTCATAGAGACCTGCCGTATTGCTGCTGCCGCTCCATGGCATAAAGACAAGGAGAGTTTGGCGGTTGACGCTGTCCACATCAAAAGCCTCGTCCCCGCAACTCGTGTAGCCGAGTAGGAGCGAACTCATACATATTAATAAGGTGAAAAGCTTTTTCATCATCTATGTATCTATTGTTGGATGAAGAAAAAGAGAACCAGAGAAATCTCTGCTAACGAGAAAGTTCTCCAATTCTCTTATTCTTGAATAATTATCTAATAAAACTTATAGATTACTTCTTCTTCAGCTCCTCGATGGTTGCCTTCAGGGCGGCGATCTTCTCTACAGAGTCGCTTTCCTTCTTGCGCTCCAAGGCAACAACCTTCTCAGGGGCATGAGCCACGAAGTTCTCGTTGCTGAGCTTCTTGCGAACGCCCATCAAGAAACCTTCCAAGTGCTTGAGCTGTGCCTCTGCCTTCTCTATCTCGGCAGCTACGTCGATGAGGTCGCCCAATGGTACGGCAAACTCGTCGGTGCCTACCATGAAAC
>URLG01000013.1 GCA_900548535.1 Candidatus Segatella intestinihominis | reverse complement strand
AAATCTGTTTCCAAGTTTCTTTCTTCATAATTTTCTAGTTTTTTTAGTGATTAATAAAGTGAGTGAAATGTAACTAGTATGAACAAACCAATGTTCTTGATTACAGTTGCAAAGGTACTACATTTTTCCGATACCACCAAATTTCGGCATTGAGTTAAGTGTTAAGCGGCATTAACATTTCAAGGATATTCTGTTAAAGAAAAAAACTCATAGCTTTGTGGGGCAGAACTCATAGCTTTGTGCTCTACAAGTCATAGACTTTAGGTATGCCAGTCATAGTCTTTAAAGCTCATCAAGCAGCATCGCTATTCATGGAAATGAGTGACAGTGACAATTACAGTTTTATTATCCTCTCCTTGTCATCACGTGCGAAATTGTAAGCTTAGGTTTTATATTTATATATATAAAATATTATATATAAATATAACTTTTCTTCTTACTCTTTTCACCCCATTATCACCCTGCGGAAAATAAAACTGTAATTGTCACTGTCACTCATTTGGTTCTGAAAAAAAGTTTGAGTTTTATTTGGTGGTTCCAATTTTTCTTCATATCTTTGCCCCGTGGAAAATTGACATCTTTGAGCCCACTTCCCTAAAAACCTAGTGAGTCCCTGAGTTTGACCATTTTTACCATACTAACAAGAATATAAACTTAAAAACATAAAATTTTCATGAAAGAGGCATTTAATATACCTAGTAGGTTAGTTTACCCCTTCAAGCAGAGCTATGATGAGTACAAGCATGAGGGGCTAAATCTGTTTTTGGAGAAAATGTACAAGGTGGCATTAAGAGAGGGCTATCTTGAGTTTAAAGACCCCGTTCAGGCTTTTAATACAGCCTACTATATAGCATCGGCACTATATGCTACTCCTCATTTGGATTTAAGAGCAATGACAAAAGAGGTCAGCTATGCTCTGCGTACTCATCTGTCAATTGATAATTCCACAATTCCATTTCCACCTGGTTTTCCATCGTCTAAAGCTCGATTGCCATTAACTCATACGATGCTGGTTAGATGGATGGTTTATGCCATCTTGTTCTTGCAGGATAGTAAGACCGAAGCAATGGATGAATATCTTGAAGGATACAGAATGAGATTGGAGCAATTGGGAACCGAGGTCTACGAGGGTAATGAAGAAGAAATTGACTTTGTCGGCAAGTTTCCTGGTATGATAGACTCCTGCAATGAGAGATTTCACACAGACTTGTATCCTAATATCAAGGTGGCTCAGCTTAATGAGTCTGACTGGAAAAATACTATCAGTAAGTACGATGAGCAAACCATTGACCTACTTATGACATTCTTTAGGACCAAAGAAGAGCAGCATGCTTTTCTAGATTGGATGTATAAGTTGGATGATGATTTACCTTTTTGATAAAACACAATAATATAAGGAACGATGAAATTTACACAAGAGAAATATAATGAGCTTTCTGCTCGCATAGATGCAGGTGAATTCTTGGTGGCTAAGCCTGGTGATGATGTATTACCTGCTTTGCCAGAACATGCGGATGATGACATGCAATCATTTTATAATGACTGCAATGAAGTGCTGTCTTCCTACAAGACTAAGGTAGAGGTATACGAGCAGAAAGCCAAAGCTGCTATCGATGCCGCCAATGCCAAGGGATTGGCAGATATGGCTAATGCCGTCATAGCAGATTTTGACCATAAGCTTGCCAATGATTTTGAGGAATATAAACAGACGGCAGAGGGGCGAATCAAGAAGCTGCGCGACGATTTGGCTGAAGCAAGAGAAATATCGGATAATGCTTTGAAAAGATGCGATGATTTATCTGCTAAAGTGGAAATTTTAGATAGAAAAAAAACAGAATATGAGCAATTGTATCAGAACTTACGAGGTTCAGTATTGGCAAGTGGGGATACGCAGGAGCAGAATGAAGTGGCGAAGGAGAAAGACAATGAAATTAGGAAACTCAAGGAACAACTAAAGTCTCAGGAACAGGAAGCCTTGGCAAAAATGGCATTCATGATGATAAATAATGGCATTGCATATTTGGTTAACATCAATAAGGTAAAGGAGGAACAGGCAACTTTTGGAGAAAAGGTATTGAAGCATCTTCTTGATGGGGATTGCAAAATGGCAATCGGTGATCAGAACGATGACAAGCTGAGATCTGCTATATCTCGTATTTCTGACAAGAGAGAGGCGGCTCTTGATGAAAAGAACGAACTGCTGGAGAATAGAGCCAGAGCTGCTGCCCAGCCTGCTATGGTGCATAATGAAATCAAGCAGGTGGTACTGGGCGATGGCAAATTCTTGGAGAATCCATCGGCTGGAGACATAACTAAATTCTTAAAGGAGGAGTGATATGATGAGCGAAGAGGATAAGGAGAAGATGGAGTTGCTGAAGCAGCTCTTTGGCAATGCCGACATCAAGGCGGAGCAAATAGTGTTTGGGCATGGGGTCTACGTGCATCATGCAGAGCATGTGGACCATCACTATTATTCATCATCGGAGACTTCTCAGGATGCATCTACAGAGGCTTCTGCAGATAGCCCTGAGCTTTCTTCGCTGCAAAGGGCTGAGAAGGAATGCCCTTGGATAGGGGAGATTCTTAATTCTTTTTATGGTGAAGTAGAGCTAGCTTTAGAGTTTGTGAAAATGGCTAGAAGCATGAAAGCTATTCAGATTACCGGCTTGGTCAATGACTGGATCAAGCTGAAGAAAATTAGCGACCTCAGTTGTGGCAGGCATCTCTGGAAGCCGCTCCACGAGCATGGACTCTATATGCCGTCGGAGCAAAACTGGAATAAGCAGGTCCGCAGACCATAGTTTCTGGCTTTCTGGAGCTCTAGAAGTTGTACAAAGTTGTACAAAAAGTTGTAGAGTGGTTGTATTTGGTTGTACTTAGTTGTACAGTTGCCGAATACAGCCACTTTTTTTTATTTCCCATTGATTTTCTTCCTACCTTTGCATTCGGAAATCAGAACGTGATGCCGGTTCTTTGGTATCCTTGGTTGCGATCTTTGACAAGGCTGAGACAAAGTTAGCGTTTATTGAATAAGAAGTTCAGAGCATATTGTTCATAATGTTTGAATTTATGGTCGGAACTAACTAAGCACACTCTATCTGAAATGGCTTGCGCTATAATCAGGCGGTCGTTTGGGTCGGTGTGTTCTTTCCAAAGACTAAGTGTAGCATAGGCTTGTAAATGCTTTTCCGTAATCGGAACTAGTTTTACATCCATTTGCTCTAATAGAGAAAAAACATCGCTAGGTTGCTGAATGACATCGCATTTCTTTCCAATTCTGATTTTTCCAATTTGGCAAAGATGGATTAATTCTTGGGCACATACAGTACTCGTGTAAAGTGAGTTACTATAATCAGTAAGCTCACTCAACACGTCGGTTGAAATTTCATCTCTTTCTTGTATCAAGAAGAAGAGAATGTTAGTGTCTAAATAAATTTTCATCTCATGATAGCTCTCAATGATGACTTGTATTCTTTCTCACTGAGGCTAGCCATATCAAAAACAGGCTCTGGATGACTTGCCAGCCATTCGCCTAGTTTGTTTAATTTTCTTGTTTCTTTACCCATATCTTTTATATGTTAAAAGGTGTGGCAATATTACCATATGCAAATATAAGGCTTTTTCTTGAAATAAAGTCTTATAGTAAGTGAGAATTAACGATTATTAAATTAAAATATTATTTGAATTATGGAAAAGTACAAAGTTATCAAGCTGCTCCCAGTGCGCAGCGGAGTGAGCCAGCAGACTGGCAACCCTTGGAAGAGTCGTGAGGTGGTGTTGGAGGCTCAGCAGAGCGTGATGCACCCAGACCGATACGTGGCTACCATCTTCGGCGATGCCGTGGACAAGTTTACAGCCCAGGAGGGTGCCATCATCGGCGTGGGATTGAGCCACAGCGTGAGAGAGTACAACGGGCGCTTCTATGGCGAGACTCATGTAAGAGACTTTGAGGTAGGTTTAAATTAATAATAGGAGATTTAGATTATGTATATTAAAGTACAGATTTCGGATGAGTTATACAAGGCCCTTGTGGCAGGTGGCAAACGCAAGCGTGGCAGCATCGCTCTGGTGAGCCCTAAGGAGGGCAACTTCAATGTCTTCGCATCGAGCATGCAGAAGCCAGAGGAGCGCAAGTTTATCAAGTTGCCCCATGGCAGAGCCAGTGTGGGCAGCAAGGATGTGAGATTGCATCTCTGCATCGACCGCAAGGAGTGTGATGTGATGCCAGCCTCGGTCATCGTGAGCGAGAGCGCCAAGGCTAGTGTATTCGTGGACCAAGTAATGCCAGAGTAAGTATGTTTGGAATATCACAAAGCGTAAGGAGCCGAGGGGTGCAGCCATGCACCCCCGAGCTCTTCCACCAGGCTACCAGGAGTAGCCGAGTGAAGGACGTCTGCGCACAGATAGAGGATGCGCTGGAGAGCAGACGCCGTGGGGAGATTTCTCCCGAAGACTATCAGACGATGAAGACCAACCTGAAGGCGCAACTGCCCATCCTCACGCCCCACGCCACCTTCAAGAATGGCCGCCGTCTCAATGCCGATGCCATCCCATCAGGGCTCTCCATCTACGACAAAGACCATATCCCTGACCCAAGAGGGTGGTGGAAAGTGAAGAGTGAAGAGTTGAGAGTGAAGAATCCATCGGCTTTTGAGTCGATCGTGCTGGTACATGTCACGCCGTCCATGGAGGGCTTGCGTCTGGTCTTCGTCATTCCCGAGGGCATGGACCTGGCTGCGGCGCAGAAGTGGATGTCCCTGCAGCTGGAGGACGATGAGTATGACACCTGCGTCAAGGACTTGGCTAGGCCTAGTTTCCTCGTGCCCGAGGAGTATATCCTCTACATCAACGAGGATGAGCTGTTCAAGGACCGAAACCCATCTGGTAACAAACCAGCCCTCCCAGCGACATCCTCGCTTGAAACGTCACCAACGACATCCTCACCTGAAACTCCCCCAGCGACTCCCTCGCCAGTAGCGGAAAGCACTCCCGAAGTCTTCCCCACGGAGTATCAGGGCATCCCATACACAGCGCTGATAGATAAGCTGGTAGAGCTCCTGGGCGGTGCTCCCGAGCATGGCTCTCGCAATAGTTTCATCTTCTCCCTGGCTTGCTACTTGCGCTATCTCTGCGATGACAACGCCGCATGGATCAAGCAGGTGATACCTACCTTTGGCGAGCAGGAGGCGAGGGCTTTTACTACCGTGGAGAGCGCCTGCGGCAGAAAGCAGAGCCACCGCATGCCTAATATCGTGCGCACCGCCATCAAGCTGGCGCAGGCATCCGACGAGAAGGCGAGGGCAGAGGGCGGATATGACTCCGATGACTTCGGCGACATCCACAATCCCGAGTCCTTCTTCTACCACATCCACGAGATGCCCCGCAAACTGCCCAAGCTCATCCGACTGCTCATCTCCAAGACACCTCGCATCTATCAGCCTGCCGTATCCCAGGCTGTCTTCCCCCCGCTGGCTGCCCATCTCTGCAACACTCGCTTCCTATATATAGACAATGTGGAGCACGAGGCCACGCTGATGAACATCCTCTGCGCCCCCACGGGCAGCGGCAAGGAGTCGATAACCCAGCCCATCAACCGCATCATGCAGGACATCAGAAACAGAGACGCTGAGCAGAGAGTGAGGGAGCGAGAATGGAAGGACGAATGCAACCGCAAGGGCTCCAACAAGGACAAGCGAGAGCGCCCGCAAGGTCTTGTGATCCAAGAGGTAAACATCGACATGACCAACCCTGCCTTCGTATTGAGAATGAAGGAGGCGGAGAATCATTTCCTCTATGCCAAGGTCAATGAGCTCAACCTCTTCGATGCCCTCAAGGGCAAGACCAACCAGCACTTCCGCATCATGGAGCTGGCCTTCGACCTGGGCAATTACGGCCAAGATAGAGTGGGCACGCAGAGTGTGACGGAGACCGTGAAGGTGCGCTTCAACTGGAACGCCTGCTGCACCCCTAAGAAGTGTCGCGACTATTTCAGAAGGGTGGTGACCGATGGTCCCGTGTCCCGCATCTCCTTCGCCACCATCGAGCGCAGACCCTGCGGTTCGGAGATTCCCGTGTATGGCACCTATGATGCCGCATTTGATGAGGAGCTCAAGCCCTACATCGACAACTTGGTGAAGGCTAGGGGATTGGTGGACTGTCCGCAGGCCCTGCGTCTGGCCAAGAAGCTGGTGGAGGAGAATGCCGAGTTTGCCCGCCTATCCCAGAATTATGTCTTCGAGAACCTCTCGTTCCGCGCCAATGTCATCGCCTATCTGAAGGCGTGCGTGCTCTATGTGGCGAATGGTATGAAGTGGGAGAAGAGCATCGAGGATTTCATCCGCTGGAGCGAGCGCTACGACCTGTGGTGCAAGCTGCGCCTCTTCGGCCAGATGATCTATGATGCCGACAATGACCGCTCCGACCAGCCCAAGACGGCTCCCCGAGGACCCAAGAACCTGCTGGAGATGCTGCCCGATGAGTTTAGCCTAGATGATTATCTTAAATTGAGGGTAGCTGAGGGGTATGATGGTGACAATGTCAAGAAGGCCCGTATGGCAATAAGGCAATGGATGCATCGAGGTTATGTAGTGCAGAAAGAAGCGGAGTGTGACAGTGACAGTTACAATTTTATTTTCCGCAAGTTGAAATTCTTAAACAATAAAAATTAGTGTATGGAGATAATACTTAAGAGAATAGCCAAGCAGCGCACCTATACCATAGGCAGGCTCTACATCCTGAAGGATGAGGAGCTGGAGCGCAAGGTGATACAGAGCTACATACCTAACAGTATGCGCAAGTTTGAGCGAGTGATACCGCCCGAAATGTTGGACCAGAAGCATTACTTCTGCGACACGCTGGAGCCTACCTGGCGCAACCTGCTGGGCATCGAACTGCTGCCACAGGAGGAGAATGTATATCTGGGCAGGGTATCGGGCAAGAAGGCCCGAAAGGAGAGGGGCAAGACTGCCATCCCCGAGGGCACCTATCCGCTGCTCATCACCAAGTCGCCGAGATTCAAAATGTGGCTGCCCTTGCTGCAGGGTGTGCCGGGATTTGAGGGCATCCGCATCCATGCCGGCAACTATCCCGACGATACGCAGGGCTGCATTCTGTCGGGCGAGAACAAGCTCCGAGGCATGGTGGTGAACTCTCGCATCTGGCTCCACCGACTCATGGGTGCCATCACGGCGGCGAGAGACAGAGGCGAGAGCATCTGGATCACGATTATCTAGCGCTGGGAGGGCTATTTCTTCCGCTCCGACTCCTTGATGAATCCGTGGCGATAGGCATAGAGCAGCTCCTCGAGGTCGGCTATCTGCTTTCTGAGGTCCTGACCTATGTCGGTATCTGCCACGAGCATGCGGCGATTGGACATCTCCACAATCTGGGTGGTACTCTTGATGTCGGTGCCTCGCTTGATGGCATCCTCCATACTGGTAAATGGCTCGTGCTGAACCAGTTGGAATCCACGGGAGTGATATACCAGGGTGTAGCCGGCGATGCCCGTCTCATTATGGTAAGCCTTGGAGAATCCGCCGTCGATGACCATCAGCTTGCCGTTCGCCTTGATAGGGTTCTCGCCCTTGGTGGTGCGCACGGGCACGTGGCCATTGATGATGTGGCGGTTAGGACCGGTAACGCCAAATTCTTCCATGATGTGGTCGATGACCTCCTCCTTGTCGCGCAGCAGGAAGTAGTAGCCCTTCTCCTCCTTGTGGGTCTCCTTGTCCAGGATGAAGTAGCGCTCAAAGGTTGCCATCTTGCTCTTGTCAAAGAGCGGGCTGTCAGGTCCACACCACAGGTAGAGGAAGTAGTCGATGGCATACTTCTTCTCCTCGGGGGCGCTATCCGTCTGGAAGGCGGTGCGTATCTGCATGCCGGTATGGTGCATCAGCTCTCTGCCCTTGAAGCGCTTGCCTGGATAGATTTCCACCTCCTTGAGCGTGCCGTCGGCATTGAGCGGACAGGAGGCGTGGAAGAGCAGGTTGTTGTTGTAGATGGCATACATGCAGCCGTGCTGAAGCATCACATTGATGTGCTTGTGCAGCTTCTCGCAGACCATGAAGCTATGGTGCAGCTTCTGCATCAGAACTGCCTCTTCAGCAGAGAGTTGGTAAGGGCACTTAGGGTCGATGGTAGGGAAGTGGCAGGAGGTCATCTCATACTCCTTGCCATCCACCATGACCGTGCCCTTGTCATAGTTGACGTGGTCGAAGAGGCGGCGGCCCTGCATCTTCCATTCTGGGTGCTCGGCGATGAGCTGGCCCTCTATCTTGAATTGTATCACGGCTATCGCCTTGTGCATCTGGGCGGTGAGTCGCTGTGTCTTCTCGTCCATGGCGGCAGCTCCGCCACTCAGCTTGGGCAGGAATTCCTGGCACTCATCGTCCTTATACGTCTCCATGGCAAAGGTGGCGAGGGGCACCAGGTTGATGCCGTAACCCTCCTCCAGGGTGAAGAGGTTGGCATAGCGCAGGGAGAGGCGTATCACATTGCAGATGCAGGCGTCATTGCCCGCTGCGGCTCCCATCCAGAGCACATCGTGATTGCCCCACTGCATGTCCCAACTGTGGTAGCGGCGCATCTTGTCGAGGATGATGTGGGCACCAGGTCCACGGTCGTAGATGTCGCCCAGGATGTGGAGCTGGTCGATGGCAAGGCGCTGTATCACATTGGCGATGGCGATGATGAAGTCATCGGCTCTGCCCGTGGAGATGATGGTGTCCACGATGACGTTGACGTAGGCCGTCTTGTCATGGTCCTCGGTGTGCTCGTGGAGCAACTCCTGGATGATGTAGGAGAAATCGCATGGCAGGGACTTGCGCACCTTGCTTCGGGTGTACTTGCTCGATACGTCGCGGCACACTGCCACCAGCTGATGCAGCGTGATGTGATACCAGTCGTTGATATCCGTCTCCACCTGCTTCACCAGTTCCAGTTTCTGCTCAGGGTAGTAGATGAGCGAGCAGAGTTCGCGCTTCTCCTGTTCACGCAGGGTATTGCCGAAGAGTTCGTTCACCTTGCGCTTGATGTTGCCCGATGCATTCTTGAGCACATGCAGGAATGCCTCGTATTCGCCATGGATATCGGCCAGAAAATGCTCCGTGCCCTTAGGCAGATTGAGGATGGCCTGGAGATTGATGATCTCGGTGCTCGCCTCGGCTATGGTAGGAAACGACTGCGACAACAGCTGCAAGTATCGCATATCGCGCTCTATATCGTATTGTTTCATGTCCATCAAAATAATTATTGTTCGTTTTAATTTATATTTAAAGTAATGTATCTCTACGAGAGAGAGAGTAGTTGATAATACTCAGATTCCAAATGCAAAGTTACGTCGAAATATTGAAAATAAAGAATAAAGGAGCAAGTTTTTTACAAATTATTTTGTAGTTTCATATTTTTGCAGTACTTTTGCATTCAGATATCAATTATTCAAAACAAAAACTAACGTATATATGAAACAGACAATTTTGGTAACTGGCGGTACAGGCTTCATCGGTAGCCACACCACAGTAGAGTTGCAGCAGGCAGGCTACAACGTAGTGATCGTAGACAACCTCTCAAACTCTAAGATTGAGGTGCTGGATGGCATCGAGAAGATTACAGGCATCCGCCCAGCATTCGAGAACGTGGACCTTCGCGACAAGGCTGCCACCGAGGCTGTATTCCAGAAATATCCAGACATCCAGGGCATCATCCACTTCGCTGCCAGCAAGGCTGTGGGCGAGAGCGTGCAGAAGCCACTCTTGTATTATCGCAACAACGTGGTATCGCTCATCAACCTCCTGGAACTCATGCCACAATACAATGTGAAGGGCATCATCTTCTCCTCATCTTGCACCGTATATGGCCAGCCTAAGCCAGAGAACCTGCCTGTGACCGAGGAGGCTCCTCACCAGAAAGCTACATCTCCTTACGGCAACACCAAGGAAATCAACGAGCAGATCATCGCCGACTATATCCACAGCGGCGCCAGCATCAAGAGCATTGTGCTGAGATACTTCAACCCAATCGGCGCTCATCCATCTGCCGAAATCGGAGAGTTGCCTAATGGCGTGCCAAACAACTTGATACCATACGTTACACAGACTGCCATGGGCATCCGTAAGGAGCTCACCATCTTTGGCAATGACTATGACACCCCTGATGGCACCTGCATCCGCGACTACATCTACGTGGTAGACTTGGCGAAGGCTCACGTGGCAGCCATGGCTCGCGTACTGGACCAGGAGACAGAGCCTATCGAGTACTTCAACATCGGTACTGGCAATGGTAACTCTACACTCGAAATCGTGGAGACTTTCGAGAAGGCTACCGGGGTGAAGCTCAACTGGAAGTATGGTCCTCGCCGTGAGGGTGATATCGAGAAGATATGGGGCGACTGCACCAAGGCTAACAAGGTGTTGGGCTGGAAGGCAGAAGCTAAGCTCGAAGACGTGCTCGCATCAGCATGGAAATGGCAGCAGAAACTGCGTGCCGACGGCATCATGTAATGCTACAGAGTTAAAAAATACAAAATATAGGGAACTTGTCAGATAGAATGATGGCAAGTTCCTTTTTTTTGCTTATCTTTGCAGAAACTATACGTAGTATTTTAACGATAAAACAGCTGAATATGAGAAAAACTCTACTTTCTATCATGACATTGGCAGCCCTGCTGCTAGGAACTCCTGCCGCTATGCACGCCAGCACAAGCGCAGTGGAAATGATTGACCTGGACCAGCAAGACATCACGCTGACCTATAACGGTGGAGCCATGCACATCACGGGAGCCAACGGACTGGTGGTCAAGGTATACAACCTGGCTGGCATCGCCGTCAAGACATTCAAGGTAGACGGACAGGACAAGCGCATCAACTTGCCCCTGGCTGATGGTGTGTACATCATCAAGGTAGGACCCTCTTATACACGCAAAATCACAGTGAACCACAGATAAAGGAAAACGTGAAACTACAAAGATTTTTGCCCTTGTTGCTATGTATCATGATGATGGGGTGCAAAGAGACACAGCCCAGCAGCAACAAGAACATATCGCTAGAATACTACGAGCCATACCAAAACACAGCCTACGCCATCAACTCGCATGAGATCAGAGACTTGATGGATAGCCTGATGCGGAATGACACGGACCGTCATGCCGCCGACCTCCATACACGCCATTATTATCAGCACATGGGCGATTTTATCTGGATCACTCGCCAAGGAGTGGACCACAGAGCCGACACCCTGCTCAGCTACCTGCGCACCGTAGGGGAGATGGGATTCAACGAGCGGAGATTCATGGTAGAGGAGATAGGCACCGACCTGGAAAGGCTCAGACACTTGGAACTGGACGAGGACCGCAATCAGATAAACCACGTACTGGCTAGGCTGGAATACAGACTCACCAAATCTTACTTCAGATATGCCATGGGGCAGCAGTATGGATTCGTAAATCCTACCTTTGTGCTCAATCGACTGGACACGCTGCAAGCCAACCCATACGATAGCATCAAGCGCCCCGTGAGATACCGTGGGCTCTTCGACGTGAAGATGCAGCACCCAGACAATGCCTTCTTTGCCAAGGCCATCAGAAAGGTGAGGGTAGACTCGGTGGGGCATTTCCTGCAAGAGGTGCAGCCACAGAATCCATTCTACAAGCAGCTCAGAGCCAAGCTGGCCAACCCAAACTTGGGCAAGGCGATGAGAGCCAAGATACTGGTGAACCTGGAGAGAAGCCGATGGCGTCAATATGATGACCCATGGAAGCATCAGAAGTATGTAGTGGTCAACATCCCATCCTTCCACCTGATGGCAATCGACCACGCCGACACGCTCACCATGCGCATAGGTTGCGGTGCCAACAAGACGAAGACACCGCTGCTCAATAGCTACTTCAAGTATATGCAGCTGAACCCCGACTGGTTTATGCCACGCAGCATCGTGCTCCACGACATCATCCACCATGTGGGCAACCACGGCTACTTCCTCTCGCGCAATTACTACGTCAGGGATGCCGCCACGGGCAAGGAGATAGACCTGAGCCGAGTGACTCGCTCCATGCTACTATCGGGTGCTGCCGGAGTGGCGCAGCGAGGAGGCAAGGGCAACGCGCTGGGCAGAATCATCTTCCGCTTCGACAACAACTTCTCAGTATATCTGCACGATACCAACAGCAAGGGCGTGTTTGGCAGGGAAGACCGAGGAGTATCTCACGGCTGCGTGAGGGTGGAGAAGCCCTACGACTTCGCCGTGTTCCTGCTGGGAGAGAAGAACCAGAAACTGATGGACAAAATCAAATACTGCATGACCGCCGACTCGCTCACCAACAAGAAGATGGTGATCCGCTCGGTGAAGGTGAATCCGCAGGTGCCCCTCTTCATCACCTACTATACACTCTATCCAATGGCAGGCGGAAGAATGGCAGAATATCCGGATGTATATGGATATGACAGGGTGATATTCACGGAGTTGAAGAAATATCTCTAGAGGGAATTAAGAATTAATAATTAATAATTAATAATTAATAATTAATAATTAAAAGTATCTCATAAGAATGATCAAGGACAAGGAACTACTCAGTATGCTCAGAGAGCCCAAGACCCAACGGGCAGGCTTCTCGGTGCTAGTGAGCCAGTACAGCGAATCGCTGTATTGGAAGGTTCGCCGTATCGTCATTGATCACGATGATGCCAACGATGTGCTGCAAAACACCTTTATCAAGGCATGGAGCAACCTGGACACCTTCCAGGGCAAATCGACCCTGGCCACCTGGCTCTATCGCATAGCCATCAACGAGGCGCTCGACTTTATGCGCAAGAAGAAACAATCCACCCAAGTGAGCACCGACGATGATCCAGCCATAGCCTCCCGCCTGATGGCAGACACCTACTTTGACGGCGACGAGGCGCAGGCAGAGCTGCAAGCTGCCGTGGCAACCCTGCCCGATGTGCAGCGCACCGTGTTCACCCTGAAGTATTACGAGGACATGAAATACTCCGAAATCAGCCAGATACTCCACACCAGCGAGGGAGCCCTCAAGGCATCTTATCATCTGGCAGTAAAAAAGATAACCGACATTTTGCACATGAAGGATTAAACCTTTGCACATAGATTACGTCTATACATTATATAATAAGGAAAAATATATGATGAAGGAAGAAAACATATTAAGAAAGAGATATGGGAAAGAGAACCATTTCCAGGTACCCGAGGGCTACTTTGACAAGCTCACGGAGCAGGTGATGGCAAACCTACCAGAGCAGGAAGCTCGCATCATCAGCATAGAGGAGCACTCCCTGTGGCAGCGTATGCCATGGCGCAAGATAGCAGCCACCATCGCAGCCGTAGGTTTGCTGGGTGGGGGAGCACTCGTGGCTGTGCAGCAGCCAGCGCAGCGCAGCATCGCCCTGGACAAACATCAGACTGTAAAGCCAGCAGCTGGCACTGATGATGCCGCATTCAATGAGATGGCTAATTACACCATGATGGACAATGAGACTATCTATGCTTCACTTATCGCAGAAAACTAACAGAGCAATGATGAAACAAAAATACAGACTCAGAATAGCTACACTCATCGCCCTGCTCGTCATGGCAGTGGCAGGCATGTCGGCACAACCGCACAAAAAAGGTGGCAAAGGCGCATTCAGCCCTGAAAGATTTCAGGCGGAAATGGAACAATACATCGTGTCTCATGCAGCCCTCACACCAGCAGAGTCAGCTCGCTTCTTCCCCATGTATCGAAAGATGGGCAAGAAGATGAGAATGCTCTTTGACGAGATGCGCCGCTGGAGGCAGTTCACCCCCAAGAGCAATGATGCCTGCGCCGAGGCTATCCGCCGACAAGACGAGATAGACATCCAGCTCAAGCAACTGCAGCAGGAATATCATGCTCGCTTCATGCTCATATTGCCAGCCAAGAAGGTGATGGAAATCATCAAGGCTGTAGAACAATTCCACAGAGAAGCATTCCGCAAAATGCATAAATAAACACATCAAAAATCGCGAAGATATGCAAATTATGTAATATTTTCGCGATTTTATTTTGTCTTTTCCCTAATTTGTTGTAATTTTGCAAATCAGAAACAAAACATATATAATATAATAAGGTATGTACAGAAGTAATACTTGTGGAGAATTACGTATCTCCGACGCAGGCAAGGAAGTAACTCTTGCCGGATGGGTGCAGCGCACTAGAAAGATGGGCG
The DNA here is from genome assembly GCA_900548535.1 of Candidatus Segatella intestinihominis. GTDB lineage: Bacteria > Bacteroidota > Bacteroidia > Bacteroidales > Bacteroidaceae > Prevotella > Prevotella intestinihominis. Next base: position 33,724 of record URLG01000013.1, on the reverse strand, counting down.
GTATGACTTTCGCCGATCTTCGCGACCGCTATGGTATCACACAGCTCGTGTTCAACGAGGCTGATGACAAGGCTTTGTGCGAAGCTGCCAACAAGCTGGGACGTGAATATTGTATTCAGGTAAAGGGTACAGTAAGTGAGCGACAGAGCAAGAACCCTAAGATGGAAACTGGCGACATTGAGATCCTGGTCAAGGAGCTCAATGTGCTCTCTGAGAGCCAGACCCCTCCATTCACTATAGAAGATAACACCGATGGCGGTGACGATATCAGAATGAAGTATCGTTACCTGGACTTGCGCCGCCCTGCTGTGCGCAAGAACTTGGAGCTTCGCCACCGTATGTGCATCTTGATTCGCAACTTCCTCGATAGCCAGAACTTCATGGAGGTGGAGACTCCTATCCTCATCGGTAGTACTCCAGAGGGTGCGCGCGACTTCGTGGTTCCATCTCGCATGAACCCTGGTCAGTTCTACGCTCTCCCTCAGAGCCCTCAGACCTTGAAGCAGCTCTTGATGGTGGCTGGTTTCGACCGCTACTTCCAGATAGCTAAGTGCTTCCGTGACGAGGACTTGCGTGCCGACCGTCAGCCTGAGTTCACTCAGATAGACTGCGAGATGAGCTTTGTGAATCAGGACGACGTCATCAACCTCTTCGAGGATATGGCTCGCCACCTCTTCAAGGAGATTCGTGGCGTAGAGCTGCCTAAGCTCCAGCAGATGACATGGCACGAGGCGATGAAGCGCTTTGGTAGCGACAAGCCAGACTTGCGTTTCGGTATGGAGTTTGTGGAGCTCAAGGATGCCTTCACTGGCAAGGGCAACTTCTCTGTATTCGACGAGGCTAAGTATATCGGTGGTATCTGCGTGCCTGGTTGCGCTGACTATAGCCGCAAGCAGCTCAATGAGTTGACCGACTTCGTAAAGCGCCCTCAGGTAGGTGCCAAGGGCTTGGTTTACATCAAGTATAATGCTGATGGCACCGTGAAGAGTAGCATCGACAAGTTCTACTCTCCAGAGGAGCTCGCTGAGATCAAGCAGGTAATGGGTGCCAAGGATGGCGACCTCGTACTGATATTGAGTGGCGACAACGCCAATAAGACTCGTATCCAGCTCTGCTCACTCCGCTTGGAGATGGGCGATCGTTTGGGCTTGCGCGACAAGAATGTGTTCAAGTGTCTTTGGATTATCGACTTCCCTCTCTTCGAGTGGAGCGATGAGGAGCAGCGCTTGATGGCCACTCACCATCCATTCACCATGCCTAATCCAGATGACATCCCGTTGCTCGATGAGCATCCTGAACAAGTTCGTGCCAAGGCTTACGACTTCGTATGCAATGGTATCGAGGTGGGCGGTGGCTCACTGCGTATCCACGACACCAAGTTGCAGGAGAAGATGTTCGAGGTACTCGGTTTCACTCCAGAGCGTGCGGAGGCTCAGTTTGGCTTCTTGATGAATGCCTTCAAGTATGGAGCACCACCTCACGCAGGTCTTGCTTTCGGCTTGGATCGCTTCGTCAGCATCATGGCAGGTCTCGATAGCATCCGTGACTGCATCGCATTCCCTAAGAACAACTCAGGTCGCGATGTCATGCTCGATGCTCCATCAGCCCTGGATCCAAAGCAATTGGATGAATTGGAAATCAAACTCGACTTGAAGGACTAAGTGCCTGAAAATCGCAGGAATAAATAAAAAAAAACGTAGCATTATCTTGACTTATATCAAGAAATGCTACGTTTTTGCTTATAAATCAACAGTTTTTCTAAAAATATAACAAAAATCTGAAATAAATTATTTAAATTTGCATCAGATTTAGAGAAAGGGATGCATATTGCAGCCTATTAGGATACAAAATTGTTTACTAAAATCATGGTAGAAAGAAAATCAACAACAAAGACAGCTGCCAAGAAGACAGCTACAAAGACAGCAACAGCAGCCAAGAAGACTACTGCGGCTAAGAAGACTACAGCAGCGAAGACCAACGTTCTTTACTTGAACGCAGAGAATGCAGGTTTCCGTGCAGGTGATGTTTATCAGGCTTTGGCAGCAGCAGAGAAAGCTCTCACTGTAGCTGAGATTGCTAAGGCTGCTAAGATCAGCGCAGAGGATACTATCCTCGGTCTTGGATGGCTCTTCAAAGAGGGTAAGATTAAGGATGAGGACAACAAGGTGGTTCTCGCTTAAATAAGAAATTCTTAAAAAGAGCTGCGGTTTCTGCATTTTACGGATACCGCGGCTTTTTTATTCTCATCACATTCATTTATCATCATGAACCTAGATCAAGAGATATTCAATGTTTTACTGGCTGCGGGAAGCAATGGACTCAAGATGGAGAAGATTGCTCGCCACGTATACAATGCATGCAACTCTATCTTCACACCCTTGAACTACAAGGATGTGCATGCCTATGTCACGCAATATCTCACCAAGTGTGCCAAGGACCCCAAGTCTTTGATTGAGAAGGGGAAGGGATATGGTATGTATCACATCAACTTCCAGTCTTCCACCGTACAGCAGCTCATGCTCAATTTCTCTTCTTCACTCTCAGAAGAACAAAACAAGCCAACTACCAACGACAATGAGGGTAGGGAGCAAGACTTGTTTTCATAGCTTGAGAATTGACAAAGAAAATTTTATTATCCCAATTGAAAAAAATCAGAAATATTTTAGGGGAATCTTACCTATGTCCGTATTATCTACATAAACAATAATATTAAAATAACGAATAAACAGAAAAAAATTATGGCTAGAAGATATTTATTAGGCTTTGATGTTGGCTCTAGTTCTGTGAAGGCATCCCTCACTGACGTAGACAATGGTGAAATCGTAGCATCTGCATTCTATCCTGATCATGAAGCTCCAATCATGGCAGTGAAGACTGGTTGGGCTGAGCAGGATCCACAGATGTGGTGGGACAATGCCAAGCTTTCACTCAAGAAGATTATGGCTGATAGTGGTGCCAAGGGTGAGGATATTCTCGCCATCGGTATCTCTTACCAGATGCATGGCTTGGTATGCGTGGATAAGAATCAGCAAGTATTGCGTCCATCTATCATCTGGTGTGACTCTCGTGCGGTACCTTACGGCGAGAAGGCTTTCCACGACTTGGGCGAAGACCTCTGCTTGCGCAATCTCCTCAACTCTCCAGGTAACTTTACTGCTGCCAAGCTGGCTTGGGTCAAGGAGAATGAGCCTGAGCTCTTTGACAAGATAGATAAAATTATGCTCCCAGGCGATTACCTCGCCATGAAACTCTCTGGTGAAGTGAAGACCACCATCAGCGGATTGTCAGAAGGTATGATGTGGGACTTCAAGGCAAAGAAGCCAGCTAAGTTCTTGCTTGATTACTTCGGATTTGACGAGAGCATGATAGCCGACATCGTTCCTACATTCTCAGTACAGAGCGTGGTTTGCAAGGCTGCTGCTGAGGAACTCGGACTCAAGGAAGGCACTCCAATCTCTTATCGTGCTGGCGACCAGCCTAACAATGCGGTAAGCTTGAATGTGTTCAATCCTGGCGAGATAGCTAGTACAGCGGGTACATCAGGAGTTGTATATGGCGTATTGGGCGATGTCAACTATGACCCTAAGAGCCGTGTCAACACCTTTGCTCATGCCAACTATACCACTGAGCTTGACCGACTTGGCGTATTGCTCTGCATCAATGGTACAGGTATTCTGAATGCTTGGGTACATCGCAATGTGACTCCACACGTAAGCTATGCAGACATGAACGACTTGGCTGCTGGCGTACCTATCGGAAGCGACGGCGTGAAGATTATCCCATTCGGCAATGGCGCTGAGCGTGTATTGGAGAACAAGGAGGTAGGCTGCTCTATCCGTGGCTTGAGCTTCAACAAGCACAATCGTGCTCACATCGTACGCGCTGCCCAGGAGGGTATCGTATTCAGCTTCTGCTATGGCATGGAGATTATGCAGCAGATGGGTATGGACATCAAGAATATCCACGCAGGAAAGGCAAACATGTTCCTCAGCCCATTGTTCCGCGACACATTGGCAGGCGTTAGCGGTGCCACCATCGAACTCTATGAGACTGACGGTAGTGCAGGTGCAGCCAAGGGTGCAGGTATCGGAGCAGGTATCTACAAGGACCACGACGAGGCTTTCGCATCGCTCAAGAAGTTGGCTGTCATCGAGCCAGATGTTGCTAATGCTGCCGCTTACCAAGAGGCATACCAGGCTTGGAAGCAGGAATTGGCAAAACTCTAAGCTAGAATTAGTAAAACTCGGTATAAAACATAGAGGATGGAATAATTTTCCATCCTTTATTTGTTTATTACAAATATTTTTATTAATTTTGCCCATCATATATACAAAACATATCATATGGCTCATAAAAATAGAAATCACTTGGTTATCATGGCTGGCGGAGTAGGCAGTAGATTCTGGCCTATGAGCACAGAAGACAAACCAAAACAATTTATCGATGTCCTGGGAACAGGACGTTCGTTGCTACAGCTCACTTACGACAGATTTGAGGGCATCTGCGCCCCTGAGAATGTGTGGGTTGTTACTAATAAGAAGTATGCAAGCTTGGTTCATAAGCAGTTGCCCGAGATTCCAGAGGGTAACATCCTGCAAGAACCTTGCCGTAGAAATACTGCTCCATGTATCGCTTATATCAGCTGGCGCATCAAGGAGAAGGACCCACAAGCCAACATTGTGGTTTCACCTTCTGACCACATCGTAACCAATAGCAACGAGTTCAGAAGAGTGATTCTTTCTGCACTCAGCTTTACTGGCGAGACGGATAGCATCGTAACACTGGGTATGAAGCCAACACGCCCCGAGACAGGTTATGGCTATATCCAGGCAGACTTGCGCACTCCTTCAGCTCGCAATAAAGAAATTTTCCGAGTAGACCAATTTAAGGAGAAGCCAAACTTAGAGACAGCTACCAAGTATCTGCAAGATAAGAGTTTCTACTGGAATGCAGGTATCTTTGTGATGAGCGCTGCCACCATCGTCAATGCTTTCCGAGTATATCAACCTGGTATCGCTAAAATCTTTGAGAGAATGCGTAGTATCTACGGCACAGACAAAGAGCAGGCAGAGATAGACTTGCGCTATCCTGAATGCGAAAACATCTCTGTAGACTATGCCATCATGGAGAAAGCGGAGGAAATCTTTGTCATGCCAGCAGACTTCGGCTGGAGCGACTTAGGCACTTGGGGAAGTCTCTTGATGCAGAGCCGCAAGGACATATATGGCAATGCTCTCATTGGCAAGAATATAGAAATGATAGAGTCAAAGAACAACATCGTACATACCATGCACGAGAAGAAAGTAGTGATTCAGGGACTCGATGGCTATATTGTAGCCGAGGAGAACGGCACTTTGCTTATTTGCAAGCTTACGGAGGAACAAAGAATCAAGATTTTCTCAGGCAGCGAGAAATAAAAAAATACCTCTCTGGCAAACATGCTAGAGAGGTATTTTTGTATTGTTTTGAATCTAAACGTATTTTCCTAATCAAAACACGACTTGTCTTGAATCAAAAAACTACTTATTCTTTTTCAATCCCTTGTAAGCAATAAATGCTACCACAACCACAGCCAAGGCAAGAATGACATAACCTATCTCATGGCTATACTTCACTGCCTGCTGATATACATCATGGGTAGTCTTATAGTCAGTATACTTGTAGATGGCCCAACCGATAGTGGCAAGCACTGTGTTCCATACTCCAGCACCAATGGTGGTATAGAGCAAGAACTTGCCTACATGCATATTGGCTAGTCCGGCAGGAATACTGATGAGCTGGCGCACTGCTGGCACCAATCTGCCAAAGATGGTAGAGGCAGCACCATGCTTGCGGAAATACTCCTCGGCAGTCTCCACCTTAGCTCTATCAATCAAGCACATGTGCCCAATGCGACTATCCGCAAAGCGATAGATGATAGGGCGACCCACCCACTTGGCGATATAATAATTGATAAGAGCACCCAAATCAGCACCGATGGTAGCAAACAAGATGACCAAGACAAAGGTCATGTTGCTACTAGGGTCCATAGCTTTCCAAGCTGCAGGAGGTACTACTACCTCAGAAGGGAAGGGGATAAATGAACTCTCGATAGCCATAAAGAGCATGACTACCCAGTAGTTCAAATTATCCAATATCCATAAGAAAAGATCTGCTGTATTCATTTCTTTCTTTGATTATTAGCAAGATACTCTCTTATTATTTGTTCTGCTTAGCCCAAGTATCCTTCAAACCAACAGTCTTGTTGAAGACTGGGTGCTCGGCTGTAGAGTCGAGATCGGCCATGAAGTAACCAATGCGCTGGAACTGGAGATACTCACCTGGCTTCTTGCTAGCAGCATACTCCTCAACGTAGCAGTTCTGGTAATCGTGCAAACTCTCAGGATTGAGCAACTCACGGAAATCACGCTCATCTGCTGATGGATTCTCCACATTGAACAAGCGATCATACTCACGAACCTCAGCCTTGACACAGTGATCGGCAGAAACCCAGTGGAGTGTACCCTTTACCTTACGATTAGCTCCCTCCATGCCACTCTTGCTGATAGGATCGTACTCAGCCTGAATCTCAATGATATTGCCATTCTCATCCTTGGTGCAACCGGTACACTTCACGATATAAGCATTCTTCAATCTAACCTCCTTACCAGGAGTCATGCGGAAGAACTTCTTAGGTGCATCCTCCATAAAGTCGGCACGCTCTATCCAAAGATTCTTGGAGAAGGTAATGGTATGAGAGCCATCTGCCTCGTTCTCTGGGTTGTTGATTGCCTCCATCTCCTCGCTCTGACCATCAGGATAGTTGGTGATGACGAGCTTCACTGGGTCGAGCACAGCACTCACACGGCAAGCCTTCTTATTCAAATCCTCACGTACGGAAGCCTCCAAAAGTGCCATATCATTAAGCGCATCAAACTTGGTATAGCCAATGCTATCAATAAACATACGGATGCTTTCAGGAGAATAGCCACGACGGCGCATACCACACAGAGTAGGCATACGAGGATCATCCCAGCCACGTACCAAATGCTCATCTACCAAAGTATGGAGCTTACGCTTGCTCATCACTGTATATGTAAGGTTCAGACGGTTGAACTCTATCTGTCGAGGGCGATTATCCTGCAAGTTATCAGCAGTGCCATCCATTTCCTTCAAGAAATCCACAAACTTATCATAGAGTGGACGGTGAGGCACAAACTCCAAGGTACAGATAGAGTGGGTTACCCCCTCGAAGTAGTCGCTCTGTCCATGAGCAAAGTCATACATAGGATATGCATGCCACTTGGTACCAGTGCGATGGTGTGGAGTCTGAATAATACGATACATGATAGGATCACGGAAATGCATATTTGGGTTGGCCATATCCAACTTGGCGCGAAGCACCATGCTACCTTCCACAGCCTCAGGAGTATTCATCTTCTCAAAGAGAGCGAGATTTTCCTCGATAGGACGGTCACGATATGGACTGGCTGTACCAGGAGTGGTAGGAGTACCTTTCTGGGCAGCGATCTCCTCGGCAGTCTGCTCATCAATATAAGCATTGCCTTTCTTGATCATCCATACTGCGAAATCCCAAAGTTTCTCAAAATAATCGGATGCATAATAGATGTTGCCCCACTTGAAACCAAGCCACTGGATGTCCTGCAGAATATTCTCTACATATTCATTATTCTCCTTGCTTGGATTGGTATCATCAAAGCGGAGATTACATACACCATTGTACTTCTCGGCTACGCCAAAATCCATGCAGATGGCCTTGGCATGACCGATATGCAAGTATCCATTAGGCTCAGGTGGGAAACGAGTCTGAATGCGACCACCGTTCTTACCTTCCCTCAAATCTTCTTCAACTAACTGCTCTACGAAGGAGAGACTTTTCTTCTCCTCGAGCATATTTTCCTCATTAATTGCCATATTCTTAAATCAATATTTATTATTTTATGGTGCAAAGATACAAATTTAATCGCAAGTACGGAAATAATAAAGGACTAAATTTCCAAGAATAATGCCGATATTGCAAAAATATGTTTTTAAACATACAAAAATATTTGTTCAGTTCAAAAAAAATAGCTACCTTTGCCATCGTTATCCTGAATACAATCTTTTTACCTTAAAGGAAACTAATACCTATTGAAAAGAACGTCCTCGCTGTGAAGCGGGGACGTTTTGCTTTTCTATACCTTATAGATATAGTTTTTTCTACCATTACAAAGGATAGTTTTGCTTTACTTCTGAGCTGCCTTGCGGAAGGTCTCATTCTTCACGATGATAGATCCATCCTCTGTGTCAAGAGCAGCCTGCTCCTGTACATCAGCATCAATACCCTTACGGTCGAGCAAGATGGTAGTGGCTGAACCATCTGGCTTAACCATTAACTCCCACTTGTAATATTCCTTGTCAAGACCAGTGGTCTTAACTGTAAAATCACTGTTGAGGGTGATGACGCGCTTACCATCAGCACTCTTGTAATCACCAGCTGCAGCCTGCTGAAAAGCTGAGTCTGTCACTACAGTCTGCTCTGGCTGCTGGGCAGCTGCAGGCTGTGCCTTTTTCTCAGAGCATGCTGCGAAAAGGAGCATACCCATGGCAATAGCCATAAATGTAAGTTTTTTCATGTTGTAATTTTTTATATGAATAATTATTGTATTTACTTGATTCCTTATTCTTATTTCATCGCCTTATCCTCTTACATGGATACCATACATCATCATGATGCCACTAGCGCAAGCTATGATCCAGATAGAAATGACACCCGTAAGTATGGGAACATACGAAAATCTTAAGTGATGAGTAGGTTTGAACTCTTTTGTATATTTATGAAGGAAATGCTGGAATATATAATAATGTATAGTAGCATAAATGAAACCTATCAATGTACCCACCAATACATCTCCAAAATAATGAACACCCAGATACATACGAGAATAGCAAGTGATACATGCCCAGATACAGAGGAAAAATGTAAGCTTGCTGCGTCTCACCAAGTACCTTGCAAAGAATGCAAGCCCCCAAGCATTAGCTGCATGAGAGGAAGGGAAGCCGTATCTTCCTCCTCTATATCCCTCTACCACATGAACCATAGGGGAGATAGGATTATCCAAATTACTTGGACGCATTCTACCAATCATAGGTTTCAACAACCCAGAGGCTGTCTGGTCGCAAAAGATGATGAGCAATACTATCACTGCCAGCGTGGTGAAAATCACCTTCGCAGGGAAGTTCTTGAGCATCACGAACAGAAAGCTCACATAAAATGGTACCCATACAAAGCGATCGGAAAATATCAACATAAAATAATCCCAAAAGCTATTGTGCATACCATTGAAAAACAGAAAAATCTGTGTATCTATCTGATCTAACTGATGTATGAATTCTAACATGAGTTTCTTCTATAAATGTTTCTTACCGATTCTTAATATGTTTTTTAGTAAATTACTAAGTTACTTCTTACTACTGATATCATCGTACAACTTCTGTAGATAAGCTTGTCCCTTCTTCAAGTTATAGCCCTTCCGTCCCTTGTCGTAAACAGCCTCCTTCGACTTGTTGTCATAGATGATGGAGTTTTCCTCAGTTACCACGCCGAAAGCATCTGGCACATCAAAGAAGGCAAACTTTGGTGTGGCATCACTCATGATATTCTTGCTAAACAAGAAATCCTTATGTTGGATGCCCAACTGACCAAGAAGTGTGGCAGCTATATCATGCTGCGAGCCAATAAGATTGATCTTCATTGGACGGGCGATGGCACCTCCTGTAAGAATCAGAGGTATCTGATAACGAGAGCGGTCAAAATTGTCTAGATACTCCTTATAAGCACCCACATGGTCTGGCACGAGCACCACAAGCGTATTCTTCCATCTTGGCAACTTGCTATATTGGCGCATCAAACTACCCACCACGCTGTCCGTATAAGCAAAAGCATTGAGTCGCTTATCTTTCAGTCGGCTATAAGGCACATCGAAAGGCTCATGGCTACTGGATGTTTGGAACACTCTCAGCATAGGATGCTTCACGCCCTGTTCCTTCTTCAAGTCAGCTAGCAGGCGATCTGCCACCAAATGATCCGGAACGCCCCATTTGCTCAACTTGTCTTCTATAGGAAAATCAGTATCTGAGATAATCTTCTGATAGCCCTGTGAAACCAGGAAAGAGCGCTGGTTGGCAAAATCAGCATCTCCGCCATAATAATAGACACTCTGATAACCCTTGGCATTCATCAAAGAACGAGCCAAAGATGGCAACTGAGCCGTTTTAGCAGGATAACGCATAATGCTCATTGTAGGTTGAGCAGGATAACCACTCAAGATAGACACCAATCCTCGGTCTGTGCGGAAACTATTGGCATAGAATCGAGTGAACAAAATGCTTTGCTGGGCTATGGAATCCATGCAAACAGCCACATCTTTCTGAGTACCCATGGAAGGAAGCAAATCAGAAGCAAAACTCTCCATAATGACAATGAGAATATCAGGATGACCAGACTTCAAAGCCTCAGCACTGAGCAATGGATATGTGTTCAGATCGCTAGAACTAACCATACTTGCGAATATCTTATTTGCCTCATCCTCTGACATATAGCGATATTGACTAGCAAAATCCTCCTGATGAGCCAAAGACTCAAACAAGCTAAAAGTAGGATTCACCGCAGCATGATTGAGGAAAGCGAACTGGCTATAATAAGCCTTACCCGTATTGGTAGTTGACACCGTAAAACCACCTCTGATAGGAATGAAAAGTGCGGCTGTCAGTACCAGCAACAAGATAGATGAGAACAGACGATGACGCTCAATGCCATCATAAGAAGAACGACGTCCACCACCAAAATCTCCAAATCCATAGTTGCTATATCTACTGCGACAACGCTTCTTGCCAGCAGGCATACGCAGAGCAAACCAACAAGCTATAGTGAGAAGAGCAATGATAAGCAATCCGCCCAAAACCTGCCAGAAACTAACGCTTGCCAATGCATCAGAAGGAGAGGAAAGGAAATAAAAGACGGGTGTACTATCTAGAGGGAAACTCCAATAGGGATAAAGCCCTAGATTAAGGACAAAGGTAAAACTAATCAACAATGCCGCCAACGCATAATAAAAGTTAAGTACAGGGCGCACAAGCTCCTTTTTCAACCAGATGGCTGCGATCAGCAGGAAACCAGGGATGGCAGAAAGATAGCCAGCCATAGCTAAATCTAGAGACAATCCATGCCATATCACCGCAGGCATATCGCTAAAAATATGGTCCGCACCTTCAGTTGCGGATGCCTTTTCCACAATCAGGAAAAATGGCTTCTGCAACACATATAGAACTACAAATGTAACGTAGGTTTTGATAAACCATAATACTTGCTTCATGCTATAATGCTTTAGTCTAAATTCTACAATGAACAATACATACTCTTATATAAAGATGTATACGTATGCAAAATTAGCTATTTTATTTGAGATATGCAATTAATTTCAAGTCTTTTTACAAAAAAAACGAAAAAAAATTGTTTGTTTGAAAAAAAATGACTACCTTTGTTTCATAAAATTTATTACAATAAGTTATGGCTAAATACAATATTCAACCTAAAAAAGAAAAGTTAGCAAGATATCAATCTTTGCTAAGAGAGGAGACTAAAGACCGCCTCCACGAAGAGATTTTGCGTTTGTTGGTAACAGAACGTAGGTACAAGGACCCTGATTTCAACTCAAAGAAACTTGCCGAAGAGCTCAACACCAACTCACGCTACATTTCTGCGGTATGTGCAACTCGTTTCCATAAGAACTATGCGGAACTGGTGAATGACTATCGCGTGAACGATGCCATGTCGCTCCTTACCGATAAGCGCTACTCACGCATGACGGTGGAAGACATAGGTCAGATGTCAGGCTTTAGCACTCGTCAAAGTTTCTATGCCAACTTTTATAAGCGAGTAGGAATCACGCCACGCCAGTATCGTGTTCAACATGAAGAGAAGTTGGGAATTTCCAAAAAATAACTTCATAGTATAGACAAAGAGGCTGCCTATAGAGTTTGTTAAGCTCTAGGGCAGCCTTTTTGTATTGTGCAAATGTCATTCAGGAGCTCATTGCCTATTTCTTCAAGAACTTCTTGAGCACCTTGCTCTGGGCATTCTTGGAAATTTTGCGAAGCGCCTTATCTCTGATTTGGCGTACACGCTCACGTTTCAGCTCCATGTCATCTGCTATCTCAGCCAAGGTTTCATGAGCGGTACCAAGACCATAGAACTTTCTGATGACTCTACTCTCTCGTTCATCCAAAGCATCAACGCAGCTTTCCAAGTCGCTCAGCATCTGCTGGAAAGCAACATTATCATCTGTTGGTTCGATGTCCTTATTGACCAAAATATCAAGCAAGGTATACTTATTGCCTTCGCTCAAGGGAGCATCTACCGAGACCGCCTTACTTGCACTACGAGCAGCATACTTCTTCTGATCCTTAGGTATGCGATAGAGGGCAGACTGCTTTTCTATTGCCCGTTGCATAGCCTTGTGAATGAAAGGGGCTGCATAAGCCACAAACTGAGTGCCTCGACCAGCATCAAATTTCTGAGCAGCCATAATCATGGCAAACGTGCCTTCGCTTACCAAATCATCAAACTCCACGCCCTGGCCACGATACTGATTAGCCACGGATTTCACGTAGTTGAGGTTCTCACTTACGATGTCATTATTATCTTTTCCAGTCATAATCTTAACTTTTTGTGCAAAATTAATCAGAATAATTGAATGATGCAAACTTTTTCATCACTTTTTTATCTAGAACACCAACTTATCTGCTAAGTTAGGCTCATAAGCATCCCACTTATCTACAAAGCTGAGCATACGGACAACTCTTGCAGCGTTGAGCATCTGTCGTTGTGCCAAATGGTATCGACTTGTCGTATATATTGGCAATTAACTTAGAGATGCCCTCCATAAACTCCTTCTCATAATCAGTGACATCCAAGATTTTTTCTCTACCAAACAACAAGGTAGGGTCATAATCCTCACAGCGTGCTTTCTGAATGAAGAGAAGTCCTGGCGATACGGGATCAGAAGCCGGATTCAATTTGGCATCATGCTTCACGATAGTGGAGTAGAGCAACGCTTGCAGATAATAATCCGTATGCTTATTGAGCTTAGAAGGGTCAAAGACCTCAGCTAATACCTTAGGATGAGTTTGAGGCACTGCACCCGTCTTGTAATCTATCACCCTGATGTGCTGAGCCATAGAAGAGCCATGCTCAGGGATGGCATCCAAGCGGTCGATGAAACCACCCACCTTAAATGTGCGATTACCTTCGCCCAAAGGTACTTCTATGTCCTTGCTCACTACCAATTCCAATCCCAAGATGGTGAATGGAGCATTGCGGCTATCAATGGTGAGAAGTTGACGCAAGTAGCTTGCTATCACCTCCTTATTAATCAGCTGTAAGCCATTATATTTGGGTTTGAAATCACTATCTGTGACCTTAAACAACTCTTCCTTGAATGCTTGCTCTACCAGTCGATAAACCAAAGAGGTATCCTTCAAAGCCTCATCCATATCATGCTCTGTGATGACCACAGGCTTCTTGAAAGTCGTTTTGCCCTTTGCATCCTTCACGAGATTGGATGGTGAGACGAAGCGAAGGTAGAAAAGTTCGGCAGCACGATGGAAGATATTTCCAAACACGCGGTTGTCTACCTCATCCTCGTCAATCTCGTCAGGCTCTTTCAATCCCTCTACATATTTATAATAGAATCGTTTTTCACAACGCATATATGTATTGAGCAAAGAAGGAGTGAGCATCTTGATCTCATCTATCTTAGCCAGCATCTCATCTGTCTTTTCCACTTCTTTATATTCACTTGGCTGTGGAGTCTGACCAGCAGATAGCGTATAGCGCTTAATTTCACTGGACTTATAATCTACCAATAATTGCAGCATGAAGCGGCTCATCTCACCAGTCTGCCCATTATCTGTGGCATTATTATAGGTAAAGGTGATATTCTTAGCTCGCTGTATCATGCGATAGAAATAATAGGCATAGATAGCCACCTTATTATCTACCGTGGTAAGCCCATAAGCCTTGCGGATGGAATAGGGAATGAAAGAGGAGTCATTGACACCCTTAGGCAATTTGCCCTCATTGCAAGAGAGAATGAGCATATCTGTGAAGTCGAGGTTACGAGTTTCCAACACACCCATAATCTGTATACCCTCAGCTGGCTCCCCATGGAATGGTACATTGGTAGTTTGGAAGAGCTGCAAGATGAGGCGTTCCAAAGTGATGGTATCTACCTGTAAATCGTCACTTTCCACCAATCCTTTCAAGCGATTGATGAGGGTATATGTGCGATACAAGGACTCCTGGAAGAGAGCATCTTCCTGCCCCTTGGTATGCACACCTATGAGCTTGAGTATATCCAAGAGATAGTGGATCAATGCCAGATTATAGGCATTCACATCCGCAGCATCCAAAGGCTGAAAGAGCAGCGCCAAGTCTTCATCGCCATCCAGGACCAAAGAGTCACGAGAAGGATAGAAACGTTTCTTCTCCTCCAGTGACTTGATGACGTCGGCATAGCGAGCGGAGATATGTTTGGCATAAGGGTGGCGCAATGCTCTGAGTACATAATGAAGGCGATAGGTGTTGCTGTCCTTCGGATGACCTATGCCCTGCAACTGAATGAGTTGCTGTACCAGACTATAGAAAGGCGATTGCTGCAATGGGTAGCCAATGGTGATATTGAATGGCTTGTCTGTCTTGGGAAGAGAGTGAATGACAGCAGGAAGCAAGCTCTCATCTGCCAAGACGATAGCTACACGATTACCTTTTCCCAATCTATCATTTTCCGAAAGCCATGTGTTTACATATCTAGCTTGAATATTCTCCGTAGGTGCAGATATAAACTGGATGCTTTTTTTATTATCTAGCAGATATTCATGTTTCTTATTAGCGAACTCATCAGGATAATACTGCAAATACTGACGGATATAATGACCTGCCTCATGATCATTCTGCATATAGTAATTGTCATAATCCCAATAGAATGCTGCCTTACCTTCTTTTTGGAGTTTATCGCAGAGCTGCAACTCCACCTCCTGCATCATATTGAAGCCCACGAAGAGATACATCTGATGCTCAAACTGGATGTCGCTCTGCACCACCTGACGATAGAGCGCACCCTCGTATGCCAAGCCTTGCTCTGCCAAACGAGCATTGAAGTCTTGGTAAATGTCAAGGAAATGACTCCACAGCTGCAAGAATCTCTTCTTCAGCTCAGAGTTGTGGTCATCAGAGAAATTAGAAAAGAACTTCTGAATCATCCTCTTCTGCTCATCGGTCAGAAAAGAGACATCATCTAGCTCGTGAATATCCTTCAGATTGGCAAATACTTTTTCGGCATCTGCCATATTCTTGTCAATATCGTCAAAGTCGGTAATGAGGAGTTGTCCCCAACCATAAAAATGGTCGAGCGTCTCTTCGATACCGGTACATTTCACAAACGACTTGTGCAAGTCGCACACCAGCTTGATAGGGTCGGCTACCGCTAGATCGCAATGATGGCGAAAGAGGTCACTGATGGTGGTATAGGTAGGAGCCCAGATAGGGCCATCCGCCTTGCGCGCCAAGTACTCGTTCAGAAATAGGGAAGCTCGCTTGTTAGGGAATACCACTACCAAGTCGCTCATATCTTTGCCACATTTTTCCAGCATGTCGTATGCCACATCTACTAGAAAATTCTTAACATGTTTTGCCATTGTCTTCTGCTTTGTTAAATTGTTACTTCTACTACCTTGTTAGGATACACATACCAGAGATAGCCTTTCACGTTAGGGCAGTCCAGCTGCTCTAGAAGCTGCATATACTCTCTTACCTGCTCATGATGCTCCTCGTGAGGCTTGCCAAACTTGAAGTCGACGACGATGGTCTCATCACCATCTCTCATCACTCGGTCGGGTCTATGTTCTATAGATTTTCCATCCAGGGTGGAGCTCACGATGTTGCACTCATTGATGACAGTCCATCTGCCTGAGAACCAATCCTTGATCTTAGGCGAATTGATACGCTTACGGATCATATCTTCTATTCTTTGGCGAGACACATTGTCATCATACAACACGCCGTCCAGCTCCATTTGCCTCAGAGCTCTGTCTATATCTGCAGTGGTCCGAATAGTGGAGAATACGTTGTGCAATACGATACCCATCTTGATGTAATACTTCTGCTGCTCTTCCTCCTCATCTCCCTCGATGAGATCGCGACTCTTATTGCTCTGTCTGAACTCTGGCAGCGCGGTATTGACTATAATAGGTACCTCGATACTTTCCTCTTCCGGCACAAAAACATTGTTCCGCTTATGTCGTTTCTGAACCTCTGGCTCCACGAGAAGTTCACCATACGAGAAGTTGATGTCATCGGTCTTTATGTCAGAGCCTACGCCTTCCAACCCTACAGGAACTCCGCTCTCTTCCAATTGCTTAGCTACCTCAGGCAATACACTCTCGATGATGAGGCTGCGCATATTGGCATTGCCTCGCTTGCCCAGTACAAAGAGGCTATGGCTAGCTCGGGTGAAAGCCACATAGAGCAGATTCAGATTATCCACCACATTCTGCAGATGCTCGTGGTGATAATCTGGCTCATAGATGGAATGCATCATCTGCTTGGCTCCGAAATCCACTGGAACCAAAGGCAACTCATTGTAGGGCGACTCTTGCGGTTCACACCAGATGGTGCCGCTTTGCTCTATCTTCCAGTCGCAGAAAGGCATGATGACATGGTCGAACTCCAATCCCTTACTCTTATGGATGGTGATGAGACGGATACCATTGACGGCATCGCAATGGATGCTCTTTTCATGGATGGTATTGTCCCATTCCGTCAAGAAAGCCTCAATGTCGCTGCTATTATCTGCCAGATAGCCATTCAGTTGGTCATAGAAAGTGCAGACATAGGCACTCTGCTGCTTCATTTCCTCCACCGATTCCATTTGCAGGATGCTATATAGATTTTCCACAAGGTCGAGGAGTGGCAACTGGAGCAAACGCTCTCTGTCTGCCGTAAATGCCTCCATCGCCGATTCATCATCCAGATATGTATGCACATACTTTAAGATGGTGGCACGGGCGATGTCGTCGTTAGGATGTACCAGGAGATAAAGAGCCGTGACGAGCGTACAAACAGCCTGGGATGCATCCAGTCGGAAAGCCTCATCAGAAACCATCGGAAAATCTGAATGATCCATGAAGTAAGCGGCGATGTCTTGGATGATGCGGTTGCTACGCACCAAGATGGCTATCTTGTTGAGTGGCACACCCATCACCTCGAGCTCTCTTACGGTTTCCAAGGTTTGCTCCATCATACTATCTGTCGTGTCGTCACCTCCCAAGAGCTGTACTTCCACATAGCCTTGTTGCTTCTTCTTGCTTGGCACTTTCTGGATTACGTCAGCATAAGCGTTCACCAACTGCTTTACTTCTTCTGAGTTAGATTCGCTCAGATTCTCAGCCTCTTGCTTGGCAGCAGCCACAAAGAAGGCATTATTGAAGTCTATCACGTTTCGGTCGGAACGGTAGTTGGTGTCCAGCGTTTTTACTTCCATCGTTTTGGACCCAGGCTCAAATTGATTTTCTATATTGTTGAGCAGTCGCCAATCGCCCGAACGCCAACGGTAGATGCTTTGCTTCACATCGCCCACAATCAAGTTGCCTGCGTTCTCGCGGCTCATGGTCTCTTCCAAGAGCACCTTGAAGTTCTTCCACTGGATGGTACTGGTGTCCTGAAACTCATCTATCATCACGTGGTCCAACTGGGTGCCTATCTTCTCAAAGATAAATGGGGAGTCGCTGTCCTGAATCAGGGAGTGGAGCAGGGTCTGCGTGTCACTGAGCAAGAAGCGGTTGGCCTCTTGGTTCAGCTCTCTCACCTTCTTGTCGATGCTACCCAACAGGCGCAATTGGTTGAGATGCTTCACCGTTAGTTCGGCACTCTTGTACATACGCAGCAATTTAGGGCGATTCTCCTCCGAAAATCTCAGGATAGGATATAGGGATTGAGATACACACTGATAGATAGGGGTACCGTTCTTGACATCCGATTTCTTGACCCATGCGTCTGGGCTCTCATAGCATTTGCTAAAGGTGGCATTGATGAGGTCTTCATCGTTATATTTGCCTTGGCGCAGTTTGTTGAAATAGCTCCAGATGCCTCGTGTCTTGAGGTTGAGGTCATCTTCGCTGAATCCTTCTCCCTCCAGGGTATCAAAGAAGGTGGCTGCTATCTCCTGCAGTTGTTCCTTTGCCTTTCTCTTGATGCCTTGCATCTTGGCAGAAAAGTCCTTGAAGAAGTTTTCCTGCTCCATGCAGTTGTTCAGGGCATTGGAATTATCTTTATAATAATCCTTGAAGATATTCTCTCCAAATTTCTTGATCTGGCCTATTACGTTCCAACTCTTGTCATCGTCCATGTTCTCCTTGATGTAGTCCATGATCCAGAAGAGGAGTCGGTCGGTATTGTCCAGACTTTCTATCAACTCATCCACAGCTTGCTGCTCCACCTGGTAATCATTGAGTCCGATTCGCAGGTTAGCCGTCAAATCCAGTTCGCGCGCCAAGTTTCTCAGCACGCTCTGGAAGAAGGTGTCTATGGTCTCCACACGGAAGTAATTATAATTGTGTATCAATAGGTTGAGAGCCTCGGCTGCATGCTGTCTGATTTGTGGCACAGATAGATGAGGCAAGGCTTGCTGTATCTGCTCCAGATAGCCATTCGATTCGGACAGACTATTGGCGATGCCATACAGCTGGCTCAGGATACGAAGTTTCATCTCTTCGGTAGCCTTGTTGGTAAAGGTTACGGCTAGGATGGTGCGATATGCCCTCGGATTCTCTATCACGAGGGTCATATACTCTCTTGCCAGGGTAAAGGTCTTACCTGAACCGGCACTTGCCTTGTAAACGGTTAGTTGTGAACTCATATATATGTTGTTTATATTGTTCTGATTATTGATTATTGTTTATTCTCTTGTCTTATCGGCTAAAGATTCTTATCTTTCTCTGCCAGCCACTTTCTACCAGTTGCTAAACAGCTCGAATCCAAATCGGAATCCCACGCCATCGAAACTACCTTTTTTGAAGGCTGCGAAGGCACCGAGCGTCACGAGTCGGGTGGTGATGCCATAGCCCCATTCCGTGTAGGGAGAAAGTTGCTTCACCGAGAGTCCGCTCACGTAGATGCGCTCTTTCTCAATATATCTGCCGATGAGAGGGAACCAAGCTACCACGATCATAGGCGATTCGTAAGTGAAGTTGGAGCGCAGATAGTAGTCGCTGGCATTGTACCATTGCGAACTGAGCAACTCAAACTCTCCGCTCCAACTATCGTTCCAGCCTCCCGGAATGTTATTGTCATGGAAGTTGGTGTAATCCACGAAGTCCCAGTGATCACCCTTCCTGGTGTAGAATCCTGTGCCGAATCGCAGCGAGAAGGAGCGACGCTTGGAGGAGTAGAGGATGGTTTGGGCATCAAACTCCCAGCGCTCATAGTTGATGTTTGACTTGAAGAAGTTCTTGATGCCTCGCTCATAGTCCAACTTCAGCACGGGACCCTTCCTGCCCATCGGCGACCACTCCAAGCCCAGGGCTGGAGCCACAGAAGTATAGGTGGTAGGGTAGCCGAGAGCTCGATAGATGGTAGGGCGCACGGCTATACGATTGTGAGATACCAATCCTGCCTCGCAGGCGAAGTTCTGATTGAATCGCCAATGGTTCAGTATCCTGAGATAATTGTCCTTGAAGTCATAGATGTCATCGCCATAGGCATTGCTAGGCAACTCGGGCTTTACGGGCGATTGTCCAAAACCACCAGGTGGCACCAATGGCATTCCGGCTCCGATGCCTGTAGAATCTCTTCGCTCAGTGATGCCGAGCATACTTCGAGCCACTCTGTTGGATGTGATTCGGTTGCCATTACCTACCTCTATGCTGAAGTAGCCTTCGTGCTTGGCATTATAATTGAACACCAGTGGCACCTTGAAGTAGAAGCGATGCTGCTTCATGCTGTAGCCGCCCTTGAACTGAAGGCTCAATTGCAAGTCACGGTTAAAGGCATAGCTGCTTCTTACATCAAACTTATATACCAATCCCTTTCTGCCCGAATAGCCCATATAGAGAGGGTTCAGAATAGGACTCATTCTGAAATACCCCTGGTTCTGGCTGCCAAATCCGGAGGAGATTCTATTGAGCATATTGTCGCCCAGCACATCCCAGAGCACATCTTTTACGAAGTCGTTCTTGGACTTGTTGCCCAGCGTATCATTCTTAGCTCGTTGGATAAAATACTGCTTATAGATGGATTCCTCTTCCTGGTTCAGCTGGATGGGGCGCACCCTTGCCATCTGGGCGGTGTCCGCTACATGGCGCAGGGTATCGCTCAGGGGTTCTGACAGATTATATACAGAGGTATACATGCCCGATATTCTATTGCACATGAAGCGGAAGTTGGCTCGCATGTCACACTTCTCCGGTCCGAGCGAGAAGAAGCCTTCCTTGCCCATCTTGACGGAGATGTAGAAGTGGGTCATGTCATATTCGCCCTCAAAGTCGACGAGGCTGATCTTCCCGGTCTTCGAACTCACGATGGCCCTAGCCGTTACTGCCTGCGTGTTTTTCACCCTCGGGTACACATAGATCTGTGCCATGCCAAAGGGCAGGGGAGTAACGGAATAAGTATAGTATCTTCTGTTGGAACGATGGAAAGGCGAGAGGATGTTCTCCTGGAAGAGCGTCTCGCCATACACATTGGGAGTCAGATAGCGCAGAGCTTGGTCCATGGTGCTGCGACGATGGGGGATGGTGCTCAAATTGAGCAAGCGCTTGATGACGGGCTTGCCCTGCTTGTCGAGTTTCAGCTGGCTGTAATATTCGCTGATAAACTTACGGTTGCCGCCATGAGCCACGGCATACATCGTGGGTACGAGCATCAGTGTGACATTGCGCTTGTTGGTGCGCAGTTGGAATTTGGTATAGGCATAGGATGAGTGGGAGCCTTGCCCCGTGGTATCTACTGTTGCGGCATAGTGAAACACCAGTCGCATCACCGAGTCGGCGAAAGCGTCGTTCGATGATGGTCTTCTCTTGCCAGCCCATAAGTTGGTGGTGCAGAAGACGATGGTAATGATGATTAGTAGATATCTTCTCATAAAACAAAAATCGGGCTACAGATATAGTCTGTACCCGATTGCAAAGTTAACGAAAACTATAGAAATACCCAAACTTTTTGGCGTTTTATTTTGTGAAATTATCACAAAATGACTAATAGTATCTACAATATGGATATTAGCCCAAGTATTTCATCAAAACCTTGATATTGCCCGACTCTCTGAGCTTCAAGATGCTCTTCTCCCTGATTTGGCGCACTCGCTCTCGGGTGAGTCCAAACTTGTCGCCCATTTCCTCCAAGCCTTTCTCTGGCTCGCCGATGCCATAGCAGCCACAGAGTATCTTCCACTCGCGGTCTTTGAGCGTCTTCTTGAGCACTGCCAGCAGTTCGGTAGCCATGCTCTCATGGTCCACTTCCTTGTCAGTTCGGCTGTCATCTCCGCTCGACATCACATCTGCCATGGAGTTGTCATCGTCCTCGCCAAATGGGGCATCGATGCTCACATGATGGCCGCTTGCCATCATGCTCTGAGAGATTTTTTCCTCTTCCACGCCCGTGCGGTCCGAGAGCTCCTCGATGCTTGGTTTGCGCTGATATTCCTGCTCAAACTTGTTAATCTCCTGGTTCACCCTGTTGAGTGAGCCCACCTGGTTCAGGGGCAGGCGCACGATGCGGCTCTGCTCGGCGATGGCCTGAAGGATGCTCTGGCGAACCCACCATACGGCATAGGAGATAAACTTGAAGCCTCGGGTCTCATCAAATCGCTCGGCAGCCTTGATCAGACCGATGTTGCCCTCATCTATCAGGTCGGTCAGGGTGAGTCCCTGATGCTGATATTGCTTGGCCACAGACACCACAAAGCGCAGGTTGGCCTCTATCAATCTCTTCTTGGCTCTTTCGCCCTTCTTGCCGCCCTTGCGGATTTCCTGGGCTAGTTCTATCTCGTCATCAATGGAAATCATCGGGGCGCGACCTATCTCCACGAGATATTTGTCAAGCGTCTCGCTGTTTCTGTTGGTTATACTCTTTGAAATTTTAAGCTGTCTCATTGTTATATTCCTCTCTTAGTTACATACTTAGATGCAAAGATACTAAAAAGTAAAAGAGGTTGGTTGGAATTTAACAATAATTAGTTTAAATTCCTTGGATTTTCCATCTTTTACCTAATACTCTCATTCTTAAAGAATTTCAAGAAGGCATCATGATAGCCATTAAATACGTTGATATCCACCTCTCCTCGGATGCCTGCCACCCTGCCATCAGGACACAGTTGCCAGTACACCAGATGGATGTCGGGCTTGTACTCTCCGTATCTCGCTATCCATACCTGATAGTTCTTCTTCAAGTCGGGAGCCATTGGCAGATAGCGGTTTACAAAGGATTGGCTGATGTAAAGGATTGGCTTCCTGCCAGTGGCTCTCTCCACCAGTCTCAACCAGGTTCTCACTCGGGCAAAGAGCACTCCGACTCCTCCCATCTTCTTGATTTGACTAGGAAGTGGCTCCACATCCAGCACGGCTGGGAAGTCTCCCTTCTGTATGATGGAATGCTTCTGGAAGAAATTGGCTTGCTCTCTGGCTGGCGTCGTGGTACTGAAGAAGTGGTATGTGCCCACCTTGAATCCGTGAGCCTTGGCTGCCCGGTAGTCTTTCTTATAGAATGGGTTGAGAAGCGACTTGCCCTCCGTGCTCTTGATGTAGATGTAGCGGATGGGGAAGTTGACGCTGCCCAGATGGGTGATGCGGCTGATGCTGCCCAGATGGGTGATGCGCAGACGGCTCCAGTCGATGGGATACTTCTTCTTGCCCTTGCCGTGCTGATACTTGGAGATGTCGATGCCATAGATGCGGTCGGAGGTGTATACCAGTCGTTCGCCTTTATATCGGTCGTTCTTCCATTCGCCCACACGGAGTGGCTTCTTGGGTGCTATGCAGAATCCGAATCCCTCGCGCTTGCCTGCCTGCCAAGCGCCCTCATAGTAGGTGCCGTCGTAGCCCTGCCACTTGCCGTGTCCGTTGGCTTGGTAGATGCTATCGTAGCTGCCTTCATACCAGCCCAGCGAGTCGGGCTTGAGCCCATAGTTGATGGCTCGACGCAGGGTGCTGGCTTGTGCTCTTACCAGTGATGAGGCTGTGCGGGGCGAGAGGGCACTCACGCCTTGCGGAGTCTCGGCTGATGTGAGCTGAAACTGGTGGATGCCTAGGGTATGCAAGCCCGTCATCTGCTTCAGTAGATGGCATGGCGCACTGACCAGCTTGCCTTCCTCATTGCGATAGAAGGCTCTGTAGCTGACGCTGCGCACCAGTTTCACCTTGCCGTTCTTTCTTACGTGTTTCAAGGAGTCAACCAACTTCTTGGCTGAGTCTCTGATCAGGATTTCTCGCTGCGTGTAGTCGCATATCATGTTGTAGCCTTCGTCCATCACGGAGTGGGAGTGAACGTAGTAGTTCAGTTCGCCCACCTTCCAGTTGGAGTCGGCATACGCGCTGTCTATCGAGTCGATGCGCTCCTGGAATAGGGAGTTGGCATCCACCTTCTGATATCTGTCCTTGCTTAGTTTGGCGTTGTAAGCCACAGCCATTCTGCCCTGGCAGGATGGCAAGAGGGCATATTGGTCCATGAAACAGGCTGCCAGGGTGGTGGTGTCTTCGTCAAATCGGAAGATAAGCCTGCCGTCCTGCCTGAATTCATAGTGACTGTATGCCTTGACGATGGCCTTTGCCTCAGTCACGCGCTGTCGGCTCGGATACAGACAGTGATAGGTCCAGCATCCGAATGCCACCAATAGTAAAACGAATAGGGCACCTGCCGTAGCGATGCCCTTCTTCTTATTTTTGTTCATAATCTTTGATTTCTATTTCCAGAATCGTCTGGGTTTGCTCTGTTATCTTTGTCTTCTCAGATGTCCGTTCGCCCACGAGCCAGATGATGTCTCCGTCTCGGTGGGTGATGACGTGCTGCTCCAGCTTTTGGAGGTAGCTGCGCTTGCGGTCGGTCAGATAGTCGCTCACCAGTTTGCTGCCCTTCATGCCGAAGGGTTGGAATCGATCCCCTGTTTCAGTGCGTCTATATACGAGGGGAAAGTTCACCTTCTCGGCATCGAGCGTGATGCGACGAGCCGACTTGCTGGGTTGGAAATCAGCTGCCTTCTCATATTGCTTGATGCGCAGTTGGAGATTGCCGATGTGGTAGTTACCTTCCTCCGGAATGCGAAAGCTGCTCTCTTGCTGGCAGACTTCCAGGTGATGGAGCGAGGTGATGAGCAGGCTGTCTCGGTCGATGGCTAGCATGTGGTCATTGCTTTTCCATACCTTGCCCACGCCACCGTCTTGGGCCTCCATTGCCTCGATGATGCTGTCGATGCATTCGCCATGAAATCCGTAGCTGCCTATCTGATGATGGAGCATAAATTCGGGACTGGGTGCCTGCATCACTTCCACCTTATTTATATATAGGGTATCTGCCTGGGGATTTTCTTCCTCCTCAGTGCCTTCCTGATGCTGTTGGCTACCCCCCATGGCAGATAGCATCTCGCAGGCTTGGCGCACATACTTAGCCGAGAGGGCGATGTTGTCGCTGGCTGCGGGATTCAGCGTCTGCAAGAGGGGGATGACGTGATGGCGAATCTTATTGCGCAGGGCGTCGTCCTCCAGATTGGTGGAGTCGGTAACATAGTCCTGACCTTTCTCCTTGAGATACTGCAAGATGTCTTGACGACTGATGCAGAGTAGGGGGCGCAGGATATTGCCGTTCTGGGGGGCGATGCCTGCCAGTCCGTCGATGCCCGAGCCTCGGAGCAGATTGAGCAAGAGGGTCTCCACATTGTCGTCCCGATGGTGCGCCACGCAGATGCCGTCAGCCTCTAGGTCCTTGGCCAGCTGGGAAAAGTAGCGATAGCGCAGGTCGCGAGCCGCCATCTCGATGCTCACCTTGTGCAACTGGGCATACTCCTGGGTGTCGAAGTGGATGCGGCTCAGGGAGATGCCCATCTTCTGACAGAGGTCTACGCAGAACTGCTCGTCGCGATAGCTCTCCTCACCACGCAGATGAAAATTGCAATGGGCGGCAGAGATGTTCATGCCCAGCGCATCCAGAATGCATAGCAACGCCACACTATCAGCCCCGCCCGACAGTGCCACGATGTATCGACCATCATGCTTTAGCAGGTGATGGCGATGGATATACTTGCTAACCTTTTGCTCTATCTGACTCATGAATTATTAATTATAAATTCTTAATTCTTCATTCCCTTCAGGAATTCCTCTGCTCTCTGCAGGTCCTCTGGGGTGTCGATGCCCACGGTCTCCACGTCGGTGGTTCCCACCTTGATCTTATAGCCATTCTGCAACCAGCGCAGCTGCTCCAGGCTCTCGGCTATCTCCAGCGAGCTCTGTGGCAACTGGGTAACCTCTCTCAAAACCTCCTTGCGATAGGCGTAGATGCCCAGGTGCTTGAGGTAAGGGAAGTTCTGGAGCCAGTCCTTTCGCTCCTTGCCACGCACGTAAGGTATCACGCTGCGCGAGAAGTAGAGGGCAAATCCCTGATTGCTCACGGCTATCTTAGGGCTGTTAGGATTCTCCACTGCCTCCATGGATGTAAAAGCCTTGCCCAGGGTTGCTATCTGGGTGGTTGGGTCGTCGAAACAATGGCAGATGGTGTCGAGCTGACTCTTAGCCACGAATGGCTCATCGCCCTGCACATTGACCACCACGTCCCAGTCGCCACCTATCTTCTCGATGGCTTCCTCTATGCGGTCGGTGCCGCTCTTGTGGTCCTTGCGGGTCATCACCACGTTGCCGCCGAATGCCTTCACGGCGTCATAGATGCGCTCATCGTCAGTAGCCACATAGGCAGCCTCCAGTACGGCTGCCACCTTCTCATATACATGCTGTATCACGGGTTTGCCACCCAGCAGCGCCAATGGCTTGCCAGGGAATCGCGTAGAAGCGTATCTTGCTGGAATTATTCCTATAAATTTCATACCTTATTATATATATTAAAAAAGTTGCACTATTGCAAACGCAAAAGTACAACTTTTCTTCTTATTAACCAAATTATTTGTGGAATATTTTGGAAGAGAATTCTTCACTATTCACTCTTCGTTCTTCATTTACCAGCGCCCATGCCGCCATAGCTACGATTACCACCACTAAGAAGGCAATCCAAATCTTACTGATTTTCAATTTCTTCATTGTATAATAACCTATTAAATGTTTTGCAAAATTCTTAATTATTAATTATTAATTATTAATTAAAAATTACTTCACCCCTCCGTCCTTATAGAATTTGAGCATGTTCAGATTCAGGATGGTGAGATACTTGGATTGCAGCTCGTTCTGCTTGGCTTTCAGGAGATTATCCTTGCCTGTGCGCAGGTCTACGATGTTCTTCAGTCCCAGATGGAATTGCTCTCTCAGCAGGTCGTAGCTGGTCTGTGCGCTCTCGCTGCTCACCTGGGCTGCCTTGAATTGGCTCTGGTTGGTATTGGCTTGCAACCAGTAGTTTTCGATGGTAGAGTAGAGCTTGGTGCGCTCATTCTTGATGTCGAGCTGGATGCTTTGGCGCTGGATGAGAGCCTTGTTGACGGCAGTCTTGGTAGAGCGATTGTCGAATAGGGGGATGCTCACACCGATGCCGCCGCCCACATTGAAGTTGGTCTTTATCTGATTGGTCCATCCATTGTTATTCATGGAAGTGGTGCTGGTAGATACGCCTGCATTGGCACTGATGGTAGGCAGTTTGCCCGCCTTGGCTATCTTGATGTTGAGGTCGTTCTGGTCCAACTGGTTCTGATAGCTCAGGAACTCTGGGCGGTTCTGCAGGGCAGCCTCATACACGCCGTTCATGGCTGGGATAGAGGCGAGCGCCATCTGGTCGGTGGCAGCAGGAATGGCGATGTCGAATGGCTCGTCGCTCGTTATCTGGAGCAGTTCTTTGAGCTGGCGCTTGTAGTTCTTCACGTTGCTCTCAGCCTGCACGATGTCATATTCGTCCTGTGCTCTCTGGGCGGTGAGTTGGGCTAGGTCTGCCTTGCTCATTTTGCCCACCTTCACAAATTCCTCGCCACGCTTCTCGTTCTCCAGGCTCGATTCGTAGCTCTCCTTGTTCACCTTGATAGCCTCGGTGCTGTAGAGTATCTGAACGTAGAGTTGGGCTATCTGTTCCTCCAGTTGCAGGGCTTGTGCGGCAGAATCCAACTCGGCTGCATCGGCTGCCAACTTATTGAGTTTTACCTGATTGCGATTCTTATTGCCATTCCAGATGGTGTAATTTCCCATCACGCTATAAGAACCGTTGTAATATACCTTGTCGATGGAAGCTCTGGAGAAACCATCGCTGGAGATACCGCTAGCCACCCATGGAGTGTAGCTCACGCTCTGGTTGGTGCTGGCGCTGAGCGAAGGCAACAGGGCTGACTTAGCTTGCAGATAATCTTCCTGGGCGCTAGCTTTGGTGAGCTGCGTCTTCTGGATGGAGATGTTGTTAGCAATCGCATAGTTGATGCAATCTTGTAGTGTCCATTGCTTGGCTTGGGTAGCCAGCGGAGCAGCCGCAATCAGTGTGGCGGCAAGTACATGTCTTAAACTTACGTTCATCTTTCTAAATTTATTAATATTCATTTTTGCAAAACATTTAATGGGTTATTTTTGTGATTTGACGCACAAGAGCCCACAAAGGTTGCAAATATTGAAAATATTGATTGATTTTATTTCTCTTGGTTTAGATGGGGTGTAGAAATTTAAAAAACGTTTTTGAACATCGGGGGATATATTTTAGAAATTTAAAAAATATCACAGGATCATTTTATAAACAACCTCTATTTATCATAATGTCGGTTATAGTGCATTTTACGAGATAACGATAAGTACCTAAATAGTTCTCAATAAGTACCTCCAAAATTTGCGTTTTTTAGCTTACACCTTATCTAATGCTGATTGGGCAGGTTTTGTTACCTGCCCAATCATTTAAATTACAGTAATCCAGATACTCTCGTCTCTGTCTCTTGCCTCCATGATGGCTTTCATCAGGCGGTAGAGCCTTCCTGCATTTTTCTGCATTTTCCTTCGTTTTTATATATTTATGCAAGTTTTATGCAACTTATTTGGCCATAAGCGATTACATTACTGCTCTCTCTGCGCAAATCGGCTAGCTTCGATGAGCTTCTGCTTCAACTTGCCCTGACCTCCCATCACATTCTCATTCTGCTTCAGCACCGTCTCTGGCCAGCCATCCTCAAAACAGGTCACGGTGAGAGACTCCTTCATCTGCGCATCTTGATTAAGCAGCGAGTCTATCCCCTGCTTAAACTCGCCGTCCAAATCCTTGATGTCGCCATCATGATTCTTGCCGTCATCGCTCTTTTTGCCCTTCAATCCTTCCAGGATGCCAGTCATCAAGCCGCCCATCAGCTCCTTCACAGTCTCCTTAGGTATCACGCTGATTACATCGCAGGAGATGGTGTAGTTGCCGTTCTTCTCTAGGCTGGCATTGATATAGGTGTCGTTAGCATAGCTATCCTCGGTAGCATCCTCGTGCTCGTGGTGCTCGCCCACCTGATATTGGCTGCCGTGGCAGATGAAGAGCAGCTTCAGCTCCTCCAGGTAGCCCTCCACCACTTCGTCGATGTCAGCCTGTTTGCCTATCTTAGCAAAGTCCAGCCCAATGGCTTTCTTCATTGCCTGCATCACGGGCATGGCGGCGATATCATTCATGCTGGCCTTGAAGAGCGCCTTGGCTTGCTTCTTGATCTGCGAGAGATTGGTGATCTTGGTGATGCGGCCATATTCATCGGTCTCAAAGTGAATGGTGGTGCCGATCACGCTCTTGGCTGTGCGCTCCGTGATCATGGCCATCATCTTGTCCCTGAAGTTGTCGCCCACCGAGTCGGCCTTTACGTCCAGGAAGGTGTAGCTCAGACACCAACGGCGATGGCGGCGGCTCATCTACCCCAGGCGCATCCGAGGGCAGCACTACCCCAGGCTCATCCGAGGGCGACACTACCCCAGGCGGCTCTAGCTCTGGTACAGAGGAGGGCGGCGACTCTGGAACGTAGGGCTCTAGAAGAGAAGGGGGGCTTTTTCAAGAAAAATCTAGGCAAGAAGAAAAGGCTAGACAGTCAAAAATAAAAGGGGCTGGACATTCAGAAATGAGTGTCCAGCCCTTTTTTATGTCATAAAGTTTGGAGGTTTTATGTCAAAAAGTTTGGTGGTATCAGAAAAATGACGTACCTTTGCATCTATATACATTATTATAAATAAGAAAATATGAACATCATCGAGAAATATTTCACGGAGCTCACCGACAAGCAGAAGCAGCAGATAGAGCAGCTCGACGCCCTCTACCGTGACTGGAACGCCAAGATCAACGTCATCAGCCGCAAGGACATCGACAATCTCTATGAGCATCACGTGCTCCACTCCATGGCCATCGCCAAGGCCATCAACTTCCGCCCAGGCACCGAAATCCTAGACTTCGGATGCGGCGGCGGATTCCCAGGCGTGCCCCTCGCCATCCTCTTCCCTGAGTGCAAATTCAAGCTCATCGACGGCACGGGCAAGAAAATCAAGGTGGCTACCGAGGTGGCGAATGCCATCGGACTCGAAAACCTGAAGGCTGAGCACCTCAGGGGCGAGGACGAGAAGGGCAAGTATGACTTCGTGGTGAGCCGCGCCGTGATGCAACTCCCTGATCTCATGAAGATTATCAAGAAGAACTTTAAGAAGACCAACCAAAATGCCCTCCCCAACGGACTGCTCTGTCTGAAGGGCGGCAACCTGGAAGAGGAACTCAAACAATATCGCAACGTGGCGGAAATCACGCCCCTCAGCACCTTCTTCGACGAAGAATGGTTTGCACAGGACAAGCAGTTGGTCTACGTCCCAGCATAAAAAAATAAAAACATTATGATGCACATAGAGAGATTTCAATGCAACATGTTGCAGGAAAACTGCTACGTGGTGAGCGATGACACCAAGGAATGCGTGATCATCGACTGCGGCGCCTTCTACCCAGAGGAGCGCAAGGCTATCACTGAATATATCAAGAAGGAAGGCTTGAAGCCAAAGCATCTGCTCGTGACCCATGGCCACCTGGACCATAACTTCGGCAACAACACCATCCATGAGGAGTTTGGGTTGAAACCCGAGGTTTCGCAGGGCGACGAGAAACTGATGAAGAACCTCAAAAATCAGGCGCAAACCTTCTACCAGATGGAGCTGAACTATGACTTCCCTGCCATCAACCACTTCTTCGAGGAGGACGAGATCATCCGCTTCGGAACCCATGAGTTCTCCATCATCGAGACCCCAGGCCACAGCAACGGCAGCGTAACCTTCTACTGCGAGCAGGAGCACGTGGCATTCACGGGCGACACCCTATTCCACGCTTCCATCGGCAGAACCGATTTCCCTGGCGGCAGCATGTTTCGCATCATCAATAGCCTGAGACATCTCGGACAATTGCCCGATGAAACCGTGGTTTTGCCTGGTCATGGCGAACAAACCAGCATCGGCGAAGAGTTGGCCCACAATCCCTATATGGACCGATAGAATCGGCTGAAAGTTAATAGTTTATAGTTAATAGATTTCGATGAAACCGGAGAAAATCATCCTGGGCATAGACCCTGGCACCAACGTGATGGGCTACGGCGTGATACGCGTGGTGGGCAACAAGGCAGAACTGGTGGTGATGGGCGTCATCGACATGCGCAAGGAGAAGGACCCTTATCAGAGACTGGGCAAGATATTTGAGCGCGTAACGGGCATCATCGACTCCTATCTGCCCGATGAAATGGCGATTGAGGCGCCCTTCTTTGGCAAGAACGTGCAGTCCATGCTGAAGCTGGGCAGGGCGCAGGGCGTGGCGATAGCTGCGGCCATCCACCACGACGTGCCCATCCACGAATACGCTCCGCTCAAGATCAAGATGGCCATCACCGGACAGGGACAAGCCTCCAAGGAGCAGGTGGCGGCGATGCTGCAACGCATGCTGCGCATCAAGCCCGAGGAGATGCCGAAATTCATGGATGCCACCGATGCCCTGGGCGCCGCCTACTGCCACTTCCTGCAGATGAGCCGTCCGCAGGTGGAGGGCAAGCACTACAGCAGCTGGAAGGACTTCGCCCAGAAGAACCAAAGCCGCACCGCAGGCATGGCATCCGCCACCACACCACAAGCTAAACTCATGGCTGCCCTCAACAGGACAACCCATAAATAAACAGAGTGAATATGCAAAAGATTATCAGTATAAAAAATGGCGTAACCCGTATGCCCGAATGGCGAATGGCAGAGCCAGTCAACTTTGAAACCTGCGAGGGTGAGCACGTCGCCATCGTAGGCCCTAACGGAGGTGGCAAGTCCATGTTCGTAGACATGATAGTGGGTCGCCACCCCCTCTTGATGCACGATCCCGACTACGACTTCGCACCAAGCACCAAGCCCCTGGTGAGCGACAACATCAAGAATATCACCTTCCGCGACACCTACGGAGGCGACAACGACCGCACCTACTTCCTGCAGCAGCGATGGAACCAGCTGGAGATAGACGAAAGCACTCCTATCGTGAAGGACAAGCTGGAGGAGGCTTACCAGATGGCGGGCGACGACACCCCTGAGCGCCGTGAGCTGCAGAAGCACATCTACCAGCTATTCCACATGGAGCATCTGATGGACAAGTACGTTATCCTGCTGAGCAGCGGCGAGTTACGCAAGTTCAAGCTAGCCTCTACCCTCTTCTCGGAGCCTAGAGTGCTCATCATGGACAATCCATTCATCGGACTCGATGCCGAGACCCGCGACCAGCTCAAGGACCTCCTGAAGAACCTGAGCAGCGAGCGAGCCCTTCAAATCATCCTGGTGCTGAGCAAGAGCGACGACATACCAGAATTCATCACCCACGTGGTGGAAGTGAAGGATATGAAGGTATTGCCGAAGGTGACCAAGCAGCAGTATTTGGACAGCCGCCAGCCCGTGCCAGCCCACGTACTGAGCCCAGCACTGGTGCAGGCCATCCAAGACCTGCCATACAGCGACCGTGAGTATCACTCAGAGGAGGTGGTAAAGATGAACAAAGTGAGCATCCTCTACGGCGAGCGCACCATCCTGAAGGAGCTGGACTGGACCGTGAACAATGGCGAGCGCTGGGCACTGAGCGGACAGAATGGTGCCGGAAAGAGTACCCTGCTGAGCCTGGTATGTGCCGACAACCCACAGAGTTACGCCTGCGACATCGCCCTCTTTGGAAATCCCCGTGGTTCGGGCGAAAGCATCTGGGACATCAAGAAGCACATCGGCTACGTATCGCCTGAGCTGCATCGCTCCTACCAGCGCGACCTGCCAGCCATCCGCATCGTGGCTAGCGGACTGATGGACTCCGTGGGTCTCTACGTGAAGCCTAAGGAGGAAGACATGGACAAGTGCCGCTTCTGGATGAAGGTGTTCGGACTGGAGGGCTTGGAGGAGCGAGGATTCCTCAAACTGTCGAGCGGCGAGCAGCGCCTGGTGTTGCTGGCTAGAGCCTTTGTCAAGGACCCAGAGCTCCTGATACTCGATGAGCCGCTCCACGGACTGGACAATGTGAACCGCCGACTGGTGAAGGACGTGATCGAGGCTTTCTGCCAGCGCAAGAACAAGACGATGATCATGGTGACCCACTACAAGGAGGAACTTCCTGCCTGCATCGACCATAGCATCTTCCTGCTCAGACACGCATAAGGGATTCCGACACGCAAGTACGCACGGAGAGAACAATCCAAAGTTTGCTATGGCGAAACGCCACAACAAACTTTGGCTATCCGAAAAATAACGATAAGAAATATATAAAATCTACGAAAGATATGAAGAAAATATTGACCCTACTCGTGGCATTGAGCCTCTTCTCAGTGAAGAGCAGTGCCCAGGATGTGCTCAACGAGATATTGCGCACATCGGATATCATCATCAATGATACCACCAAGAGTCTGAACACCCGCAAGGTGGCACTCTTCAAGTTCGATGCCATGACCTATCTGCGCAGCAAGGTATTGCCGCCTGTGGTGATGCTCGACAAGAATGCCAATGCCGATACGCTCAATGCCAAGATACGCTTCCTTAATGAGCAAGCCTATGCCATGAGTGTATACATAAGCGTATACCAGAAGCGCCTGAACGAGGCGAAGGAGAAGAACAGATACTTGGTAACCAGCCTCTTCAAGCAGGCCACCTACGACCACAAACTCTTCAATGACACCGACACAGAGTATGTGATGTCTTACTATGACAACAAGGAGTGCCCTATCCAGTTCTGCCTGGACTGCGATTGGGTCAAGACCCTCGCCTTCATTCGCAGCATCGACTGGAGCAAGATCTAAGGGTAATTTAGAATTAATAATTAATAATTAAATGCATAAAAAAAGGTCGCTAACCATTCAGAGAAATCTGAAGTTAGCGACCTTCTTATTTTTTATATTTTCTTCAAATGAATGAAAATCAATATCTTATGTTAGCAAGCTAACACAGAATGATTAGTCCTTGAAGAAGTCCTTAACAGCCTCGTTAGGTACCATCTTCTCATCGAAAACATAAGCACCAGTCTTAGGGCTCTTAACCATCT